>NZ_JBEZZR010000035.1:0-100292 GCF_040639325.1 Actinoplanes sp. NPDC023936 | reverse complement strand
CGGGACACGCGGGGGCGCGGGACACGCGGGGGCGCGGGACACGCGGGGCGCGGGACACGCGGGGGCGCGGCGGGGGCGCGGGGGCGCGGCGGGGGCGCGGGGGCGCGGCGGGGGCGCGGGGGCGCGGCGGGGGGCGGGACACGCCCTCAGTGTGAACCGTTGTCACTCAGCGTGCCGGCACCTGCGGTCAACGTCGCTTTTCGGAAACGCGCGGACGCCCCAGGCCCCACAGAATCACGCAGACCCCCAGCGCTCCACGGTCATCGGCGACCGACCGTGACACGATCCGGTGCGCGACCACTCCGCGCCGTGGGGCACGCACGCCGATGAGTTGCTGGCGGTTGGGCGGTCTACCTCGCGAGACCTACTACTCGGGAGAGACCATGACCTCGATCCAGCCCATCGTCAGCACGCCCGACCTGCCCCGGCTGCGCGCTTTCTACGAGAAGGTGCTCGGCGCGACGCAGACCCTCCGCGTACCCGAGGACGGCCCCGAGTTCTACGTCGAGCTGGGGATCGGCGCGACGACGCTCGGGCTCGTACAGGAGGAGGGCACCCAGATCGGCGCACCGGTGCGGATCATCCTCAGCGCCGACGTCGCGGACGTCGACGCGCTGTTCCCCGCTGTCGCGGCGGCCGGTGGCACCGTGCCGGGGGAGGCACACGACATGCCGTGGGGCCAGCGGGTGGCGCACGTCCTCGACCCCGACGGCAACATGGTCAATCTGACCAAGTGGCTGTAGGGCCCGTTTTTTTAAGGTAGGTCCCGTCTCGTGAAGGATGGCTAGGCGCGGCGGTCGGAGAGGGCGTAGGACGCCGCCGCGGTCAGAGCGGAGACGGCCAGGACCGAGGGCCAGGAGCCGATCTTCTTGGCCAGCGGGTGGGACAGGCCGAAGGCGCCGATGTACGTCGCGACGAGCGCCGTCGTCACGGCCGGGCTGGTGGTGCGGGCCCACTCGCGGCCGGCCAGGATGCCGCCGGCGGCCAGGACCGCGCCGCCCAGGGGGCGGATGCCGGTGCTGCGGGCCAGCTGCCAGCCGCCGATGAGGGAACCCGCGGTGATCGCTGCGGTGGAGAGTGCCATGCGGCGACCCTACGTCACGGTCAGCCGGTCGACGGTCTGCGACTCGATGAACTCCAGGTCCGGCTCCCAGCCCAGGCCGGGCGCCGACGGCACGTCCACGTGACCGTCCGTGCAGACGATCGGGTGGGTGGTCACGTCGCGGGCGTAGTACTTGTCCGAGCCGGAGACGTCGGACGGCAGCGTGAAGCCGGGCAGCGAGCTGAGGGCGACGTTCGCGGCGCGGCCGATGCCGAACTCGTGCATGCCGCCGCACCAGACCGGGACGCCTGCCGAGCGGGCCAGCTCGTGGGCCCGGAGGGCGGGGGTGAGCCCGCCCATCCGGGACACCTTGATGTTGAGGATCCGGCCGGCGCCGAGGGTGAGCGCGGTGGCCAGGTCGGCGACCTCCTCGACGGACTCGTCCAGGCAGACCGGGGTGCTGATCCGTTTCTGCAGCGCCACGTGGGCGAGCAGGTCGCGCGGCGCGAACGGCTGCTCGATCATGAGAAGTCCGAGTGCGTCCAAAGCGAAGAAAGCCGACATATCCGAAGAGTCGTAAGCGCCGTTCGCGTCCACGTGCACGGGCACCGACGGGAACGCGGCACGCACCTCACGCACCGGAGCAACGTCCCACCCCGGCGCGATTTTCAGCTTTATCCGCCGATAGCCCTCCGCCACCCGCGCGGACACCTGGGCGAGCAGCTCGTCGATGGTGGATTCGATTCCCAGGGACACGCCGGCTTCGGCACGAGAACGCGTACCCCCGAGGGCCCGGGACAGCGGAATGCCGGACCGCGCCGCGAAGAGCGACCAGGCAGCCACGTCGAAACCGGAGCGGGCGAAATGGTTGCCGCGGACCTTGCTCATCGCGGCGGCCAATTCCGCCGGGTGTTCCCATCGGGTGCGCTGCGCGATCGGCGCCAGGAAGTCACGGGACACCGCCCAGCACGAGTCGACCGTCTCCGCCGAATAGAACGGGCCGCTCGGCGAGGCGATCTCGCCCCAGCCCACCGTGCCGTCCGCGGCCTCGAACGTCACCAGGATGTGTTCCAGGAACCGCTTGGCGTGCGAACTCGTCCGGAACTGGTGGACCAGCGGCAGGCGCACCCGGCGCAGCGAGACTCTCATCATTCTCCGGTGTAGAGGCCGAGTTCACGAGCCAGGGCGTCGCGTTCCCGCAGGCGACGGCCGGCGCCTTTGGAACTGGCGATGGTCAGGGTGGCGAGCAGATGCAAAGCCAGCACGATCGACGCCGGCGAATTGGCGTAGGAGGCGGAATCCGCGCCGACCACGATTCTGGCGGCGGCCAGCGGAGCGAGCGGCGCGTCCTCGGCGTCGGTGACGAGGACCAGGTCACCGCCCTGCCGCACGTAGGCGGACGCGATGTCGACGGTCTCCCGGCGGTACCGCGACAGCGACACGGCGACGAGCAGATCGCCCTGCCGGATGTCGCTGAGCACGTCGAGAGAACGCAGCGCCGCCCCGTCGACGACGTGCACGCCGGAAAGGCCGGCGCTCAGATCGGCGCCGAGCAGCGAGGCGTACCCGAACGATTTGCCGTGCCCGAGCAGATAACGACGCCGGGCGGAGACGATCAGGGCAGCCGCCCGTTCGATGGCGTCCTGTTCGGCGGCCCAGGCGAGAGCCTTCTCGAATTCGACGCGCTGCTGTTCGAGCACCCGCTGTTTGAGCACCTGCGCGGAACGCCGCTGAACGTTGCGGTCGAAGCGCTCGGAGGGAGTGGAGGTCACGGTTCGCCATTCTCGAACGTGTAGGTGACGGCATCCCCGGCGCGGGTCACCGCCACGAGCCGGCGGCCGGCCCCGAAGTGGTCCGCCAATTGCCACCGCAGCCGGCTGCGATCCGCGGGGTCCGGCGCGGCGATCCGGTCACTCGCGGGCGTCACCACGCTTCCCCCCTTTCCGGTACGCGTCACCGGCGCCCCCGAGAGATCCCAGCTGACCACCACCCGATCGGTGCCCGGCTCGTCATAGAAATCGGGATGGAAACGGATCCCGGTCGCGCCGAGAACCGCCAGATTGAAATGGGCGTTGCGTAACGCGTACGGATCGAAGGTCCACCGCATGGACCGCGCCCCCGTGCCGCGCGCCGCCGCGGCCTGCGCCTGTTTCAGCCGGCGTCCGATGCCGCCGCCCTGCGCGCCCGGCGCGACCACCGCGGCCTGGCTGTAGTGGTAGATCTCGCCGGCCTCCACCGCCGTGAAGCCGTAGCAGAAGCCGATCAGCGTGCCGTCCTCGCCGAACGCGCCGATGACCGTCCCGGAGTTCTCCCGGAGCGCGGCGAGCAGGCGCGGGCTCAGGCCCCACTCGGGTGCGGTGTATCCGAAGACGGACCGGTAGAGGCGGGCGGCCGCCGTCTGCTCGGCGAGCCCGTCCAGGCTGCGGATCTCCGCCATGAGCACCTCCGGGTCAGAAGATAGCGATCGTATCTTTGCCAGGCCGACCGTATATCAGCACGTTGACAACTGTGAAGGCGCAACTTAGGTTCCGCATATGACAGCTTCCGCCCTTGACGCGCTGCATCGGTACACGCTGCTGGAGTCCCCCACCGGTGACCCGCGAGCGCTGGGCGCGCTGGCCGAGGTGCTCGAGGCGGACGCCGTCCGGGCCGGTTTCACGGTGACCCGCGAGACGCACCCGACCGGCGACCACCTGCTCTGGAACCGGCCCGCGACGGCATCCGCGGGCGAGCCGGTCCTGCTGCTCAGCCACTACGACACGGTCTGGCCGGCCGGCACCCTCGCCACGATGCCGTGGACCGTGGAGGGTGACGTGATCCGGGGGCCGGGCGTCTACGACACGAAGGCCGGCCTCGCCGCGCTCCTCGCCGCCGTGACCGGGATGGCCGGTCCGCACCCGGAGATCCGGATGATCGTGGTGGCGGACGAGGAGATCGGCTCACCCACCGCCGGTGACCTGGTCCGCTCCGAGGCGAGCCGGGCGGCGGCGGTGCTCGGGCTGGAACCGCCGCACCCGGGCGGCGACCTCAAGACCGGGCGCCGGGGCAGCACCCGCGCGCGGATCGCGGTGACCGGGGTGGAGGCGCACGCCGCTCTCGACCCGGACGCCGGGGCCAACGCCATCGACGAGCTGATCGACCAGCTCCTGCGGGTCCGGGCCGGGATCGCCGGCCGGCCGGTGCTGCTGAACACCGGGACGATCGCCGGTGGCGGGCGGACCAACGTGGTGGCCGGCGAGGCGCACGCCGACCTGGGGTTGCGGTTCGCCGACCCGGCGGACGAGGAGGCGGTGCTCGGGCTCTTGCGCGGGTTGCGGCCGGTGCGGGCGAAGGCGCGGGTGGCGGCTGAGCTGCTGTCGCACCGGCCGACCTGGCAGCCGGGCGGGTCCGCGCTGCTGGACCGGATCCGGGCGGTGGCGACCGGGATCGGTCAGTCTCTGGATGGCCGCCCGGCGGACGGGGCGGCCGACACCAACACCACGGGGGCGCTCGGGGTGCCGACGGTGGACGGGCTAGCCCCACGGGGCGGGGGTGCTCATGCCCGTACCGAATGGGTGTCGAAATCCGGTGTGGGCGAGCGGATCGCCCTGCTCGCCGCCCTCCTGCCGGCGCTCGTCGAGGTTTAAGATTGTCGATACCTGTCAGGGTCATGACCTGGGAAGATCGATGCTTGACGACAATGACCGCCGCATCCTCGCCGACCTGGAGCGGCAGTTCGAGCCGGGCGGCGCCGAGGTGTCGTTCCCGACGATCCCGGTGCTCTGCGTCCTGCTCTTCCTCGCCGTGCCCCTGGTGATGCTGCTCTTCAACTGGCCCGGCCTGCTCATCACCGTGGACGCGTTCGCGGCCGCGCTCGCCTTCGTCCTGGTCCGCCGCCACCGCGCCCGCCCCCGCTAGGGGGTTTCGGGACGCCGGCCGCATTGACAGGGCAGGGAGCCGCTGCCAGTGTCCATTTTCGTGAGCCGCATCCCGCCGATGACGTACGCAGAGGCCTTACGCATCGTCGCCCGCGACGACCAGCGGATCAGCCGCCTGGACCGGGCGCTTGGAGCATTCCTGCTGGCGGCGGCGCCGTTCACCGCCGGCGCCACGCTCGCCTTGATCGACCCGAAGACCGAGCTGATCTCTCAGATCCGGCAGGCGACGGACACGTCTCCGGGCCGAATCAAAAGCACGACCGGCAAGACACACCTGGAATTACTTGAGGCCGCGCACACGATGCTCGGCCTGTCGTCGTTCTTCGACGCCTTCGAGGCGGTCGCCGGCGACCTCTACCGGGATTTGGAGCTCAGTCCTGCGGAGCGCCAGCTGATCACCGATCGAGGGCTGAACGACCCATTTACCGGCCAGCTCCGAACCGAGTCCTTCCCGCTACCCACACCGCGACGTGGCTTCGACGCGAACACCGTCATGGTGAGGCATAGCTACGCTGTCCTCGCCAACAGTCTGATGCGGTTCATGTCCGACATCGCGGCGTGGGAACGACGTCGTCCGGGCGACCCTTCCACCTTCGTCGAGCCGCTGACGTCGCGCGCCACCGAGATCTATCGCGAACGGTTCATGCGGCTCGCGGTGGACGTTCCGGAGTTCGGATTCTGGATGCAGACGAACTTCGCCTCCGTAATCACCGGCTCGCTAGCCGAATTGAAGGAGTCGCTCAACGCCATCGGCGCGGCCGGTGCTGTCAACGCTGTCGAGCGCAAGCTGGAGCGGCGAACCCAGGCTGTCCTCACCGAGCCGATCTGGCCGACCCGGTTGGCCGGGCTGGCGTTTCCTACCGTGGAGGACGGATTCGTGAGCCCGGACTTCCGTCTCGCCGAGATGTCCGCGGAACCCACGCTCGCCAGCGACGACTGGTGGATGAAGGCGCCACTCCTCCGTGACCTGGCCGGTTTCCTGGCCGACTACCTCACCTCCCCGGAGAGCGCTCGGCGTCCCCTCGTCGTGCTCGGCCATCCCGGCGCCGGCAAGACGCTGCTCAGCAAGGTGGTGGCCGCCCGGATCCCCGCCGATTCGTTCACCACCATCCTGGTGAAGCTGCGCGAGGTTCCGACCGGCGTCCCCCTGTACCGGCAGATCGAGGCAGCGCTCGAAGCGACAGTCGAGGAGTCGGTGGACTGGGGATCGCTCTGCCGCGAGTCGGCCCGGACCAAGGTGGTCATCTTCGATGGCCTGGACGAGCTGATCCAGGCCACCAAGACGCCGCAGACCGAATTCATCGAGAGAGTCACCGAGTTCCAGCGCGGCCTATGGCTGGACGGCACCGCCGTGATCACCGTCGTGACTTCCCGGCACATCGTCATGGACCAGGTCAGCGTCCCTCCGGAAGCCTTGGTGATCCGGCTGGAGGACTTCTCCGACGCACAACTGCACCGATGGGTCGAGATCTGGAACCACACCAATCTGGAGACGCCGAGTTTCCATCCGCTGGCGGCCGAGGCGGTGATCGACCGGGAGCGGGCACTGCGCCAGCCACTGCTCGTCGCCCTGCTCGCGATCTACGCGGCTGGCGACGGCGGTCGCCGGTTGGACGACCCCGCGCTGGCCGGTGCCGGGCTCTACAAGGAGTTGATCAGCTCGTTCATCACGCGCCAGATCAGGGACAAAGCGACGACTCCACTGAGCAGAGACGAACAGCGGAACGGCGAAAGGGCTCTCCGGCGCAACCTGTCGATCGCCGCGTTCGCCATGTTCAACCGCGGTGAACAGGAGATCTCCGAGGACCAGTTGAGCGACGACCTGGAGATCCTGACTCGAGAATCTCCCGAGGCTCGAACCGGCCGCGGCGGCTCCCTGAACCGGGTGAAGGCCACGGTGGCGGCGTTCTTCTTCGTCCACGTGGCGAAGGCGGGACAGAGCCGGGGGGAGACGCCGCTGGAGAACTACGAGTTCCTGCACGCCACCTTCGGCGAATACCTGGTCGCCGAATACACCGTCCACATCCTGGCGGTGCTCGCCGGCGACCACCAGCGACTGACCGCCGAATGGCGCGTCGACTCCCTTGACGACGACCTTTTGTTCGCCCTCCTGAGCCAGCGGGCGCTCGCCGCCCGGGAACCTGTCGTCGACTTCGCGCGGCACCTCATGAAGAGCATCGACAATGAGTCGCTCCGGGCGACACTCATGTACCTGTTCGACCGCGCACGCGAGCCGCGTAATCGCAGTGACGTGGTTCGCTACGCTCCGACCAGTGCCGATGTGGTGAATCGCCTCGCCACCTATACGGCGAACCTCGCGACGCTGCTGGCGCTCTCCAGCGACGAGGGGGTGCCGATCGAGCCGCTGAAGACGTGGTCCACGACGGTGCGGCTCTGGCGTGCGGGACTGGACGAAGGCGAGCAAGCCTGGCTCTTCGGTTCTCTCGCCCGAATGAACGACCGCTTGAACCTGCTGGCAGGCCAAACCGGAAATCTCGACGCAGCCGCTGCAGAGTTGATCGCGGACTATGAATCAGAGGTGAACTCCAGAACAGGTGACATGATCTGGGCCGGCACCTCGCAAGTCGGGCAGGACCAGCGCGACTACCGTCTGACCATCTACGGTCTCCTGACCGAAAGGTGGCCGGTTCCCGCACTGAGAATGATGACTCCGCCGGATGTCAATCAGTATCAAATGCTCCTCGAATTCGACGGAACGACGACACCCCCCATCGATCCGGCATCGGCTCAGGCGCTCCTCAACCTGCTCGTCGATGACGGACCCTATCTTCCTGCTGACTTGACACGGGCCCTGGTCCGGCTCGCCCTCGACACACTTGCGGACGTGAGCCCGAGAGATTACACACTGCAGGCACTGGCTCACCGATGCCCTTACCTCATGAATGAAAATTTTTTCGTCAGGGCCATATCGACAGATTATTCATCGCGAACTCCCCTAGGCTTCGTTCTCATGAAAATCTCCGCTCGGCAGAACCCCAACGCATGGACCGAAGATCTACTATCGGGCACATCGCCCGCCGACTGGATCCCAGAGGACTTGTCCAGCGTAAGCGTATCCCCGGAAATGGTTCATGAGCTTGCCGGGTGTTCCATAAGTGACAGCTTCGCCATTCATCTGCTCCAATTATTGAGCCGCTACGGGGAGTTGAGCTGGGAACATGTGGAACCGCACGATCTTCACCGGCTCCTCGACAACCGGCCTGATCTCGATGTCGCAGAAGTCAGTGACGCCGTGTCGAGTTATCTGGCACACAAGCGCGCGATGGGGACCCCTGAATCCGACCTCGATCCGCTGCTCTTCTTCGCCGCCGATGAGAGGCCCTGACCTCCTCAACCCGCTGTCACGGTTGTCGCTGTCACCACGCCCTCGTCGTCGGCCTGGCCCTGCACGGTGACCTGCTGGCCGGTGGACAGCTGATCGAGCGTCGTGGTCTGTGCCAGTTTCACGGCGGTGGTGTCGCTCGTGCGTACCGTGATCGTCTCGCCCTCCGCGGTCTGCACGTAGAGCGTGGCGCCGTCGACCAGCTTGACCGTTCCGGACGTGCCGCCGCCCGCGGTCGTCCGGTTGCCGCCGAAGCCGCCGCTCGGCATGCCGGCGTTGCGGGGGAAGGAGCTCCCGGCCCCGTCGGTGGAGGCCGACCCCCAGCGCTCCTGGGCCTGCACGCCGCCGAGGAAGCCGCCGACCGCGAGGACCAGGCCGATCAGGGCGAGCGTGGTGCGGTTCCACCAGCGTTTCGGCGCGGCCGCGGCGATGGCGCTGTTCAGGTCGTCGTCGGGTGCTGACGGCGGCGGGTCGTCGATGGCGCGGGGCAGCACCTCGGTGTCGTCGTTCGCAGAGGTCACAGGTCCTCACTCGTAGCGCAGGGCGTCGATCGGCCGGAGCCGCGCGGCGCGGGCGGCGGGCAGGCCGCCGAAGAAGAGTCCGATCAGCACGGAGACGCCCAGGGCGAGCGCTACCGAGCTGGGCACGATCACCGGCTGCACGCCGACGATCTCGAAGCGGCTGCCGATCACGGCGGCTGCGACTCCCAGACCTCCACCGATAACACTCAGCAGGGTGGCCTCGATGAGGAACTGGCTGAGGATCACCCGCCGGGGCGCGCCGAGTGCCTTCCGGATGCCGATTTCCCGGGTACGTTCGGTGACCGTCACCAGCATGATGTTCGTGATCCCGATCCCGCCCACGAGCAGGCTGATCGCGGCGACGGCGCCGAGCAGCGTGGTGAACGTGTCGGCGGTCTCGGTCTGCGTCTCGAGCAGTTGCGACGCGTTCTGGATGCGGTAGGTGTCCGCGCCGGCCCGCTGGTTCAAGATCGTGGTGATCTCCGACTGGACGGTGTCCACCATGCCGGGGTCGCGCGCCTCGACGAGGATGGAGCTGAGGGGCCCGTACCCGGAAAGCACCTGTTGGACCGCGCTGATCGGCGCGACAGCGGTGTCGTTGGCATCCTGGAACCCCGACGAGCTCTTCTCCTGCAGCACGCCGGCGACGGTGAACAGCGCGCCCCCGACGGTGACCTGCTTGCCGACCGGGTCGACGCCGCTGAACAGCTCCTCGGCGACGGTCCGGCCGATCACCACGACCCGGCGGGCCTGCGCCTCGTCGTCGGCGGTGAAGGTCGCGCCGGTCTCCACCGGGAAGTTGGAGGCGGTGAACCAGCCGGGTGTGGTGCCGACGAACGAGCTGATCTCGTGCTCGGCGCCCGCATAGGTCAGGGTGGCGGACGTGCTGACGACCGGCGAGACGGAGGCGACGCCGGGGGCGAGCACCCTGTCGTCGAGCGCGTCCGCGACCTCCGTGGTGAGGCCGCCGGCGCCGCGGCTGGTGCTCATCACGGTGAGCGTGTTCGTCCCGAGCGCCTCGATCCGGTCGGCGACCGACTGGGCGGAGCCGTTGCCGACGGCGACCAGCAGGATCACGGCTGCCACACCGATCAGGATGCCGAGCATGGTGAGGACGGAACGCAGCTTGTTGGCGCCGATCCCGCGCAGCGCGAAGCGCACGATCTCACCGACGTTCATGCCGCGTGCCGCCCGACTCGCGCGTCCTCCACGACCTGCCCGTCGAACAGCCTGATCAACCGGTCGGCGCGGGCCGCCACCTCGTTCTCATGAGTGATCAGCACGATCGTCCGGCCGGCCGCGTTCAGGTCGTCGAACACGCTGAGCACCTCCTCGGTCGCGTGACTGTCCAGGTTGCCGGTCGGCTCGTCGGCGAGCAGCAACGCCGGCTCGGTGACCAGCGCGCGAGCCACCGCGACCCGCTGCTGCTGCCCGCCGGAGAGCTGGTTGGGCTCATGGTCGGCCCGATCCGCGAGACCGACCAGATCCAGCGAGAACAGGGCGCGGCGGCGGCGTTCGGCGGCGCGCATCCCGGAGTACGCGAGAGGCAGCTCGACGTTCGCCGCGGCGCTGGTCCGGGGAATCAGGTTGAACGCCTGGAAGACGAAGCCGATCAACCGGTTCCGGACCAGGGCCAGTTGCCCGTCGCTGAGCCGGCTCACGTCCACGCCGTCCAGCAGGTAGGTGCCGGTCGTGGGCACGTCCAGGCAGCCCAGGATGTTCATCAGGGTGGACTTGCCGGAGCCGGACGAGCCCATGATCGCCACGTACTCGCCGTGTCCCACCCGCAGCGACACGTTGTCGAGGGCACGCACGGTGGTGTTCCCGTCGCGGTACACCTTGGTCACCGAGCGCACGTCCAGGACCGGGCGGTTCGACATGGGTCAGCGCCCGCCGGGCGCGCCGCCACCGCCACCGGTGAAGCCGGCGCCGCCGGTGCCGAGCCCACCGCCGCCGGTGCGGCCGGTCGTGGCCGAGGTGGACGTCGTGGCCGAGGTCGGGATCACCACGCGCTCCCCCGCGGTGAGACCCGAGGTGATCTGGTACGCGTCATCGCCCTTCAGCCCCACCTGCACCTGTCGCGTCTCCAACGCGTTGTTCGTGCCGAGCACCGTGACCGTGTGCCGGTTTCCGGTGGTGGTGACCGCCGCCGAGTTGACCGAGACGACGTTCTCCACGTTGCCGGTGATCACCGCGACCGTGACGGTCTGGCCGGGTTTCGCGCCCGCCGGCGGGTTCGGCAGGCTGACCGTGACGCCGTAGGTCACCACGCTGTTTGTCGTCGTGGCGGCCGGATCCACGGCGACGACCTGGCCGGTGGTCTCCGCGCCCTGCAGCGCGTTCCAGGTGATCGTGGCGGATTGGCCCTCCTTGAGCTCGGTGGCGTCGGCCTCCGAGAACGCGGCGGTGACCTGCAGTTTCGCGAGATCGGCGAGGTCCACGAAGCCGCTGCCGCTCTCGGACTGACCGCTGCTGGAGCCGCCCAGTGTTCCGTTGACAGCCGTCACCGTGCCGGCCATCGGGGCGGTCAGCTTCGTGCCCGCGACGGCGGCCTCGGCCTCGTCGACGCTCAGCTCCGCCTGGGTGACCTCGTTCGTCGCGCTGCTCGTGTCGGTGCCGGCGGCCTGCGCCCGGCCCAGCGCGCCCTGCGCCGCGGCCAGGTTCGCCTCGGCCAGGGCCAGCGACCGCTGCGCGTCGGTGGCGTCCACCTGCGCCAGCAGCTGACCCGAGCTGACCTTGTCGCCGACCTTCACCTTGATGCTGGTGACGGTGCCCGAGGTGGCGAACGTGGCGGTGGCCGTCGACGCGCTCTCCACACTGCCGCCGGCGGTCACCGTCTTCGTGACGGTGCCCTGCTCGGCGGCGACCGTGCGCAGGGCGGAGGCGTTCGCCTCGGTGTCCGAGTCGGTGTCCCGCAGCAGGGTCCAGCCCCAGAACGCGGCGCCGACGATGAGCAGCGCCAGCAGGGCGTTCACGGCCGTGCTGGGACGACGAAGCGCTTTCACATCTGCATTCTGTCCGGTAGTACCGGTTCGTGGTGGCTTGTTCGAAGTTTCCCGGCCGCCTTCGCGGCATCCCGGTCACCACGATCGGACCACCAGCTCGCCTTCCCTCAGCCCGTCGGTGATCTCGGTGTACTGGCCGCCGCGCAGGCCGACCGCCACGGTCCGCTCCACCGACGCGCCGCCGCTGCGGACGAGCACCGTCCCGGACTCGCCGGCCACGTCGTGCACCGCTGTCGACGGCACCCGGATCGCGGCGGCCACCTCGCCGGTCCGTACCCGGACCTGGGCGCTCTGCCCGACCAGCAGCTCGGACGGCGCGTCGGTGAACGCGAGCAGCACCCCGTAGCGCACGAGCGTGCCGTCGGAGGTGCCGACCGGGTCGACCTGCACGACCTTCGCCGCGTAGGTCGCGTCGGAGTCGGCCAGGGTCACGGTGCCGCTCTGCCCCTTCGCCAGCGAACCCGCGTCCGCCTCCGGGAAGTCCGCGGAGACCTGCATGTCGTACGTGTCGGCCAGCCCGACGAACGTGGCCCCGGCGGTGACCTTGTCGCCCACGCTGCCGGCGATCGACACCACGGTGCCGGCGATCGGCGCCTTGATGACCGTCCCGGCGAGGGCCTCCTCGGCCTTCGCCAGCGCCACCTCCGCGTTGTTGGCCGCCTGCTCGGCGCTGAGCACCTGGTCGTTGCCGGCGACCGGGAATCCCCGCGTGACACACGGGGTCGCGGCGGCCTGCACGGTCGCCGCCGCCGACGGCTCGGCGGCCACCACGACCGGCGGACCGGCGGGGGTGGCCACGGCGCACGCTGTCGCGCTCGCGGTGGCGGCCGCCGCGTTGTCGTCGGCGGCCGCGAGCCGCTCCCGCGCGTCGGCGAGCTTCTCCCGGGCGTCGCTCACGTCCTCGGTGGCGCCGGTCTTGTCCAGGACGGCGAGCTGGTCCCCCGCCTTCACCTTGTTGCCGGCCCGCACCGCGACGGACGCGACGGTGCCGTCGACAGCGAACGACAGGCTGCGGGTGGTGGCCGGCTCCACGGTTCCGGTCGTCGCCACGTCGAGCGTCACCTCGCCGCGGTCCACCGCCACCGTGACCACCTTGATCGTCGTGGTGGTCTCCTCGCCCGCCACGGCGAGCATGATCCCGCCGGCGACCGCGGCGGCCAGCACGATCGCCGCGCCGATCCAGCGAACGCGCCGTTTAGCCCGGCTTTGCCCCGTTACTGTGCTCATGTTCGCATTGTCGCCGTTCGCCGATCCGCAGGAGTCCTCTTTGCCGACTGCGCACCACCGGCACCGGCAGCGGCAGCAGAACCGCGCCCTCGCCGAGCTGACCGCCTCCAAGGCCGAGCTGGTCAGCGCCCTGCTGCACGAGTTGCGCACCCCGCTGGCGGCGGCGCTGGCCGTGCTCGGGCTGCTGCCCGAGCGGACCGGCGACCCGGCTCTGGACGACGTGCTGCCGATCCTGTCCCGCAACCTGCGCCGGATCGACGACGTGGTCGCCGAGATCGCCACGATCAGCGGCATCGAGAACGGCACGATCCCGCTCGATCAGGTCCCGTTCGACCTGCCCGAGCTGCTGGCCGAGATCGGCGCGGGCGCCTCCCTCACGGCGCCCGCGGCCGGCCGGATCACCGGCGACCGGGAGCGGCTCGGCCAGGCGTTCCGCCGCCTGCTGGCGGCCGTCCGCGCGCTCGGCGGCGACGGCGCGATCGAGGCGGCGGTGGTGGACGGCCACTGGCAGGTGGCGTTCCGCCTGCCGCCGGAACAGCCCACCGACAGGCTGTTCACGGGCGGCGGCGGCCAGGGCAACGCCATGGCGCTGATGCTGGCACGAGCGGTGGTGGGCCGGCACGGCGGGCACGTCGCGGTCGAGACATCGCGGGGTACGCCGTACCTGTGCGCCACACTCCCTCGGTGACCGAGATCAGTGATCGTGGACCGAGAGGGTCCCGTACTCCGCCAGCGTCGCGCGCAGGTCGACGGCCCGGCCGGACAGGGTGGCATCGAGGAACGCGGCAGTGGTCGCCTCGGTCATCCGCACACTGCCGGACCCGCCGAGGGAACCCACGAGCGCCGGGACCGGTGGCAGGTAGAGCGGCGCGTCGGTGAAGGTCAGGTGGGCGCTGCCGGGCACGCTCAGCTGGTAACTCGTCGCGCCGCCGCGGTCCAGCACGGTGTCCACCTTCGCGACGAAATCGGCGTCCGCCTGATCCCGCACCTCGTGGGTCAGGGCGAGAACCGGCTGGCGCAGCGGACCCTGGCCGGGGTTGAGGCCGCCGTCCATGTTGATGACAGCGGTGAACCGCGGATCCTGCGCGGCGGCCTGCATGGCCGCGGCGCCGCCGATCGAGTGGCCGGTCGCCGCCGCCCGCCCGATGTCGATCCGCCCGGCGAGTTCACCCTGGTCGAGGCGGCCCAGCCGGGTGAGGACGAAGCTGAGGTCGGCCGCCCGCACCGCCGTCCAGGCGGTCCTCAGCCGCTCGCCCTCGGCCCGGTCGCCGGTCGCCGCGATCCGCGTCTTCACGGTACGGCCGTCGGCGAGCACCACCGCGGCCGAGTCGTAGGGGTGGTCGACGCCGGCCACGACGTACCCGCGACTCGCCAGGTCCTCGGCCCACGCCGTGTTCTGGGTGCGCACCCCGCCGAGCCCGGGCGAGAAGAGCACGACCGGGAACCGACCGTCCGCCGGCGCCGCGCCAGCCACCGCGTGCGTGCGCGCGCGGGTCGGCCCGTCGAGCAGGAAGCCGGGCGCCCCGAGGTAGCCGGCCACCGCGCCGGCGACGACGTCCGCCTCCCGGCGGGTGCGGCCCAGGTACTGCGCCCGTCCCGCGTCGCCGGCCACGCCCTGCGCCGGATACCACAACTGCACGACCACGGTACGGTGGTCGGCGGCGTCCCGGGTCGCGGGCTCGTCACGGGTGGGATCGGTCCACTGCAGCACCGTGGTGCCAACCTGCGACGGCCCGGACAATTCCGGAAATGTCGGGACGGGCAGCGCCCAGGCCGCGACGCCGCCGCCGAGCACGAGGACGCCGCAGAGCACCGACCCCGGCAGCGCCAGCCACCAGCGGACCCGCCGGCTCCTCCCGTCGTCGCGCCGCCCCGCCCCACCGCTCAGCACGCCGTCGTCGCGTCGCTCCGCCCCACCGCTCAGCACGCCGTCGTCGCGTCGCCCCGCCCCACCGCTCAGCACGCCGTCGTCGCGTCGCTCGTCGCGCCGGTCCTTGCGCCGCCCCCACCACCACGCCGCGCCGGTCGCCGCACCGATCAGGAGGTCGGCACCCAGCACCATCAGGATCTGCCAGCGCGGCTCCGGCAGCGTCCCGGCGGCGCCCGCGATCACCAGTACCGTCGCGCCGGCGGCGGCGCGGCCACGGGCGGCCGGCGGCAGCCACCGAGCCAGCACCAGCACGATCGAACCCACGACGACAGCGAGTTCGGCAATGGTCAGGTGTAAACCGTGGATCATGAATGTCACGGCCGACAGCATCCATCGGCGGTCCTGAGCGCACGCTGAGGACGCAGGCCGGCGCTCAACGTTCCGGTCAGCGCGGCGCCGCCCGGAGCATGGCCGCGCCCCAGAGCACTCACAGCCAGCCGGACCAGCCCGATTACGGTCCGGCGGAGCGTAGGCCAGAGCGGCTATCCGAGCTTGATCACATGTCGGAGCTACGGCTGGGCGGCGCGAGCCGTAGGCCAGAACGGTTATCCGAGCTTGATCACATGTCTGAGCTACGGCCGGGCGGCGCGAGCCGTAGGCCAGAGCGGTTAACCGAGCTTGATCACATGTCGCAGCTACGGCTGGGCGGCGCGAGCCGTAGGCCAGAGCGGTTATCCGGGCTTGATCACATGTCTGAGCTACGGCCGGGACGGCGGGTTCCAAGATCGGCGAGGCGGTACGTGCCAGATGCGAGATGGCAGCCGCAGCACGCCAGCGCGGGGCACGCGGGGGCGCGGGGCTCAGGGATTTCGCATTTCCGCTGGCACCCGGAGAGCCAGCCGGCCCGTGTGAGCTGGTCCCCAGTGCTGCCGGACGCTTGTTTCGAGAGCACTCAGCGCCGGCCCGCTCCCACCGCTCCACGATCGACAACCAGGCAGCGCCGCCTCACGTCCGGCGCGGTCAGCCGGCAACCGCTGCCGTCAGCCGGCAACCGGCGCCGTCAACCGGCAACCGGCGCCGTCAGCCGGCGACCGACGCGGTCAGGGCCTCCACCCGGGTCAGCAGGTCCTGCGCCGTGAACGGCTTGACCAGGTAATCGTCGGCCCCGGCGTCGAACCCGGACGCCACGTCCAGCCACTGCCCCCGCCCGGTGAGCAGCAGGATCGGGATGTCGGCGGTCTCCGCGTCGTCCCGCAGCGCCCGGCACACCTCCAGCCCGGTCATGCCCGGCATGCTGACGTCGAGCACCGCACAGTCCGGATGCCGTTCGTGAGCGGCGACCAGCCCGTCCCGCCCGGTGCTGCGGGTGTCCACATCGAGCCCACCCGACCGCAGCACCGTCTCCACGATCTGCAGGATCGTGGGATCGTCGTCCACCACCAGCACCGACGTCACCACCTCAGGGTATGGCGGTTCCGATCACCCCGACCCACGATTTCCCCGGTCTGTGCGGCGACGGACCGCTACCGGTGTGGCGCTCATGGCCGACGAGCGTCCCCGAACAACGCCGAACCGGTCAATCGGGCAGGAACCTCGGGACGCCCACCAAGCCCACCACAAAAACCTAGAGTGAGACTCATGTCCCGGTGGACCGTAGGCCGGATGCTGGCGGCCGGTTTTCTTCTCGCCCTCGTCGCCCTGGTGGTCGTCGGGATCAGCGCCTACGTCCGGATCGGCAGCCTGGTGGAGAGCCAGACGCCGCTGCGTCACTCGCACGTGCTGCTCGGTCAGATCGGCGGCCTCGGCGACGCGCTTCACGTGCTCGACCGGGCATCCCGGACCCGCCCGGATCCGCCGAGCGCGGAGTGGGCGGAGAGCTACCGGAGCAGTGCGGCGACCGTGGAGCGGAGGCTGCGTGAGGTCCGCGCCGCGTCGGCCGGTGACAACACTCATCAGGAGCTGCTGAACCGCCTGGAGCCGATGGTCGAGGCTCGGATCGCCGAGCCGCAGGGCGACGTCAGCCTGCTGTTCCCGCTGGTCAGCGAGATGCACCAGCACGAGGAGGCGGAGCTGGCCGGCAAGCTGGCGCAGAGCCGGGCCAGCGCGCAGAACACCCGCTGGCTGATCCTGTGGTTCGTGGTGGCGACGGCGGTGCTCGTCGCGCTCTGCGCGCGCTGGATCACCAAGAGGATCACGCAGCCGACGAAGAAGATCACCGCGGCGGCGCAGCGGGTGGCCGCGGGTGACCTGACCCGGCGGGCGGAGGTGACGTCGCCCCGTGAGCTGGCGCAGATGGCGCAGGCGGTGAACACGTCGATGAGCGCGATCCTGGCCGCCCATGACGAGGCGGTGGCGGCGACCGCCGCGAAGTCGGCGTTCCTGGCGACCATGAGCCACGAGATCCGTACCCCGATGAACGCCGTGATCGGGATGACCGGCCTGCTGATGGAGACCGATCTGGACGCCCGGCAGCGGGAGCTGGTGGAGACCGTGCACGCGAGCGGCGCCTCGCTGCTCGTGATCATCAACGACGTGCTGGACTTCTCCAAGATCGAAGCGGGCGAGCTGAGCCTGGACGAGCAGCCGTTCGTGCTGCGCGCGTGCGTGCAGCAGGCGATGAACCTGGTGGCGCTGACCGCAGACGCGAAGGGCCTGCACCTGTCCAGCCACTTCGAGCCCGAGTGTCCGGAAGTGGTCTGCGGCGACGAGGCCCGGATCCGGCAGATCCTGGTCAATCTGCTCGGCAACGCGGTGAAGTTCACCGACCACGGCGCGGTCACGGTGGCGGTCTCGTCGGCGCCCGATCTGGCCGCCGGGCAGAGCGGCCGGGTGGCCATCCGGCTCGCCGTGCGGGACACCGGCATCGGCATTCCGGCGGACCGGATGGACCGCCTCTTCCTCCCGTTCAGCCAGGTGGACGCGACGACCGCGCGCAGCTACGAGGGCACCGGCCTGGGCCTGGTGATCAGCCAGCGGCTGGCCGAGGCGATGGACGGCGGCATCACCGTGGACAGCCAGCCCGGCCACGGCTCCACCTTCGCGGTCACCCTGCGCCTGGGCGAGTCCTCCACCCCGGAGATCAACACCCTTCCCGGGTACGACCGGAGCACCGCCGTGGCGAGCCGGGGCACCACGGCCCGATCGCTGCTGGTGCTGGTCGCCGAGGACAACCCGGTGAACCAGCGGGTCGCCCAGCTGCTGCTGGAGCGCCGCGGCCACCGGGTGGAGATCGTCAGTGACGGCGAGGCGGCCGTCGAGGCGGTCATGCGCACCCGTTACGACCTGGTCCTGATGGACGTGCAGATGCCGGTCCTGGACGGCCTGGACGCCACCCGCATGATCCGCGCCGACCCGCCCGCCCACGGCGCGCCCCGGATCGTCGCGCTGACCGCGAACGCCCTGGTCGACGACCGCAAGGCGAGCCAGCTGGCCGGCATGGACGGCTTCCTCGCCAAGCCGATCAACGAGACGGACCTGGACACCGTGCTGGCGACCGCCGCCGCGCACGCGGACGTGCGGCTGGCCGGGCAGAGCCCGCTCGTCGACTCGGACGTCGAGGAGCCGGCCAGCATCCGGGCCTGTGTCGGCGCGATCGCCGGCGCGGTCCCGGACGACCGGCAGCGGATCGCCACGATCCTGCACAACTTCGCCGACCGGCTGCCGGTGGTGCTC
The DNA here is from genome assembly GCF_040639325.1 of Actinoplanes sp. NPDC023936. Lineage (NCBI taxonomy): Bacteria > Bacillati > Actinomycetota > Actinomycetes > Micromonosporales > Micromonosporaceae > Actinoplanes > Actinoplanes sp. NPDC023936. Next base: position 81,695 of record NZ_JBEZZR010000035.1, on the reverse strand, counting down.
GACAAGATGGACCACGCCGCGGCGTCCGGCGACGCCCGCAACCTGGCCCGCCTGGCGCACGGGTTGAAGGGCTCGTCCTCGACGCTCGGCGCGAACCGGTTCGCCGCGATCTGCGCCGACCTGGAGGAACGCGCGGTCCGGCACCCGGAGGGCTCCGCCGACATCCTGCGTGACCTGCACGACCAGGCCCGCGAGGTGAGCGACACGATGGTCAGCCTGTCGACCGAGCTGGCGCGCGTCTGACGCCGGTCAGGGGCGCAGGATCAGCCGGATCGGGTTGCCCTCCTTGCGCTGCAGGCGTTCCACCGCGGCCGGCGCGTCGGCCAGCGGCAGCACGTCGCTGATCGAGGCAGCCAGGTCGAGGCGCCGCTGCCGGGCGAGCCGGACCAGCTCCTCCACGTGCTCCGGGTCGGACCCGTAGTGCCCGTGGATGGAGAGCTTCAGGTAGTTGAAGAAGCTGTCCGAGCTGATCGTGACCGGCTTGTTCGCGATGCCGGCCAGTACCAGTTTCCCGCCTCGTCCGAGAACGGTCAGGGCCTGCTCGCGCACCGCCGGCACACCGGCGAAGTCCAGCGCGACAGCCAGCCCGCCGCCGGTGAGCTCCCTGATCGTGTCGGCCTGGCTCGGGTCCAGCGCGATGTCGGCGCCGAGCGCGAGGGCCCGCTCCCGGGCCGGCGCGAGCGGGTCCACCGCGATCACCGGCGCCGCGCCGATCAGCCGGAGCAGCTGCACGGCGTGCGCGCCGAGGCCGCCGACGCCCCAGACGGCCACCGCGTCACCGGGCTTGACCTGCGCGGTCGCGGTGATCGCGGCCCACGGCGTGGAGACCGCGTCGGGGATGATGCAGGCTTGCTCGAACGGCAGGTCGTCGGGGATCGCGACGAGCGTGTCGGCGCGGGCGACCGTGTACTCCGCCCAGCCGCCGTCGTAGTCCACGCCGCGGGTGTAGACGATGCCCCGCCGGTCGCGCTGACCGGCCTGCATCAGGATCCGGTCGCCGGGCTTCCAGCCCTCCACCCGGTCGCCGAGCCGGTCGACGATTCCCGCTGTCTCGTGCCCGAGAGTGACGACATCGCCGTCGAGGAGCCGCGGCGTCAGCCCGCCCTCGATCAGGTGCACGTCGGACAGGCAGACCCCCGCTGCGGTGACCTTCACGAGGACCTCGTCCGGCCCTGGCTCGGGCACGTCCACGGTCTCCATCCGCAGCGCGCGTTCCTTGAGGTGCAACCGTCCCGCCAGCATCTTCATGAAATCACCTTATGGGCAGATCCCGGACACGGCACGCGAATCTCCGGTTGACATCGGCGGTGATGATGATCGGGTGAAGTGGCGGCGGGACCTCCCCCGCGAGGAGCAGATCGTCCGGGCGCTGATGAAGCCACCGGAACCCGTTCACCTGCGCGGCGCCCGGCGCTGGCGGGACGCGATGGACCACTGGCAGGACTGGCTGCGGGAGTCCGCGACGGGCGTGGAGCTGTACACCCGGGCGACCGCCGAGGACGAGTATCGGTATCTGCTCGGCGATGACGCGTACCGGAGGCAATTGATTCAGATTCTGGCCCGCGTGGCGCCACGCGATTGCGCGGCGGCACGGTTCGGCTGCACCCGGCGCATGGACCGGGCATGCCGGGGGCCGGAGATCTGCTCGCAGGACCGGCCGGCCGGCGCCGATGGCACGCCGGACGGTCGGGTGCGCCGGGAGGGGCCGCTGCCCGGCGCCTGCGACACGTTCTACCGCGAGACGTACGCCGGCGAGCGCGTCCGGGTCGAGTTCAGCGCCGGCGACCGGCATCGCGCGGTGACCTGGACCGACGACCAGGTGCGGGTGCGGCTCTGGATCGACGGCGTCCGGGTCGGCGAGCGGATCCGCCTCGGCGAGTGGGGGCGATGGCTCGACGACCGGTTCTACGTGATCGAGGTCGACGGGCCGGACGACCACCCGGAGCAGGACTACGGCTTCGGCGGCAGCGTGATCAACTCGGTGCTGATCCACGACGCGGACCGATCCTCGGACCGGGTGCTGGAGCCGGGACCCGGCGAGCGGTGGACCACGCCCTGGGTCGTCCGCGCGGGCGACGAGCTGCTGATCTTCCCCGACCGGCAGGCCGCCGAGGCCGGCGCGTCCCCGGATCGGACGCTGCCGGCCATCGGCGACGACTAGAGAATCTCCACGTACCCGTCCCGGCCGTGCACGCGGATCCGCTGACCGTCGGTGATCAGCCCTGTCGCGTTCTGCACCCCGACGACGGCCGGCAGACCGTACTCCCGGGCGACCACCGCGCCGTGGGTCATCAGGCCGCCCACCTCGGTCACCAGACCGCTGATCGTGACGAACGCGGGGGTCCAGCTCGGATCGGTGTACGGGGTGACCAGGATGTCCCCGGGCTCCAGGTCGGCCTCGGCCATGTCGAACACGACGCGGGCCCGGCCCTCGACCGTTCCGCTGGAGACGGCCAGCCCGGCCAGCGCCCCGGCCGGCAGGTCGTCCCGCTGATAGGTGGCGGTCACGGCCTCGCCCTCGGACGTGAGCACCCGCGGCGCGGTCAGCGCCCGGTACGACGCGAACGCCTCCCTGCGCTCGGCCAGCAGCCGCGCGTCGGCCCGCTGCTCGCGCACCACACCGGCCAGCTCCGGCAGGGTGAGGAAGTAGATGTCCTCGGGGTCCGCGAGCACCCCGGCGTCCACCAGGCGCCGGGCCTCCGCGAGCAGGGCCTGCTTGTGGACGAGGTACCGGCTGACCATGTTGTACTTCGGGTACTCGCGGTAGCCGATGAACGTCCGCAGCTGGTCGATCATCCGTTTCGTCTCGGCCGCCTTCTCCTCACCGCCGGGCAGTTCCCGCAGCCGGGCGAGCAGGTCCTCCGCCTTCCGGTACGCCCGCCGCCGTCCCTGTTCGAAGCGGCGCTCGCGGGCGCCGGGCTCGGCGTTCCGGACGTTGCTGAGGATCATCGGCACGATCGTGAGCGGGTGCTCGCTCCACCGGGTCCGGGTGATGTCGATCTCGCCGACGCAGCGCATCCCGTACTCGTCGAGGTACCGCTCGATGGCGTCGCGCGCCTCGCGCCCGCCGGTCACCTCCGGCAGCCGGTCCAGGAAACCGTCGTCGGCGGCGGCCTCCAGCAAGGACACCACTTCCGGGTACGGGCGGATCACATCCGCGACGTCGAGCAGCGCCAGCCCCATCTCCGAGGTGACGTTGTTCGGCGCGGAGAGGCTGAGCGTGTCCGCCGGGTTCACCTCGCCCAGCCAGTCCCGCAGCTTCTCATTGAGCCACCAGGTGGCCTCCATGCCCGCCATGATCGCCGGCATGCCGCGCGGGTCGAACAGGATCTTCCGCATCCCGTGGATGTCCGCGGTGACGAAGTCCAGCAACTCCGGGCCGGTCTTCCCGCGGATCTCCCGCTTCAGCACGGCGAGGGACGCCCGGCGCTGCGCGATCAGCTCGGCGACGATGCCGGGGTCGGTGGAGATCGGTTCCGGCTGCTCGGGGGGGCGGGGCCGGCTCCGTACCCTGATCGGGGGGTGTGGCAGTACCCTGATCGGGGGGTGTGGGCAGGAAGTTCTTGCGGTCCAGGACGGCGCGCAGCGCGTCGCCGATCAGCGGGTCCGAGCGGCCCAGCATCTCGGCCAGGGCCGGACCTGTCGCTGGGGACGCCAGCCGCGGGGTGACGTCGACGAAGAGGCGCCCGCCCGCGTCCACCATGTGAGCCGGCGAGGTCAGCTTCCACACCGACAGTCCCAGCGGTGTCATCGCCTCGGTCATCATCTGCTGGTGGCCGACCGAGACGTACACGTGGTTCTCGTCGTCGCCGACCGCCGGGATCGGGAAGAGCGTGGTGATCGGGCGGGTCTGCACGATCGCGAACCCGTCGTCGTCCAGGCACCATTCGATGTCCTGCGGGGCGCCGAAACGCTCCTCGATCCGCCGGCCCAGGGCGGCCAGGCTGACGATCTCGTCGTCGGTCAGCACCGGTAGCTCCCGGCGGTCCGGCTCGATCTGCCGGTGCTCGGTCCCGCCGGACGGCACGGCGTGGATGGCGAGGCCCTTCGCGGCGATCGTCCGGCCGATGACCGCGCCGTTCCGGACCTGGTAGACGTCCGCGTTCACCAGGCCGGAGACCAGCGCCTCGCCGAGGCCGAACCCGGCGTCGATCGAGGTGACAGTGCGGTTGCCGGTGACCGGGTCGGCGGTGAACAGGATTCCGGCCGCCCGCGGGAAGATCATCCGCTGCACGACGACGGCCATCCGCACGTCGAGGCCCGCGCCGGTGCGCAGCCGGTAGGTGACGGCCCGCTCGGTGAAGAGCGAGGCCCAGCAGCGCCGGACGGCATCGAGGACCGCCGCCGGGCCGACGACGTTCAGGTACGTGTCGTGCTGCCCCGCGAACGAGGCCGCCGCCGAATCCTCGGCTGTCGCACTGGACCGCACCGCCCACGCGGCGTCCTCCCCCGCCCGGGTCTGCTCCCCCGCCCGGTTCTTCTCCCCCGCCGGGCTGATCCGGCCGGTTATCTCGGCTGCCAGCTCCTCCGGTATGTCGGCCGCCTCGACGGCCGCGCGCGCCTCCGCGCTGAGCGTCCGGATCGCCTCCCGGTCGTCCGGGTCGGTCTTCGCGAGCCGGCCGAGCAACTCCCGGATCGCCGGCGTCTCCGCCACGACCCGCTCGAAGGCACCGGTCGTCACACAGAACCCGGGCGGAACCCGGATGCCGTCTATCCGGGACAGCTGCCCCAGGTGCGCGGCCTTGCCACCGGCTTCGTCCCGGTCGGTCTCATCCAGATTCACGACGTGGCGGGTCAAACCGTCCACCGTCCTTTCGCTCGCAGACCGGGCGATTCTGCGCGACACCCCCGGTCTTGCGGCAAGCCCCCACCTCGGCTATAGCTTAGAAGTGGAGGGGACGGATCCGGCCTTCACCCACCAGCTGATCACCTGGTCGACGACGGGCGCCGGAGTGCGTACCCACGAGATGTGGTCGTTGCTCGCCCCTTCCGGGACCTCCTCGTGGCGGTAAAGCCAGCTCGTGACGCTCCCGGCGGTGAACATGCGGGTGGCGAACCGGTCGACCGCTGTCGGTGGGGCAAGCCGGTCGCCCTCCAGCGCGACCACCAGCGACGGCGTGCCGACGGTTCCGGCTGCCGGGAACGGGGTGCGGCCGGTGACCGCCATCCGGGCCCACTCGCGCATCAGCGTGCGCGCGCCGGGACCGCCGAACGCGGGTTCCGGCAGGTGACCGAAGAGAGCGGTGAGCGCCGGCACGATCACCGCGCCCATCAGGACCAGATGCGGGCCGCCCCACGGGTAGTCCCGGTGGTACGGCAGGCAGCCGCCGACGGTGACGACCCCGTCCGCGGGAACCCGGCTGAGCTGATGTCCCACCGCGATCTGAGCACCCAGGCTGTGCCCGAGAAGGATCACCGGACGGCCGGGCGCCCCGGCCCGCGCGGCGTCCACCGCCCGGGCCATCTCGTCGATCTCGTCGCGGTACGACCAGTCGTGGTCCCGGGACGCCCGCGGATCACCCGGTTCGAACCCGCGGCGCGGCAGCGCGGCAGCCGACCAGCCACGAGTTTCGAACTCCTCGACGAGCGGCCGGTAGTACCGCGATCCGATCCCCATGGCGGGCGAGATCAGCACGAGCGGGTGCACGATGGTCACTGCCAGATGTTGTCATGCTCCAGGTAGAAGGCCGTACGCTCCTCCTCTGTCATCTCCGCCACCCGGGTCAGGCCCTCGAAATAACCCTCCCGCGGCGCGCCCGGCGAGAAGTGCAGCAGCATCGACACCGGTGCGCCCGACCGGTTCTTGAACGCGTGGATGCCACCCGGCGGGACGTGCACGTAGTCGCCGGGCTCGGCCTCGATCCACCGGTTGCCGTCGTAGATGTTCATGACGCCGGACAGGATGTAGAACGACTCGGACAGCGTGTGGTGGAAATGCGGCTCGGGGCCGGTCACGCCGGGCCCGCACTCCCAGCGGTAGAGGCCGAACAGCCCCCCGGTCGACTCCCCGGTGGAGAGGTAGTGGACGCGGGTGCCGTTCGGGTAGACGAGCTCGGGCGCGGCGTCGGCGGGACGGTGAGTCGCGGAGACCTCACCCGTGGCGCCGTGGTAGAGCGGCGGCGGATACGTCATGCGTCCGATTATGGCCTTCGCACGCCGCCGCGACCGCCCCGGCGATCGCCGCGCCCGCAGCGCCTCGGCAGCGCGTGCCTTGAATGCGGGCACGACGTGTGATCATCGCGTAATCGGTGACCGGTACCGGGCGGGTTCCTCCCTGCGGGGGAACCGGGTCGCCGAAGTGTGCCAAGCCCGGGACAAGTTGTCGCGCACTACTAGGCCTGGGACTAGGTTAGGCAGGCATGACGAAGTTGGTCCTTGTGGGCCCGGCGGAGATCCGCACCTGGCTGCGGGTGTCCCGGCAGCGCGCTTATCAGCTGATCAGCCGGGAGGATTTCCCGGAGCCCTACCAGGTGCTGCAGATGGGCAAGGTGTGGGACATCGCCGATGTGGAGCGGTGGATCCGGACGCATCGGCCCTGGCTCGAACGACCCGACCGGCCGAACCGCCTCGGCGCGAGACCGGGCGCGTCCGGCGTGCCGGGTTCACCGGCACCGTCACCGGCAGCGGCAGCGGCAGCGGCAGCGAGGAGACCGGGGAGGCCGGGGAGGCCGGGGCCCGCCGACGGCGCCGCGCGGAAAGGCCGGGGGCGGCAGGGTCAAGCCCCGTGACGGGGATGTCCGACTGCGCCACGCCCCTCCGAGCGTGTGGATTTCGGGTGCGCTCCGTGCCCGAAATCAACACACCCACCCCGACCCGCACGAGCGTGTCGACTTCGGGCGCGCTCCGTGCCCGAAATCAACACACCCACCCCGACCCGCACGAGCGTGTCGACTTCGGGTCCGCTCCGCACCCCAAATCCACACACCCACCCCGACCCGCACGAGCATGTCGACTTCGGGTCCGCTCCGTGCCCGAAATCAACACGCGCGCCTCGGCTCGCCCGGGCCGCAGTACACAGGGGCGCGCGTCAGAGGGTGGCCACGAAGCGCTCCAAGCGGCTCAAGCCCTCGGCCAGGTCCGGCATGGAGGCGGTGTAGGCCAGCCGCACGTGGGTCTCCGCACTGTGCGTGCCGAAGTCCCGGCCCGGGGTCAGCGCCACGTGTGCCTCCTGCAGCGCCCGCTCGCAGAACTCCCACGAGCCCAGGCCGGTGCCGCTCACGTCGATGTAGCAGTAGAACGCGCCGTCCGGCGGGACCGGCACCGGCAGGCCGATCCGGGCCAGGCCGTCGAGGACCAGGGCACGGCGGGCCACGAACTCGAGGCGGCGGTCCTCGCAGACCTGGCGGGCCTCCGGGGTGAAGCAGGCCAGCGCCGCCTCCTGGGCGGGGGCGGACGCGCAGATGTAGTAGTTCTGGGCCAGCCGCTCGACGGCCGGGATCAGGGCGTCGGGGAGCACGCACCAGCCGAGCCGCCAGCCGGTCAGGCCGAAGTACTTCGAGAAGCTGCCGATCACGATGGCGTCCGGGTCGGAGCTCAGGGCGGTCGGCGCCGGGTTCAGGGCGAGGTTCAGGTAGATCTCGTCGATGATCCGCCAGGCGCCGTGGGAGCGGGCCAGGTCGCAGACGGCGGCGAGTTCGGCGGGTGGGATCGAGGTGCCGGTCGGGTTGGACGGGGTGGCGATCATCACCCCGGCGGTTTTCGGGGACCAGTGTGCCCGTACCGAAGGAAGGTCCAATTGGAAGCGGGTGTCCGCGGTGGTGGGGACCAGACGGACCCGGCCGCCGAAACTCTCGATGATCTGCCGGTTACAGGGGTATGAAGGATCGCCGATGATCACCTCGTCGCCCGGATCGACGAGCGCCGCCGCGGTGAGCACCAGCGCGGCGGACGCCCCGGCGGTCACCACGACCCGGGCCGGGTCCACCTCGACGCCGTGTTCGTCGCGGTAGAAGCCACTGATCGCCTGGCGCAGAGCGGGCAGGCCGAGCGCCGCCGTGTACGGCATCGGGCGCCCGTCCATCGCCGCACGCATCGCCTCGCGCACCACCGGCGGGGCGCCGAAGTCCGGTTCGCCGATGTTGAGCCGGATGACGTGGCGGCCGTCGGTCTCTAACATGGCGGCGTGCTTGGCGACTTCCATCGCGTAAAAGGGTGCGACGGCCTGAGCGCGATGGGAAATCTTCACTGCCATACCTTAGATAACGGTTCTTGACCGGTCGTGGAATCATGCGTGCTCGATATCCGAGCACGGGGTTGGAGACAGCGGGTTGGGTACGTCAGCGAAACGCCGCGCGCCACTGTGGACGCGGCTCTGTGCCATCTTTGGTTGCTCGCTGATGGTGATCAGCGGCGGCACCCTGGTCGCCGGTCAGAGTCTGATCTCGAAGTACACCGGTGACATCACCAACGACGCGCTGCTCGACACCGGCGCCGCGCAGGCCGGGAAGAAGGACATCAAGGGCCCGCTGACCATCCTGCTCGTCGGCATCGACCCGCGGAAGGCGACCACGCCGCCGCTCTCCGACTCGATCCTGATCGCGCACATCCCGAAGGACATGAGCACGGCCTACCTGTTCTCGATCCCCCGCGACCTCTACGTGGAGATCGCCGCTGACGAGAAGGCGGGCCTCCGCACGCACCAGGCGAAGATCAACTCCGCGATGGCGAACGGCAGCCAGGTCGACGGCAAGATCGACGTGATCAACGGCTTCAAGGTGCTGTCGAAGACGATCACGAAGTTCACCGGGATCAAGGAGTTCGACGCGGCCGCGATCATCAACTTCGGCGGCTTCAAGGAGATCGTCGAGGCGCTCGGCGGCGTCTCCATGGTGATCGACATGGACGTGAAGTCGGAGCACCTCACGCCCGACGGCAAGCAGCGGCCGCGTTTGCGCAGCTGCCCGGTCACCAGCGACTGCTCACACCCGTACACCGGGCCGCAGGCCTACTACAAGAAGAGCACCAAGCCGGTACGGCTGGAGCCCTGGCAGGCGCTGGACTACGTGCGGCAGCGCTACGGGTTCAAGGGCGGTCCGCCGATGACCGACTACGACCGGCAGCGCCACCAGCAGCAGTTCATCAAGGCCATGGCGAAAGAGGCGATGAGCAAGGACGTCATCACCGACGTCGGCAAGATGGGCAAGATCCTGGACGCGGCCGGCGAGTCGCTGACGTTCGCCGGTGGCGGCAACAGCCCGATCGAATGGGCGGTGGCGCTCAAGGGCGTCAACGTCGACGACATGGTCACGATCAAGCTGCCCGGTGGCGGCAAGTACGCGCCGGGCACCGACGATTACCTGGGCGAGGAGTTCACCCAGCCTGAACTGGCACAGGAGTTCTTCGACGCGGTCAAGGCCGACACCGTGGCGCAGTTCCTGCTCGACCACCCCACGCTGGTGAACAAGGACAGCTGATCGCGGTGCCCGGCGCTTCCGCTGTCGTCGGGCACCCGTGACAGCGGCGTCACGGCGGGGGCATTTCGGACAGGCGGCGCAGTAGGCGGCGATGTGCGATGCGCTCGGCCAGGGAGATGGCGGACACCACGACGATGGCGGCGATCCACGCGAACAGGGTGAAACGCCACCAGAAGGCGTGCTCGTCGTTCCACGAGTGCTCCTCCCAGTCGAGCAGGTAGAGCGGCGTCCACCCGAAGAACACCACCAGCATGCTGATCATCCAGAGCGCTCGAACCGGAAAGCTCTCCAGCACCCGCGACTCCGGGGAGCTGAGCTCCGGCGAATCGACCGCATCGATGCCGTAGTCACCGTCACTGTCCACAGTCATCACTCTCCGCGAACCAGCTAACCAGACATCCGCAACCTGGTGGCACCCGAATCCTTCAGCACACGGATACCCGGCCGATAGGTCGTGTCCCCGGACCACGTGATGAAAGGCGGTCCTGCTGATGGCTGCAACAGGAGCGGATGTCCTCGAAGTTCACCACCACGACGACAGCGTCAGTCGTTACCAGGAGGTCGAGTACTGTGCGTGGCAGGGCGGTGTGACGGTGTACCGCGGCGGCACCGAGATCGCCCGGCATGACGACGTGCTCGGCACGCAGGCCGTCAAGCTCGCCGAGAGACTGCCCTGACTGGCGTCAGCCGATCGGTGTGAAGCCGAGCGAATGCCCTGACCAGCGTCAGCCGGTCGGGGTGAATCGGAGGCGCAGGGACGACGGCGCCCTGGTGAACAGGCCCCGGGACACCGGCGGCTCGACCAGTTCGATGTCGTCCATCGCGTCCAGCAGCGCGTTGGCGGCGACCTCCACCTCCGTCCTGGCGAGGGTCGCGCCGACGCAGAAGTGCCGGCCGAGGGCAAAGCCGGCGTGGTTCGCCGCCGCCGTGTACGCCTTGGCGAAGTCCAGGTCGTCGCGGGTGATGTCGAAGCGATCCGGATCGGTGAAGCGCCGCGGGTCGCGGTTCGCGGCGGCGATCAGGCACACCACCGTGGCGCCCGCGGGCACGGTTCCGCCGGACAACTCGACGTCCTCGGACGGCTGCCGCATGATCATTTGGACCGGCGGGGAGTGCCGGAGTGTCTCGGCGAGCGCGTTCGGGATCAGGGACCGGTCCGCCCGTACCCTCGCGATCTGGTCTTGATTCTGGACCAGGTTCAGGAACATGTTCGCCAGGGCTTTGTCCGTCGTCTCGCCGCCCGCGACGAGCAGCAGGCTGACGAAGGCCTTGATCTCCAGCTCGGTCATCTGCTCCCCGTCGATCCGCGCGGTGCACAGCAGCGACAGCAGGTCGTCGCGCGGATCGGCACGGCGGGCGGCGATCCGCGGCAGCAGGTAGTCCTGGAGCTCATCCTTGGTGCGCAGGCCCCGCTCGGCCACCGCCGGGTCCTGGGTGAGGTTCGCCAGGAACGCCATGATCGAGGTGTACCAGCGGTGGAACAGCAGGTGGTCGGAGGTGGGCAGGCCGAGCATGTCCACGATCACGTTGATCGGGTACCGGATGGTGAACGCGTCGACCAGATCCACCTCGCCCGCGTGCCGGAACCCGTCGATCAACGCGCTGCTGTTGCGGCGCATCACCGGCACGAACGTCGCGGTCAGCTCACTGCCCCGGAACGCGGGCGTGACCAGGCGGCGGTGGATGGAGTGCTCCCGGCCGTCCATCTGCAGAATAGTGCGCCCGTGCACCGGTTCGAGCTGCCAGCCGTAGTTGTCGGTGCTGAAGACCGGGTCCTTGAAGGCGCGTTCGACGTCGGCGTAACGGCTGATCACGTACGCGTTCATGCCCTCGTGGAACGCGAGCGGTGCGGTTTCCCGCAGCGCCTCCCACACCGGGATCGGGTCGGCCAGGCACTCCGGGGACAGGATGTCGGTTACGGATTCCGCATTCACAAAATCCCACGGTACGTGGGTGAATGCGCACCGGTCCACAGTAGAGGCGGATGGATTGGGTCGCGGTGCGGGCCGCTGTCGGGTATTCATGGTGATCACCGTGTCGCTCGTCCGATGTGCGGCATTCAACCCACGGGGGACTCCATGTTCCAATTCACCGGCTTTTCCAGGGTCGGCGGCTTCTCGATGGCCGGCGTTTCCAAGGTTGGCGGCTTCGCCAAGGTTGGCGGCTTCGCCAAGGTCGCTGGTGGTATCGCCACCGTGACCGCGGCCGGGCTGGTGTTCACCGCGCTGCCGGCTTTCTCGGCGCCGGCAGGCGCTTCCGCCTCCGTGGCCGCGCCCGGCAGCGTCCGCTTCGACGCCGCCGCCGGTGAGGTCAACAATCTGCTCATCACCGGAGATGGGCAGGCAGTGACGTTCGACGACGACGTCACGATCACCGCAGGAGCGGGCTGCGCGTCGGTCGCCGGCGACCCCACGCAGGTGACCTGTGATCTCGGAGCCCCGGCAGTCGCGCTCGGCCTGGTCGTCAACGTCCGCGACGGCGCGGACACCGTCATCAACGACACCGCCATCGGGCTGCTCGCCTCCGGCGGGCTGGGCGACGACACGCTGATCGGCTCGGACGTCGCGGCGGACCAGCTGCGCGGCGAGGCCGGCGCCGACAGCGTGCAGGGCCGAGGCGGTGACAACACGGTCAGCGGCGGTCCGGGCGCCGACCAGGTGTCCGGCGGGCCGGGCAAGGACCTGCTCGACGGCGCGGGCGGCAACGACGTGCTCTACGGCGAGGACGGCGACGACCTGCTGCTGGCCGGGGACGGCGACGACGAGCTGATCGGCGGGCTCGGCGCTGACCTGCACGACGGTGGCGCGGGCCGGGACGGTGCCTTCTACACCGAGCGCTCCAGCGGCATCGTCGCGGATCTCGACAACGCCCGCGGCGACGACGGCGAACCCGGCGAGGGCGACTCGCTGCTGCGCATCGAGAACATCGCCGCGACCACCGCGGACGACGTGCTGATCGGTAACGGCGGGGACAACGCGCTGTACGGCAGCAGCGGCCAGGACACCATCTCCGGCCGGGGCGGCGACGATTACCTGGAGGGCGGGGTGAGCGAGTTCGACGGGCCGGACGCGCTGGACGGCGGCGCCAACCGTACCGACGCCGGGGACACCTGCCGGCTGAGCCTGGGCGGCGGGACCACGGTCAACTGCGAGAGCTTCTGACGGTTCGCCGGATTCGTGGTGGTGCCGGGAGGTCCTCTGGGGACCTGCCGGCACCAGGGCGCTGACCGGGTCAGCGCAGGCCATTGGCGTACGGCGGCTCGGGAACCCGCTCATCCGTACCTCAGATGCAGCGTCATCCCCTGCTCGGCGTGCGGCAGGTTGTGGCAGTGGTTGGCCCACATCCCGGGGTTGTCCGCCCGGAACGCCACCTCCCAGACCTGGCCCGGCAGCACGTCGAACGAATCCAGCCACAGCGGACTGCCCCGAGCCTCCTGCCCGTCCCGGCGCAGCACCCGCACGTGGTGACCATGCAGATGCCACGGATGCACCACCAGTGACCGGTTCACGATCGTCAGCTTCACGATCTCTCCGTACCGCACCGACTGATCCGCGATGCCGGGACCGGCCGCCCCGTTGACCGTGTGCGCGTACCGCGGCAGGAGCCCGTGCAGATCCAGCCCTCGGTCGAGCACCAGCGTGAATTCTCGGTCGAACCGTGCCCAGGGTGCCGGCCCGAGCGTCCCGTAGCTCAACGGATCGAGCACCGGCCATCCACCGGTCTCCGCCGTGACAGGTCCGGTGGACCATACGATCCGCCCATCGACGAACAGCCCCACCGCCGCGCCGGAGGCGGTGAACGTCAGGTCATATCGGCCACCTGCCGGAATCAGCACCGCCGTCTCCGCCACCGAGGGCGGCCCGCGCAGGTCCGTCCCGTCGATCGCGGCGACCTGGAACGCGGTGCCCGCCAGCGCGAACCGGTGGGTCACGCTGTCCGTGTTGATCAGCCGCAGCCGCACCGGCCTCCGCTCCGTGCCGACGGGTTGCACGACCGGCTCCGGCAGGAGCCGGCCGTTGAGGGTGTGCACTGGCACGACAACGTCGACGCCGGGCACCGGGCGTGCCGGCGCGACCACGAGGGTCCCGTAGAGTCCCATCCGCACGCCGACATCCGAGACCGCATGCGTGTGATACCAGTACGTCCCCGTCTGGTCGGCGCGGAACCGATAGACAAACCTCGCGCCGGGCAGCACCACGTCCTGGGTGACCCCGGGTACACCGTCCTGGCTGTTCGGCACGTCGTAGCCGTGCCAGTGCAGCGTCACCCCACGGGCGATGTCCCGGTTGTGCAGAGTCACCTCGATCACGTCACCGACGGTCGCGGTCAGCGCCGGGCCCGGCACCTGCCCGTTGAACGCCCAGGCCTCCACGTCGCGGCCCTCGGTCTTCACCACAGCCGTCCCGGCCGTCAGCGTGAAACGCCGGGTCGGGTCGCCTGCGGTGGGCGCCGCGAGATCTGAGTGGTCATGTACGGGTACGGAGGCGTCCGCGTCGACCATGAGCCCGAAGCCGGCCGTCACCGCCGCAAGGGTCACCACACCGGCCGCCCGTGATATCGCCGGGGCCGGCCGCGCACCGGTCAACCGCCACGTGACAAGCGTCGCCGCTGCCACTCCGGCCACCGCGAGCAGCACGACGCCCGCCGACAGCGGGTATCCGTGCAGCACGGTGACGAGCAGGGCACTGCTCTGCGCGTACCCGGCGAAGAGAAGCGCGAGTGTCGCCCGGCGGATGTCGCCGGGCGGCCTCACCAGCCGCGGCATCACGACCACGACGGACGCGAGCGCCAGCGGGGCCGCGAGCATGACCTTCTCGGCGGCGAACCACCACCCGGCCCCGGCCAGCGCGATCGTGGTCGCCGCCCGCGCCAGGGTGGCAGCCAGCGCAGCCGTCGCCGCACCCAGTGCGGTTCGGCGGTGGCCGCCAGCCGCCGCGGCACCGGCGCCGAGCCAGCCGGCGGACGCGATCACGGCGATGACCAGGTCGAGGGCGAGCAGCGTGCCGACGGTCATGCGCTGGTACCAGCCATGCTCGGTTGCGCGGCCGGCTTCAAGGCCTCGCGGAGGACACCGGCGACGACATGCACGGCGATGATGCCGTTGACCGCGTGCAGTCCGCCGATGGTGAGGCCGAGCGGCGTGCTGGCGCCGGACGGGCCGGTGAAAGCGCTCGCCAGCGTCGCCAGCAACACCTGAAGCAGAACCAGCCCGAACGGCAGCAAAGTAAGGGCGATGACCCGGCCGGGCGCTCGGGCCAATGCCGCGAACAGGGTGGTGACCAGGCACAATGCGGGCATCACCGCCATGCCGGTGATGCTGTGCAGGCGGTAGGAGCCGTCCTCGGCGGGTTGGGTGAACGCGCCGACGGCGGCGAACACGAATTGCAGCGCGAACGCCGCGAGGAGCGCGCCACTGGCGATCACGAAAGCTCTGCGCACGACGGTTCCTCCCGGTCGGCATCGTGGGCATGGGTCAGGGCAGGCGCGGGGTCGAGCGCCTGGGCGACATGCTCGGTCGCGGTGATGGCGCCATAAGCGACGAGCCGGACGAGGTCGGCGTCGGACCGATGAGTCAACCGCCAGAGACCGATGTCTCCGGCGGTGATCGCTTCGGGGGCGAACGCGGCCAGCAGTGCGATGCGGGCGCCGACCCGCTCCTTGGCCGGCAGGTCCCGGACCAGGTCGCCGGCCCAGGCGACGGGGTCGGCGGGATGACCACCGTCCTCCCAGCGAACGGTCGCCGTGACGGTGTGCCGGGCCAGGTCGCCCAGCAGGTCACCACCGCGTGCCGTGGCATCGCGCAGCGCGACCCAGGCCGCTCCGACCGGGTCGTTTCCTGCCCACGCCGGGGGCGGCCCATTCGCAACGTCCAGCAGTGGCAGGCTACGACCCGCCACGATCGAGGTGCGGAGGCTGCGGGCGAGGAGGCGGCCGCCGGCGGCCCGGGCGGTGGACGAGCGTTGCAGGCCGCCGGGTAGCAGGTCCGGTGCGAGGAGCGCCGAGACGACCCGATTGATGAAGTGGAAGGCGAGCAGGGTGCCGGTCAGCTGAGGGTTATATCGGCTGGTCCATCCGGTCGCGCGGGGGTGGCGGCTGGCTCGGGCCCACCCTGCCAGCTCGGCCTGGGCGGGTTGCGGTGGGGAGCCGCCGCGAGCGATGGTCTCGGCGAGGTCGTGCTCGCCGAGCCCGTGCAGGAGAGTCACGTGGGCGTCGGCGCAGAACCGGCAGTCGTTGGCACGCGACACCGCAGCCGCGACGACCTCCCGGTCAACCCGGCTCGCGCCATCACCTGCCCGGTGAGGTGTCGCACGACTGTCGCTGGACGGGCCGTCGCTGGACCGGCCGTCGCTGGACCGGCCGTCGCGGTTCGCCAGCAGGGATTCGCGCATCAGCGCCCACGTGGCGGCCATGACGTCCGGCGCGACCGACAGCGCGTGAAACGTCGGTGCCGGACCGGGGAAGTCGTCGCGCATCTGCTGATAGACCTGTGCGGCGCGGCCGGTCGCTGCCCTGGCCGGCGGCGGTGCGAAGAAGCGGTATGCCATGCCGTCGATGCTCGTCCCGGCGGGCCGGCGAAGCGTCCTGCCGCCGCAGGCACTTGACCGGATGCCGATACCGCGCCCGCAGTACTATCCACATACCGCAAGCGTGGGATGCCCACCGGTCGATGTGCGTCCTACAGTTCGCTCATGCGCTCGGACCTGCCCTACGCCCTCGGCGGCGTCACACTCGGCGCCCTCCTGCTCGGCAACGCGGCTCTGTCACCGGACGCCGCGGCGCTCAGCTTGATCGATGTTGCCCTGGTCCTGGCGATGGCGGCCGCGTTCGCCATGTGCCGTCGCTTCCCGCTTCTGACCCTGTGCGTGGTCGCCGTCGCGATGCTGGCCTTACATGTCCGGGTGCACGCCGGGGTGACCGCGGCGTTCCCGGTTCTCGCGGCTGTCTATCTGGCGGCGTGGCGCGGTCACCGGCTCGCGGCGGGCATCACCAGCGTGCTCTTCCTCGCCGGTTTCCTGGCCCGTGACATCGCGACCGCACCCGCCGGCCGGCCCGCTCAACTCCTTGTCGAGCGCACCACCCTGTTGCTGGGCTGGTTCGTCGCGGCCAACGTCGCGGGCCTGGTCGCACGGCAGCATCGCGCTTATCTGGAGCAGGCTGAGCAACGCGCCCTCGAGGCGGAGCGCACCCGCGAGCAGGTGGCGCTGCGGCGCGCCGGCGAGGAGCGGCTGCGCATCGCCCGTGACCTGCACGACTCGCTGACTCACAACATCTCGGTGATCAAGGTGCAGGCGGGCATCGCCGTGCACCTGGGCCGTAAGAACGGCGACGAGCCATCTCCGGCGCTGCTGGCGATCCAGGAGGCCAGTGGTGCGGCGATGCGCGAGCTCCGCGCCACCCTCGCCGTCCTGCGTTCTCCCGGTGACGCCGACCGTGTCGGTCTGGCCCGGGTCGACGAGCTGGCCGAGCGCACCCGGGCGGCCGGCGTTCCCGTGGAGATCACCTTCTCCGGCCCGCCGATGCAGCTGCCGGTCGAGGTCGACCAGGCCAGCTACCGGATCGTTCAGGAGGCGCTGACCAATGTCACCCGGCACGCTGCCGGTCCCGCCAACGCCAGGGTCCACGTCGGCTACTCCCCCACCGAGCTCACCGTGGCGGTCACCGACGATGGTCAGCCTGCCGCGAACCCGGCGGTGACACCGGGGATCGGTCTGCACGGCATGCGGGAACGGGTCACCGGGCTGGGCGGCACCCTGCACGCCGCGCATGACGAGGACGGAGGATTCACCGTCCGAGCCGCGTTTCCGTTGAGGGATCCCGCGTGATCCGGGTGCTTCTCGCCGATGACCAGGCGCTCATGCGAGCCGGATTCCGGGCGCTGCTCGACGCCGAGGACGGCTTGGAGGTGGTCGGTGAGGTCGGCGACGGCGCTGCTGCCGTCGACATGGCCGGGAAGCTGCAGCCCGACGTCGTCCTGATGGATGTGCAGATGCCCGGCATGGACGGGATCGAAGCCACGCGCCGGATCAGCGCCGATCCCGACTTGACCGGCGTCCGCGTGCTGATCCTGACGAACTACGAGCTGAGCGAGTACGTGTTCGCCTCCCTCCGCGCCGGTGCCAGCGGTTTCCTGCTCAAGGACGCCGACCCAGCCACCCTGCTCCGAGCCATCACCACAGTGGCCCGCGGCGAGGCGCTGCTCGCCCCCACGGTGACCCGCACCCTGATCAGCGAGTTCGTGTCCAGCCGGCCGCCGGGAGACCCGGCGGCCGGCCGTGCCGTCCTGACGGCCCGCGAGCAGGAGATCGTCGAACTCGTCGGGCGGGGCCTGACCAACGACGAGATCGCCGACCAGATGGTGATCAGTCCGCTCACCGCCAAGACCCATGTCAACCGGGCGATGATCAAGCTGCACTGTCACGACCGGGCACAACTGGTCGTCTGGGCCTACGAATCCGGCCTCATCGCGCCTCGTCGCCGCAGCGCGGAGAGGGGTTGACCGATGAGGAGTTGGTGCATCGGCCGCCCACCGTTGACCGGGCGTTGGCACGCCGGACGGCCTTGTCGGCAAGCCTCCATGATCATGTCTACGGAACAACCATTGCCGGAGTGGGCGGACCCCGCCGTCTCCGTCGACCGGCTCGACGCGCAGGGTGTGTCCCGGCGCGGCCTGCTGCGTAACGCCGGCCTGTTCGGAGCGGGCTTCGCGACCGCCGGCGTGCTCGCCTCTCCCGCCGCAGCCTCTGCTGCCGCCACCGCGTCACGCCCGTCCCACGGGGACGACGATCCCGAATTCGTGTACCTGGCGGGTGACCACCACGTGCACACCGTCTACAGCCACGACGCGAAATACACGTTCAGCCAGCAGGCCATGCGTGCAGCCCAGTTCGGTCTGGACTGGATGGTGCTCACCGAGCACAGCAACATCGGTCACGCCAACGCCGGCGGTGCCCTCGCCGAACACGCCGAGGTGGTCACGGCCCGCGCCGAGAACCCGCGGATGCTGCTGTTCCAAGGCCTCGAGTGGTACATCCCGGCCGCTGAGCACGCCACCGTCTTCACCGCGCCCGGCCCCAACGAAGCGGAGATTCTGCGACAGTTCGAGCTGGCGTACGACGGAAAGCTCCTCAACCGCACCACCGACACCCCGCAGAACCAGGCTCTCGCCGTCGAGGCGCTGACGTGGCTGGCCGCGCGCAAGCGGGCCGGCGACGTGCCCGACGCGCTGGTGTTCGCCAACCACCCGTCCCGGCTCGGCATCGACTCCCCCGCTGAGATGCGCGGATGGCGTGATGCCGCACCCGGCATCATGATCGGTATGGAGGGTGCTCCGGGTGCCCAGGGTGCGGCGCTGCCCGGCTGGCGCGGCGCGAACAGCATCCGCGGCGAGTACGAGAACAAGCCGTCCGCCCAGTCCTGGCCCGGTTATCCCGCCGAGTCGTATGTGACCTATGGCGGTTTCGACTGGATGGCCGCGACCGTCGGCGGCATGTGGGACGCGCTGCTCGCCGAGGGCAAGCTCTTCTCGATCACATCAAATTCGGACAGCCACCGTACGGTGTACGACACCTGGCGCAACGGTGACTGGGCGCCCGGCAAGAACTTCGACAACACCGGCAAGCTGCCCGACCCGGTGCAGACGAGCACGCCCCAGCCTGGCAGCGACTTCTGGCCCGGCCAGTTCAGCCGCACCCACGTCGGCGTCACCCGGTACGGCTACCGTGAGGTGATGGCGGGCCTCCGGGCGGGCCGCGTGTGGGTGGACCATGGTCAGTTGATCGACGCGATCGACGTGCGCCTGGTCGCCGGCGGTTCCGGGCGCGGCGCGACCCTCGGTGGACGGCTGCGCGCCCGCAAGGGTCAGAAGCTGACCCTGCTGGTCACGGTCACCACCGCGTCGCGGCCTAACTATCACGGCGTGCTGCCCGCCCTGGCCCACGTCGACGTGATCCGCGGCGCGGTCCGTGGCCCGGCCGCCGACCGCACATCATGGCGGGCGCCCGCGACCAAGGTCGCGCGCAGCGTTGACGTGAGTGGACGGACCGGCACGTACACGTTGCGCATCCCGATCGATCCGGTGCGTGAGCCGACGTACCTGCGCCTGCGCGGCAGCGACGGCCGCCGTAACGGGCCCGGCCTGCTCGGCGCCGCGATCGACCCGCACGGCCCGGTGGCGCACACCCCCGGCGACGGCGATCCCTGGCTCGACACCTGGTTCTACACCAACCCCATCTTCATCGACGTCTGACCACGACGCCTGAGTTCGATGCTGAATTCGACGCCTGGAGGAGCCGCCAGCACGTCGACCCGCCACGCATCCGGCTCAGCACGTCCACCCTCCACGCATCCGGCCCGGCGCGGCAGCACCCGCGCCGGGTCCGGCGCCAGCGCCGAATTCCGGATGATCGCCGGCCCCGCCGACCTCTACTGTCAACGCTCGTGCGCGCCAACGACTGAAACGACCCTGCCTGGCAAGCCGAGGCCGACGCATGGTTCACCGCTCGGCTCACCGAGTTCGGCACCCCGCCGAGCGGCCCGATCGAGCGGGTGCGCATGCGCCCCTGTCATGCACGACGCCCTGGACACGCCGGACCGGCGGCGCGAGGTGGCCCGGCTGCGCGACGCATACCTGGAACCGTGGTCCGACCTGCCGGATCCGGCGACGCTGCGCAGATCGGTCACCCTCGCCTGCCGGGTCACCCGGATGTCACGGGCGGCGGCCTGGCAGCGCGCGCTGCGTGACGCGGCCGTCCCGGTCGACGAGCAGTTCCGCACCGCGCCGGAAGCATGGCTGCACGAGCTCCCGGCCGACACCACGGTGTAGCCACCCCCATAAGTCACCAGTTGTTGACGCGTAACCAGCGGGTTACGCTTTCCCGGTGGAGCAAATGGACGAGGTGGCCGGCGCGATCGCCGACCCGGTTCGGCGACAGATCATGCTGATGCTGCGCGACGCCGCGCTCACCGCAGGCCAGATCGCCGACGGGTTCGAGATCAGCCGGCCCGCCGTCAGCCGCCACCTGCGGGTGCTGCGCGAGTCCGGCCTGGTCCAGGACACCGCAGAGGGTCGGCACCGCGTCTACACGCTCGACACCGCCCCACTCGACGAGCTGACCGCCTGGCTGGACCAGGTGCGGCGCCCGTCCGGGTGGCACCACCGCTTCGACGCCCTCGAGACCGAGGTCTACCGCACACGCCGCGAGCGGCGCCCATCCCAGGAGGAGATCGCATGAGCCCCACCCCGACCGGACGGCTGTTCGGCAACGACCTGGTGCTGACCCGCACGTTCCGCGCACCGATCGACGACGTGTGGGCGAGCCTCACCGAGCCGGATCGGACGGCCCGCTGGTTCGGCCCGTGGCAGGGTGACGCGGCGCCGGGTCGCCCGATCAAGGTTCAGATGACGCAGGAGGAGGGCCAGCCATGGATGGACATGACGATCGACGCTTGCGAGCCGCCGCGCCGGCTGACGCTGTCCGCGGTGGACGACTACGGCGCCTGGCACCTTGATCTGACGCTGACCGAGACCGCCGGCGTGACCGAGCTGCGCTTCACCCAGCACCTGACCGGCAAGGAGAACGTCGGCGAGGTCGGCCCCGGCTGGGAGTACTACCTGGACCTGCTGGTCGCCTCCCGCGACGGCACGCCGGCGCCATCGTTCGACGACTACTACCCGGCGCTGCGGGAGCACTTCGAGTCGCAGCGCTGAGGGCTATACCGCCGACCGCTCAGGAACGACCTCACGACATCTTTCTAATGCCGGTCGGCATGCCCGCGCCGACCGGAGTTGCCGACAGGACGCGTTACCCAAGCCCATCGCCGGGTGATCGACCGGGCCCTCCGGAGCCCTGCACATTACGGCAGATCCGAGTGCCGATTCGGGCGCCACTCGGCACGTCCGCGCCCGCCGCCGCAGCCCTCGCTCGCTCGCTCGCCGAACTCAAAGTCGCAGCGGCACGCAGCGGCGTAGACCCGTCGAGATCACTCCCGCCATGCGGACGTTCGAAGGAGGTGCGGACACTCACTGAATACCGCTCCTCGACGGCAGCCAGGCGCACCGGTTCCTCGCGCCGCGAAGAGCAGCGGGCTTCACCGGCGGGCGAGGCGCCGTGCTCCGGAGGACCCGGGATCGTAGGGCAGGCCGTAGTGCGCGAAGAGCGACGGCTCGTCGGCGGCGGCGAGTTCGCCGTCCATGCCGATGCCGGGCGCGTTGCCGACCAGCTTCTTGTCGTAGCGGACGCGCACAGCCTTGGGACTGACGGTCGCCCCGGCGAGCGGCACGAAGACGAGCCGGTGCCGCCCGATCATGCCGATCTGGACCGTGGCGAACGCCGGTTCGTCGGTGACCGTGTCGACGTAGACGGCCTCCAACTCGCCGATCTTGTCGCCCTCCGGGTCGACGACGTTCTCGCCGCGCCAGTCACGCAGGTTCTCAGCTGGGAACATGCGACAGCATTGCCCGGTTCCAGCCGCCGAAAACACCGACGTGGTCCGGCGCCGCCGTCCGCTTGCGCCTCCTTCTCGGGGACGGGTCAACTGCCGCCCTCTCGACACAGCTACTTAAGTATTGACTTACTTAAGTAGTCCCTGAAATAGTGCGGAGGTGCACGCGTTCGACATCCTCGGTGATCCGGTCCGGCGCCGGATCTTGGAACTGCTGGCCGCAGGCGAGCAGTCCGCCGGCGCCATCAGTGACGTCATCAAGGCCGAGTTCGGCATCTCACCTCCTGCCGTGTCCCAGCACCTCCGGGTCCTGCGGGAGTCCGGGTTCGCCTCGGTCCGGGCGCAGGGCACTCGCCGCCTCTACGCCGTGGAGGCGGAACCGCTCCAGGAGGCGCATATCTGGCTGGAGAGATTCCGTCCGTTCTGGAATCAGCGGCTCGACGCCCTGGCCACCGAACTGGCACGGGGCCGGCGCGAACGCCACCAGCGCGCCGGGTCCGGCCCAGACCGCCCCGCCAGCGCCAGCACCAGCACCGGCACCGGCACCAGCACCAGCACCGGCAACACCGATCGTCCCCATAGTGAGGAGAACAAGTGATCGACATCGTCAACCAGATCAACGCCACTCACCGCGAGATCGGCGAACTGCCGGTGTCCAGTGGGCCAGGCCGGTCGCTGTTGCTGCGACGGGTCTACGAGGCGCCGATCGCTGACGTCTGGGACGCCTGCACCGATCCGGCGCGGCTCAGCCGCTGGCTGGGCCAAGTGGATGGCGACTTCAAGCTCGGGGGCACGTTCCAGCTCAAGGACAACGCCGGCGGGGAGATCCTGCGCTGCGAGCAGCCGCACCTGCTCAAGGTGACCTGGGTGCTCGGCGAAGGCATGGCGACCGAAGTCGAAGTACGGCTGGCGGCCGACGGCGATGAGCGCACCGCGTTCGAGTTGGAGCACTCCTCACCGGCGGAGATCGTCGACGAGTTGGTGCAGATGTACGGCCCGGGCGGCACGATCGGCATCGGCGGCGGGTGGGATCTCACCCTGCTCGGTCTCGACCTGCACCTGCGCGGCGAGCCGATCGACCCGGCTACCTGGGAGGACACCGCGGAGGCGAAGGAGTTCGCGACTCGCAGCTGCCACGCCTGGGGAGCAGCCATCCAAAAGGCCTGGGGCACCAGCGACGACGCCCTCGCGGCCGCGATCGAGTTCGGCGTCCAGCACTTCGCCCCGGCCGCCGACGAGTCCTAGCCAGACCGCCGCCGTGCCCGGGCGACGAACCGCCGCCGTGCCCGGGCGACGAACCGCTGCCCGGGCACACAGTGCGACGGCACGACCGGGCCGCGTCACGCCGGGGCCGGACACGTGCCGCTGAGCCCGGCGACGCAACGGCCGGCATCACACAGCAGGCCGCCGCACAGCGACGCAGGCCGGACCGGCACACCGGCCGGCATCACGCCGCGCGTTGGACCACCCGTCGCTGAGCCCAGCGGCGCAGGCGGGCCGGCACCGCGGCGGGCTCGGGGATCCGCAGGTCGCTCGACGTGCGGGCGGCGGCTGCCCACTCGCGGCGCAGGCTGTCGCGGGTGGCGGCGGCGAGTTGTGCGTCGTGCCAGGCGGCCTGTTCGGCGGCGACGGCCTGCCGGTACAGCCGGTGCCGGTGCGCGGCGATGGCGCGGTGCACCTGCAGTTCCTGCTCGACCGGGTGCGATCTCGGGTTCCAACCGCCGCTGACGGCTGCCTCGCCACCGACGGCCCTGCTGCCGGCAGCCCCGGCGGGCAACTCGCCGCGATCCGCGGCGGCTTGGAGCATGGTGACAGCCTCGGCAGGCAGGTCGCCGCGATCCGCGGCGGCCTGGAGCATCCGGCGCAGAGCCTGCTCGCGGTCGGCGTACTCTGCCGGGGTCTGCGGTGAACGCGGCGCCGGGAAGGCCGCGGCCTCGCGCGTGCGCTCGAGTTGTTCTTCGGCGTTCCGCCAGGCCTGCCACGCGCCCTCGGCGTGCTCCTCGGCCTGCCGCCAGATCTCCTGCCATCGCTGGGCGGCGTTGTGTGCCCGCTCGGCGGCCACCCGGACCTCCGCGGCGTAACGCACCGCCTCCAGCGCCTGCTCGCGCCGGCGGGACCGGTCCCTCCGGAGGCGGCGCAGCACACCGACCGTTTCCAGCGTGGCCAGCCGCGGGTCCCGCAGCGCTCGCGGGTTCGCCAGCAGCAGCAACGCCGGCAGAGCCAGCACCAACAGAATGATCGAGATGCCGGCGGACGCAACCGGGGCGGCATTCATGATGGGACTACCTCCTTCCGTCGATCGGCCTCAACCGTGACACAGCCACGGCACCGGACGGAAAGGATCGGACAGCGCTCTACGCCACACCGTACGCAGGAGAACCGCCGGCGGCACGCAGGGGCAGAATCCCCGCTTCGCCCTCGCGGTCCCTGGCCGGGCCGGGGGTCCCTGGCCGGGCGGGGCCGGGGCATCCGGCCGCGTCTGTCGCTCCAACATGATCGTCCGCAGCGTTCCGGTGAGCCGGTCGACGAGTTCGGCCGGCGCCATGGCGGCCAGCGGGCCGCGCCGCGCCGCCAACCCATGGCCGGAAGGGCCCCGCCGCTCGCCTCTCCGCCCGCCATGATCATCATCTGCCATGATCATCAGGTGGAAGAGTGGTACCGCCCGGTCGCGCTGCGTGTGATGGCCGAGTACATGGACGACGACCCGGTCTGGGACAGCGACTGGGACCACATGGGTCCCGTGGTGCTCGCCGACCTCGGGATCAGCGAGTCGCTGATCTCGTCGCTGCAGGCGTGGAACGCTCAGTTCAACGCGATCGCCCTGACCGGCTTCGAGTTCCCCAGTGCGGAGGTGGAGGAGGCCTGGAGGCAGGAGGGGTTGCGGCTGGCGTACCTGCTGCAGAACGAACTGCCGGACGTCGAGATCAGCTACGTCCACGACGACGACCCCCGTCCCCTCCGCAAACGCCGCGGCCCGAAGCCCTCGCCGGAGTGGCGCAGACGGAGAAGTGCCCGGTAGAGGTGGACGAATGGGTGAAGCGGCGACGAATCGCCCGCGTCGATCTTGTCACTTTATCGCTGTTTCTCGTAGCGCCGGATGTGCGGATCATCCAGTCGGACTCGGATGATTTCCTGATATGAAATAATTGCGGCCGGCATCGCTGATTCCCGGGGCGCCGGGGACAATGGGGGTATGGCGCAGCTCGCATTGTTTCCCACCAGGCATTTGCGGGACCGGACGCTGCGTCGCAACTATTCGCCGAAAGCTGAGGAGTTTCGGCGAGAGCATGGGCGGCACCGTTCGTGGGGTTTGACGCAGCGCCACGGCCGGCGCCTGCGTCAGTTGCGCGCGTACGAGGAGAGGTCCGCGGGTCCGCAGCCCGGATTTGATGACCTGTGTCCGGCAGCGCCGCTCAGCACGGTGGATCAGCGTGACGTGCAGCCGGCGGCAGCCGGAACCGGACCTCCCGAACGGCCAGAAAGCGCAGCTCACGAAGCCCCAGCTCAAGACGGCCAGGCTCACGAAGCCCCAGCTCAAGACGGTCAAGCTGAAAACGGCCAAGCCCAAGACGGCTCAGCTCAAGACGGCAGGGTCCGAAGCAACGTGGGGCACACCGACACGCCTCGGGACCGCTCGGCTGATGATCGCCGGCCCGAAGTAAGGGCCGACGGCCGAGCGCAGACGTTCGGCTTGCTACTTCGCACCACGCACGGCAGCCGCAAGAGTACGGCGAGGCCGCGTGCCCCGTGCCGGATTCATCGGGCATCCATCGTGACCCGATGGCCGGCGCCCACATGACCGGAGCCTGCCCACAATTCTGCCCAGGTGGGTATTCCGGGGGTAACGGAATCCTCATATCGCACTGGCGAAGTGGCCGTATCCGGAAAACGGAAGAATGGCGATCGAGGGACTCCACGGAGAAATGCTTGTGGCGAATCCAGCGGACTCGGTACTGGCCGACTTGCCGCGGACGGTGGGCGCTGGGCAGTGGACGGTGGGCGCCGAGTAGCGGACGGTGGGCGCCGAGCAGCGGGCAGCGGATGGATGGATGGCCGGCAGCAGGCGGCGGGCGGATAGCCGACGGGGCGGATGACCGACGGGGCGGATAGCCGACGGGGCGGATAGCCGACGGGGCGGATAGCCGGAAGCACGGCGGCGACAACGGATGTCCCACTAACTAACTGTGCCGGTCGATCTGCTCCTCGATCTGGCTGGCGAAGCCCTCGGCCATCGTGAGCTGGTCGCGCAGCGCGTCTACCCGGTTGCGGGCGGCGGCGTGGAACATGCCGAGCCGATCCTGGAGCGTGGCACGGGCGTCGCCGGTGACGGCTGGGTCGCTGAGTGCGTCCAGGGTGGTGAGCAGGTCGCGCATCTCGTCGAGGGTGAAGCCGAGGGGTTTCATCCGCTTGATGACGCGCAGCCGGTCGAGGTCGGGCTCGGTGTAGAGCCGGAACCCGCCCTCGCTGCGCGCGGACGGCAGGACCAGGCCGGCCTCCTCGTAGTGGCGGATGGTGCGGATGCTCAGCCCGACCCGGTCGGCGGCCTCGCCGATCTGCATCAGTCCTGCGGTCATCGGACCAGTCTCTCAGTGGCCGGCGTTGAGCTGTCCGGCTAGGGTTTCGTGCATGCGGGCGCTGGCCTCGTTCAGGCCGGTGATCTCCACGGTCTTGCCACGCTGGGCGTACTTCGTGGTGATCGCGTCGAGGGCGGCCACCGAGGAGGCGTCCCAGACGTGGGTGCCGGACAGGTCGATGACGACGTGGTCCGGGTCGCCCGCGTAGTCGAACTGGTACACGAGATCGTTACTCGACGCGAAGAAGAGCTCCCCGCGTACCAGATAGGTGTTGTCGATTTTTTCGACCGACGCGAAGTGCGCGACGCGGCGGGCGAAGACGATCATTGCGGCCAGGACGCCGAGCACCACGCCGACCGCGAGGTTGTGGGTGGTCAGCGTGCCGGCGACGGTGATCGCCATGACGGCCAGCTCGCCCCACGGCATCCGCTTCAGGGTGGCCGGCGCGATGCTGTGCCAGTCGAACGTCGACACCGACACGATGATCATCACGGCGACCAGGGCGGCCATCGGGATCAGCGCGACCACGTCACCCAGGGCGACGACCAGGATCAGGAGGAACACGCCGGCGAGGAACGTGGAGAGGCGGGTACGGGCGCCGGACGCCTTCACGTTGATCATCGTCTGCCCGATCATCGCGCAGCCGCCCATGCCGCCGAAGAAGCCGGTGACGATGTTCGCGACGCCCTGCCCCCACGACTCCCGGGTCTTGTCGGAGTGGGTGTCGGTGATGTCGTCGACGAGTTTCGCGGTCATCAGCGACTCCATCAGCCCGACCAGCGCGATGCCGAGCGCGTAGGGCGCGATCACCCGCAGCGTCTCGACGGTGACCGGGACGTCCGGCAGACCGAGCGCCGGCAGGCTGTCCGGCAGGGCGCCCTCGTCGCCGACGGTCGGCACGGTGACGTGCGCGACCACCGTGAACACCGTCAGCAGCACGATCGCGACGAGCGGCGCCGGCACGGCGGTGGTCAGCCTCGGCAGGAAGACCATGATCGCCAGCGCGACCGCCACCAGGGGATAGACCAGCCACGGTACGCCGATCAGGTGCGGCACCTGTGCTGTGAAGATCAGGATGGCGAGCGCGTTGACGAACCCGACCATCACGCTGCGCGGGATGAACCGCATCAGCTTCGCCACGCCGATCAGCGCGAACACGATCTGCAGCAGACCGCCGAGAATGACCGCGGCGATCAGGTAGTCCAGCCCGTGCGACGTCACCAGCGGCGCCACGACCAGGGCGACCGCGCCGGTGGCCGCGCTGATCATCGCGGGACGGCCGCCGGTGAACGCGATCGTCACGGCCATCGTGAAGGAGGCGAACAGGCCGACGCGCGGGTCGACGCCGGCCAGGATGGAGAACGAGATCGCCTCCGGGATCAGCGCCAGCGCCACCACCAGGCCCGCGAGGACCTCGGTGCGCAGCACGCGCGGGTCGGTCAGCCAGGCCGGTCGGGACCAGCGTGGAGGTGCTGCGGGCGACATCGTCGACATGGTGCTCGTTTCAGGGTTCAGGGGTTTTATCCCGTCATATCAGGACCAGGTTGCGCGAGGCACGCAGACTCTACTCTCCGGTGAGGGGAGAGTTCCCCCGGGACGCGAGGCGGGACGTTTCGGCTTGCTCGCGACGGGCACGAACTGTTGTCAGACAACGGACGAGCATGATGCCGGACAACGGACGAGGAGGCTGTGATGCCCGCGAGCAAGGACATGCCGAGCACGCTGAAGCGTTCGCCGAAGAAGGCTCAGGACACCTACGTGAAGGCGCACGACGCCGCGGTCAAGGAGTACGGCGAGGGCGAGCGGGCCCACCGGACCGCGTTCTCCGCGGTCAAGCATTCGTTCGAGAAGGTCGGCGATCACTGGGAGCCGAAGGCCAAGAAGGGTCCCAGTGACAAGAAGGCCGCCGGCGGGCGCGACACCAAGGCGAAGACGGCCGGCGGTGTGGACGCGAACGCCAGCAAGGAGCACCTGAAGGACGTGGCGAAGAAGCTGGACATCAGCGGCCGCTCGAAGATGACCAAGTCCGAACTGGTCGACGCGATCCAGAAGGCCAACGCGAAGAGCACCCGCAAGGCGCGCGGCAAGTAAGCAGGGACGACGCGAGGCCCATCCCGCCGCATCGGCGGGATGGGCCTTTTCACCGCGTGAGCTCAGCGGGCCTCTTGCGCATGGAGCGCGGAGACCTCGGCGTCGCTGAGGGTACGCCCATAGGCGTGCACCTGATCGACCGAACCGGACCAGTAGTCGGTGTTGTTGCCCGCGTACTTCGCCCGGCCCACCGACAGCGGCCCGGTGCTCACCACGTCCGGCCCGGCCGCGACGGTGGCGACCCGCTTCCCGTCGACGAAGAGCCGGATCTCCCCGCTGGCGTGGTCACGGACACCGACCAGGTGGTACCACCGGTTCAGCTCGGGCGTGGTGACCAGCCGGGCCCGGTTGCCGCCGGGTGTGCTGAACGCGAAGGCGCCCTGGCCGTACTGCAGGTAGAACGGATTCTCGGCACGGCGGCCGTCCTGGCTGACCGCGGTGGCGTAGTTGCCGGGCAGCTCGTCCATCGTCACCCACGCCGCGACCGTGTAGTCCCGGGTGGTGTCGAGGACCGGGCCGGCGGTGTCGGCGTAGTCGCCGGCACCGTCGAACGACAGGGCAGAACCGGTCACGCCGGTGGTCCAGCTCGTGTCGCCGGCCAGCCCAAGATCGGCGTCGCCGCCGCTGCTGTCGGCCGCGGTCGTACCACTCCCCTCGTCCAGGCTCCAGTCCGCACGACCGGGGTAGGTCCGCGCCCCGGCAGCGGCTCCGGCGGCGATCACGGCGCGGTTGATCTCCCGTACCGGAGCGGGGTCGACCTTGATCTCTCGCCGGTCATAGGTCCAGAGGCCGTTGAGCTCGGTCTCCAGGTCGGTGATCTGGGTGTAGACGGAACCGGACAGCTCCGCGCCGGCCGCCTCCAGGTAGAACCGCCGCGTGTTGTCGACGTACTTCGCGGTCAGCGCGGCCTTGTCGGCGACTCCGCTGTAGATGACGGCGGGCGGCCCGGGCCACATGTGACCGGGGGTGCGCAGCGTGAACCCGCCGTGCTCGCCGTCCATCGCGATCCGGGTGGCGTCCGGATAGGCCGGATCGGTGTTGGTGTAGTCGTGGTGGTCGATGACCTCACCCCGGCCGGAATCACCCTTCGAGGCGCAGCAGTTGACGCCGCTGTGCGCGTTCAGGATGCGCGACGGGTCGAGCGCCTTCATGTCGTCGGCGATCCGGCCGGTGGCCGCGCGGTCCCATTCGCCCCAGCCTTCGTTGAAGACGACCCAGCCGATGATCGACGGGAAATTGTGCAGCTGTCTCATCATCGCCTTGCCCTGCGTCAGGAACGCGTCCTGACCGGCCGGGCCGGTGATGTCGGCTGACACGAAGTCCTGCCAGACCAGCAGGCCGAGCTCGTCGGCGTGCCGGTACCAGCGGGCGGATTCCACCTTGATGTGTTTGCGGACCGCGTTGAAACCGAGCTTCTTCGTCTCGACCAGATCGAATCGCAGCGCCGCGTCGCTCGGCTGGGTGTAGAGGCCGTCCGGCCAGAATCCCTGATCCAGCGTGGCGAGCGAGAAGATCGGTTTGCCGTTCAGCACGAGTTTCGGGAAACCGCCGACATTCTTCACCTCGACCTGGCGCATGCCGAAATAGCTGCGCACGCTGTCGCCGCCGAGACGAACATCAAGATCATAAAGGTACGGGTCATCGGGGCTCCACAGACGCGGATTCTCGATTGTCACGCGCAGGTCGGCATTGGCCGTACCCGATGCCCTGCCTTTGATTCTGCCGTTCTTGTCGCGGGCGACGACGGTCACCGGCGCGTTGGTGGCCGACGCGACCCGGACCACCGCGGACCCGGACGCCACATCCGGCGTGATCACCACGTCGTCGGCGGCGACCGGCGCGACCGGCTCCATCCACACCGTCTGCCAGATGCCCGACGACGGCTCGTAGACGATGCCGCCCGGGTTCAGCGACTGCTTGCCCTTCGGCTGATCGGGACCGGTCACGTCGGTGACGCCGACGATGATCTCCTGCGGGCCGCGCCCGGTCAGCGCGCCGGTGATGTCCGCGGTGAACGCCGTGTAGCCGCCGGTGTGCGAGGTGACGAGCGTGCCGTTCACCCACACCTTCGCCGCGTAGTCGACCGCGCCGAAGTTGAGCTTGATCCGCTTGCCCTTCCAGCCGCCGGGCACCGTGACCAGCTTGCGGTAGAACATGTGGTCCTCGCGGCGCTCGATGCCGGAGAGCAGCGACTCGACCGGGTACGGCACGGTGATCCGCTCGGCGAGCTTCCGCCCGAAGACCGGCTGCTCACCGGCTTCGGCGCCGGCGAACTCCCACTGCCCGTTCAGGTTCAGCCAGTCCTTGCGGATCAGTTGCGGACGCGGGTACTCCGGAAGCGGGTGACGCTCGTCGACCCGGTCGCCCCACGGGGTGGTCAGCCGGTGTTCGGATGTGTTCGTCGCGGAGCGGACGATCTGCGGAACGGCCTCGCCGCCGACGATCAGCCCGCCGCTGCCGTCGTAGTTGACGCGGACCTTCTGGCCCTTCTGCACCGGTTCGCCGAGGGTGACCACGACTCGGGAGGAGTCGCGGCGGTCGACCCGGGCCGAGGCGATCGGGAAGCGTGTCGTGTCGACCTCGACGATCAGGTGCCCGGCGAAGTCCCCGAGATCGCCGACCGGGGCGGCGAAGTCGGCGACGAGCGTCTTCCCCTCGGGACCGACGGTGAGATCCACCGGGAAGATCTGGAAGCCGTCCGGCGGGGTGAAAGCGCTCTCCGGCACGATCTGCTTGTCGAGCCCGGCGCCCGACCAGCGCAGGAACAGGTTCGCGCCGCCGACATCCTGGAACATCTCGATGCGTACGTCGTGAGCCTGTCCCGCCACCAGCGGGACCGGCGCGCTCGTCTGCTCCCGGTCCCAGTCACCGACCCAGTGATCGATCACCGGCCGGTCGTCCAGGAAGAGCCGGAACCCGTTGTCGCCGATCATGTGGAACGTGTAGTCACCGGTGGCCGGCGCGGTGATCGTCCCGGTCCAGCGGGCGGTGGTGTGCTCGGTGCGCCCGGTGAACGTCTCGAACGAGCCGGCCAGGCCGGGCAGGTCGATGTTCGGATCGAGGGCGATCCCGCCGAGCTCGGCGAAGTCCCGGGCGCCGGGGGCCGACATCCGGAAGTACTCACCCTTGAGCCCGTGCACGGCCGGCACGGCCGCCGCTGCTCCGGGCGCTCGGGCGGCGGCGGCGCCGGTGGGCGCCACCAGGACGGAGAGAACCAGCAGGGCGGCGAGGAACAGGGATCTGGCGGGTGATCGCGGCATCGAATGTTTCCCTTCGATCAAGGACACATTGCGATCACATTGGCGCATTCACATGTCTGACGTCAACAGAAGGAAACAGGATCGGACACGTTCGCTAACGCAGAACAGCCCGCCCCGGGCGGGGGCGGGCTGTTCGCACGGTCATGGCTGGGGAGCGGCGGCCCACCTGCTGCTGCCCGGCACGGCGTCGCGCAGCGCCTGGTAGTACCGGTTCGCGATCGTGCGGTGGGCCCGGGCGCCGCCGTCCAGCGCCGGGCCGCGCAGGTCGACGGCGTAGAAGCCGGCGCCGGCGTTCCGGATCACGTCACGCATCGCCCGCTGGAGCGCCGCGGTCTGCTTCGCGGCGCTCTGCTGAGCGGCGCTGGGCTTGGCCGCCTTGGGCTTGGCCGCCTTGGGCTTGGCCGCCTTCGGTTTGGCGGCCTTTCGCTTGGCCGCCGTGAGCTCAGTCGTTGTGGGTGTGCGCTTCGCCTCCGCGGGCCGGGGCGCGGACAGGGCGGGTCGCGGCGCGGACAGGGCGGGTCGTGGCGCGGACAGGGCGGGCGGGATCGACACGAGTACCTTGACGTCCGGCTGGTTCTGGCGGATGCGCGCCAGCAACGCGGCCATCCGGCGGGCGACAGTGTCCGCGGTCGCGCCGCGCTGGACGTCGACGGCCCCGGCGTTCACCAGGATGACGTCCGGCTGGTGGGTGCTCTGCAGCCGGCTGATGTTCCGGTCCACCTGCTGAGTGGTCCAGCCATCGTGCTCGTCGTGGTGGAGCCCGGGACCGTCCGCCGCGTCACCCACCCAGCGGAAGTTCAGCCCGTGCGGCTCGGCACCCCGGCGCAGCATCGCGTCGAGCTGGCCGCGGTAGTTCCCGGCGCTCCGGCCGGCGCCCTTGCCCGCGCTTTCGCCGGCGCCCTTGCCCGCGCTTTGGCCGGCGCCCTTGCCCGCGCTCTGGCCGGCGCCGGAAACGGCGCCCGCAACGCCGCTGGTCACGCCGTCGCCCACCGCGAGCAGCTTGACCGTCGGCATGTCGCAATAGGGCAGCGCCTTGAACCGGTAACCCTCGGCGGTCAGCAACGGCAGCAGCCGCTCGAACGCCCGCAGCTGAGCCCCGGCGCCCGGCGTCTCGGCGTGCAGCGTCACCATCGCGCCGTCGAACACCCGCTCCCGCACTGTCGAGACGATCAGGTCCTCGTCCGTCCAGGACGCCGGGATGAACACGCGACGGCTCTCCGCCGGATCCATCACGGACAGTGTCTGCCGCAGGCCGAGGCCCTTCGCGATCTGCTCGATGGCCGGGGAGGTCTGCCAGCCCGGCGGCCGCCAGCAGTTGCTCACGTACGGCTCCAGCGCGTTGCGGGCCTTGATCAGCTCCTGCTCGACCTCGCCGCCGGTCATGGTGGGCAGCCGCCGGTGACTGTAGGTGTGGTTGCCGATGACGTGTCCCTCGGCGGCCGCTCGCGCCACCAGCTCCGGTGACTGTTCGCCGTGCCGGCCGACGTAGAAGAGGCTGACCTTGGCGTCGTAGGCGGCGGTGGCGTCGAGCAGCTCGGCCGTACCCATGCCGGGTCCGTCGTCGAACGTGAAGTACACCGTCTTGGAACCGGCGGCCGGCGCGGCCTCAGCCGGGCCTGCCGCCTGGAGGCCGGCCACACTGATCAGCGCTGTCGCCGCCGCTGCCGCGGCCTGCTTCCACCTGGGGCTCATGCCAGAGAAGTCGGTGCGGGGACGGCGGCGACGAGTGGGCCGGGGGTGCGCGTGAGGTGCGGCTCCGTTACGCGCTGGCCGAGGCGGTGACCGGGGCGGTGGCCGCCACGACCGGCTCCTCGGCGCGGGCCCGGGCCGGCCGGTCGATGAAGAGCAGCACCAGCAGGCCGCCGATCGCGAAGATGACCGCGCCGATGCCGTAGCTGAGCCGGAACGCGTTCTCCGTCGGCAGCGCCACCGTGCCGTAGGAGTGCGTCCGCGCCGCCAGGATCGTGATCACCAGCGCGCCGCCGATGGTGCCGCCGACCGTACGCATGATCGAGTTCACCGAGTTGGCGATGCCCGTCTCGGCCGGTTGCACGTGGCTGACCAGCAGCGCCGGCATCGCCGCGTAGGCCATCGCGATGGCGCAGCTGGCCACCACGAACGCGGTGATCGTCTCGACCCGGTTGTCGTGCAGCACCGTCAGTGACGCCATCCCCGCCGCCGCGAGGCCGCAGGCCAGCGCGAGCACGTTGCGCGGACCGATCCGGCCCAGCAGCACGCCGGCGAGTGGGCCGATCACCACGCTGGCCGCGGCGCCGGGCAGCAGGAAGACCAGGCTGGTCTCCAGCACCGTCGCGCTGAACCCGAACCCGGTGTACGCCCGCGGGCTCTGCACGAAGTAGCTGGTCGAGAGCTGCAGGGCGAACATCGCGAAGCCGACCGCCATCGCGGCGAGGTTGGCGACCAGGATCGGGCGGTGCCGCAGCATCTCCACCGAGACCAGCGGCGCGGCGGTACGGCGTTCGAGCAGGTAGAAGCCGACCAGGATGACCACGGCGGCGGTGAAGAGCAGCAGCACCCGGGCCGACGTCCAGCCCCAGGCGTGTCCCTGCGAGATCGGCAGCAGCAGGCTGACCAGCCCGGCCGAGAGCACGACCGCGCCGAGCACGTCGACCCGGCCGCCGGCGCCGGCCCGGCGGGGCAGCGTGAACGCGAGCGCCAGCGCGACGGCGGTGACCGCGGCGCAGAGCCAGAAGATCCGCCGGTAGTCGCCGTCGCCCTGCATGAGCAGGCCGGAGGCGACGAGCGCGACGCCACCGCCGACGCCGAGCGTGGAGGCGACGGTGGCCATCCCGCCGGTCAGCTTCGCGGGCGGCAGCTCGTGGCGCAGCAGGCTCATGCCGAGCGGGAACAGGCCGAAGCTGGTGCCCTGCAGGACCCGGGCCACGATCAGCCAGTTCACGTCCTGCACGGTGGCCGCCATCACGCTGCCCACGAGGGTGACGATCAGCGTGCCGACGAAGACCGGCTTGATGCCGACGACGTGGCCGAGCCGGCCGAGCAGCGGGGTGCACGCGGACGCCGCGAGCAGTGTCGCCGTGGACACCCAGCCGACGGTGGTGGCGTCGGCGCCGAGCTGCTGGGCGATCTGCGGCAGCACCGGCACGGGGATGGACTGGATCAGGGAGAGCAGGAAGCTCGCGGCTGCGGCGGCGAGCAGGAGCAGCCGCGGGCGTACGGGAGGGGTCACGGTCGTACACTAGCCTTTGTTTTCGACACACCGTCGATTTTTCTAATCGCAGCGTCGATCGTCACAGTGGGAGACTGCGGTTCATGAGTCAGGCAACACCGGCACGCCGCCGCGTCGGCCCGTCGAAGGGCGACCTGCGCGAGGCCGCGATCCTTCACGTGGCGAAACGCATGTTCGCCGAGCGGTCCTACGAGGCGGTCACCATCGACGACCTGGCCTGCGGCGCCGGCATCTCGCGGACGAGCTTCTACTTCTACTTCCCGACCAAGCCCGCGGTCCTGACCGCGCTGATGGCCCAGGTGTCGGACGACTTCGCCGCCTCGCACGTGTGGTTCGACAGCGCCGGCCCCTCCCCCGAACTGCTCCGCGAGCAGCTGCTCACCTCGGCGACGCTGTGGCGGGAGAACGCCGGCCTGCTCTCCTGCTCGGCGACCGCCGCCGCCTCCTCCGAGCCGCTGCGCGCCCTGCTCTGGCAGACCAAGGCCCGGTACGACCAGCGGGCCGCCACCAAGATCCGCCGCGATCAGGCGGACGGCACCGCGACCGGCGACATCGCCGCCGACCGGCTCGCCGAAATGATCTCGGCGCTGCGCGACTCCCGCTACAACCGGCTGGCCGGCGCCACCGACGCCGAGCTGCGGGACGCCGTCGAGGATCTCGTCACCGCGATCCAGCGGCTGGTCTACGGTCCGCGCTGACCGTTCCCGTACGGTACGGTTCCGGTCACCTAAGATGACCATGGTTCATTCTTCCTGTATCGGACAGGGGTTCTGCGGTTATGGGATCAGCCGAGGCGACCGCGGCCGGCGTGTGCTTCCGCTGCGGCGGCAGCGTCACCGCTGACCAGGGATCATGCCGCTACTGCGGGATGCCGGTCGTGCCCGAACTGGCCGGCGCCCCCGCTCCGGCGGCTGTTCCGCCACCCCCGGTCGCCCCGCCGTCGCCGATGCCGGAGGTCGCCTTCGGCGCGCCGCCGCCGCCGTCCCGCCGCCCCCTGGTGATCGCGATCGCGGCCGCCCTCGTGGTCCTGCTCGCCGGCACCGCCGTGATCGCCGGGACCCGGCTGCTCGCCGACACCCCGCAGGCGGTGGTCGGGGACTACTTCGACGCCCTCGCCGACGGCGACGCCGACCGGGCCCTCAAGCTCGTGAACCGGATCAGTGAGCTCGACACCGCCCGGTACCCGCTGATCAGCGACGCCGGGCTCAGCGACCCGGCGGTGCGCCCGAAGGACGTCACGGTCGGCGAGAGCACCGAGGCCGACATCCCGTACGGGCGCGACGCCCAGATCGTCGACGTCCACTACCGGGCCGGCGACACCGAGGTCGATCACCAAATCCTTGTCGTGCGGCCGGACGAGGGCGAGGACTACCAGGTCCTCGCGCCGTTCGTGGCGCTCGAGCTGACCGGCGTCCAGGGCCGGGCGGTCACCGTCAACGGCGTCGAGCTGACCGAGGCGGCCCTGGCCGAACCGGTCGCCTTCCCCGGCTGGCTCACCGCCGAGGTCGCCGGCAACGCGCTGTTCTCCGGGGCCACCGCGACCGGCGTCCCGGCGCCGGCCGGTCAGGGCGTCTACGTCACGGCGCTCGACTTCGGCGAGCCGGTTCTCGCCACCGGCGCGAGTGAGAAGATCGAGTCGACAGTGCGCGAGACCATCGACAGGTGCGCCGCGACCTCCGTGGCGCAGACCGCGGGCTGCCCCTTCGCCCTCAACGTGTGGGGGCAGGACGCCACGGTGCGGTGGACGGTCGTCACGTACCCGAAGATCTCGGTCGCACCGGCGCAGGCGGGCTGGCTGGGTGGCGGCACCGGCGCGACGATCTCCGACGACGGCACCGGCAAGGTCCGGTGGTCAGCGAAGTACACCGACTTCTCCGGTACGGAACGAACCGAGAGCGGCGAGGCGGCCTACCGGATCACCGGCATCGCCGAGGCGTCGTCGACCGGCATCCAGGTCACCCTGGCCTGACGGCACACGAGTGGAAGGAATCCTTCATGAGCATGCCCGGTGAGGCGCCGCGGCAGCCGTCCCCGGTCGGTCCGGGGAGCGGCGACGTCGCGTACCGGATGCAGGGTCTGCGGTACGGCGGCATCGAGCTCGGTTTCGACGAATCGGTGTCCACCTGGACCATCGTGCGGCTCTGGCTCGGCGCGGCCCTGTCGGCGTTCCTCGTCTGGGCGGTCTTCGCCTTCCTCGGCGTGCTGGTCACGCTCGGCTCGGAGCCGTCGATCTTCTCCGGCGGCAACCCCGGCGGCGGCCTGTTCACGATCGGCTCGCTGCTGTCGTTCGCGGTGTTCTGGCTGGTGCTGCTCGCGTCCCGGATCGACGAGCCGATCGCCGAGTGGAAGACCCTGCTGGAGGAGCGGTACCAGGCCGCCGACTCGGCGTACGCCGCGATCTACGGCACGCTGCGCCGCCGGGGTTACCCGCTGAACGCGCACGCCGTGCGGGTCCGCAGCGACTTCCTGGCCCCCGAGATGGTCAACAACCGGTTGCTGATCAGCGACCGGAGTTACCGCGTCTACGTGACGGTCTTCCCGTACGGCAGCAGCCTCTACCTCGGCTGGACGATGTGGCGCAGCCGGCGCGGCGCGACGCTGATCGGCCACTACTTCAAGGACCTGGTCGGCGGCATGCTGGGACGCACCGGCTCGATCAACCAGATGCTGCGCACCGAGCGGGTCCGGGCCATGCGCGAGGCGGTGCACGCCGCGG
Source organism: Actinoplanes sp. NPDC023936 (assembly GCF_040639325.1). Taxonomy (NCBI): domain Bacteria; kingdom Bacillati; phylum Actinomycetota; class Actinomycetes; order Micromonosporales; family Micromonosporaceae; genus Actinoplanes; species Actinoplanes sp. NPDC023936. The sequence continues at coordinate 43,992 of NZ_JBEZZR010000035.1, read as the reverse complement.
TCCGCGAGGGCGCCGAGGTGGCGACGCAGGGTGCGACGGTGCCGCTGGCCGCCACGTTCGGCCAGGATGTGCCGGTGCAGGATCTGCGGGTCGGCGCTCCCCCGCCGCAGAACTACGGCCCCGCGCCGTTCGCCGGCCAGGGCCCGGCGTCCGCCCCGCCGTTCTCCGCTCCGGGCACCGGCCCGGCTGCCGGTCCGTTCCCCGGTCCGGGCGGCGGTCCGGGCGGCGGTCCGGGCGGCGAAGCGGCTCCGAGCCCGGCTCCGCCGTTCAGCGGGCAGAACCCCGCCTCCGGGCCGCCGGCTTCCTAGCACTCAGCGGCATCGGCGCACTGCCGGGCGGCGGCTCCTGAGCCGCAAACCCAGCGGACCAGCCGGTCCGGCTGGTCCGGCTGGTCCGGCTGGTTGTCAGTGCGGCCGGCGGCCGGGCGCTCGTCAGGCGGCGAGGACGGCCTCCGCGGCGGCTCGGCCCATGCGCAGGGCGCCGTCGACGTGCTGGAAACCGGCGCCCGCGATGTCCGAGCAGGCCCAGTGGATCGGGCCGACCGGGGCGCGCAGGTCGGCGCCGTACCGGGAGAGGCCGCCCAGGTCGAAGCTGGCGCCGTACGCTCCCCGCGTCCACTCCTCGCTGGCCCAGTCCGACTCGTAGTAGACGACCGGGCTCAGCGCCTTCTCGCCGAGAAACTCGGCGATCGACGCGAGGATCTGCCGGCGGCGCGAGGCGGGGTCCAGGGCGAACAGCTGGTCGGCCTTCTCGTCGGCGACGAAGCCGACCAGGGTGCCGCGGGTGTCGCCGTAGTTGGTGTTGTCGTAGACCTCCTGCACCAGCGACTGCGATCCGAAGCCAGTGCCGGACAGGCCGTCGGCCCGCCAGAACGGGGTGTCGTAGACCGCGTGCACCTTGATGACCAGGCCCATCGACAGGTGCTGGTGCAGCTGGTGCTGGCGGCGGGGAAGCGGCGGCTCGTAACTGATCCGGGAGTACAGGGGCGGCGGGACCGCCACGATCACGTGCTGGGCCCGTACCGTGATCAGGTCGGAAGTGACGGTGACCGAACCGCCCGGCTCGCGCCGGATCGTGCGGACCGGGGTGGAGAGGTGCACGTCGGCGCCGAGCGGCTCGGCCATCGCCAGCGACACCGACTGCATGCCGCCGATCACCCGGCGGTCGAGGATGAAGTTCTCGTCGGTGAGGTGGCTGAACGAGCCGGCCGACGCCGCCATCAGCAACGCTTGCAGGGCGGAGAAGCTGTGCGCCGGCTTGGTGAGCATGCCACCGGCGATGAACAGGCCGACCGCGTCGCAGGCTTCCTCGTCGGCGGACTCCCGGCGCAGCCAGTGCTGGAAGGAGATGGTGTCGAGTTCGCGGGCGCGCGGGTGCTTCCAGGGCGCGTCCGGGTCGATCTCGGCGACCAGCTCGTCCAGGATCGTGGTGAGGCGTCCGATCTCGGCGGTCGTCTTCTCGCTGGTCGGGAACGTGGCCGCCTGGTACCGGGTGCGGGTGCCGTCCGGCGCGAGGTAGACCGCGTCGCCGTCGCGGTACCGCGGGTAGGTGCCCAGCCCCAGCTCGCTGAGCAGGGACAGCAGCTCGGTCTGGTCGGGCGACACCCACTGGCCGCCGATCTCGAGGAACGCCCCGTCGATCACGTCGCTCCACGTGCGGCCGCCGACCCGGTCCCGCGCTTCGAGAACGGCCACGCTGCGTCCGGCGGCGGCGAGAGTACGGGCGGCCATCAGGCCGGCCGGACCGGCCCCGACCACGACGACGTCCCGCTCGATGACGGTGTCCACTGCTCCTCCTGTGCTGGGCTGGTTTGCATACAACGCTAGGCCAACGACGATGTCAACGCCGTTTACAGGGGGTAGAGCATTGTCACACCGGTCTCGGGAATAGTGTTCGATCGATGAGAAGGTCGCCGGATCGCTCGCCGCTGCCCGCCGGATCGCTCGCCGCCGCCCGAGCCGTAGCTCACGCAGGCAAAACGACCGGATGACCTGCCTCCACTACGGCCCGGCTCCCTCGGCCGTAGCCCAGGCAGGCAAGACGGCCCGATGATCTGTCTGGGCTACGGCTCGGGGTGAGGCGGCGTGCTGCTGCGCTCCCGCGGGCGGGGGCAGCAGCGGGTGGGGAGTCATTGGTCGGCTTGACGGGTCGCCGTTGGACGGCGGGCTCGGCGATCCGGTCGTGGTGGCGGAACGGGTCGCCGTGATGGGCGACGGCCCGGACCCGCGCGGGGCCGGATGCCCGCGCTGCGGCCGTGTGCGCGCGGAAGGTCGCGCGGACTCTCGGGGACATACTGTGTCTCGTACCGGAAAGGTTTGGTGAGCCAGGACGATGGCACGACACGGAGGGCCCCCGCCGCGGATGCGCCGCGGCATGGTGCCCGATCTGTTGCTCACCGCGCTGCTGGACGGGCCCGCCCACGGGTACGAGGTGATGGACCGGCTGGAGCGGTTCAGCGGCGGGAACTGGCGGCCCAGTCCAGGATCGATCTACCCGCTGCTGCAGATGTTCCAGGACCGGGGCGTGGTGCGCAGCAGCGAGGTCGACGGCAAGCGCGTCTTCTCGCTGACCGAAAGTGGTCAGCAGCAGGCTGCGGAGCGCCGGGTCGACCGGGCCGGGGCGGCGTTCCCCACCGAGGAGCACTCGCCGCTGCGGGACGAGACGTTCAAACTGCGGATGGCCGCACAGGAACTGTCGGCGACCGCTTCCCCGGAGGTGGTCGAGCGGGCGGCCGCGATCGTGAAGGACGCGCGGCAGGCACTCCACCGCCTGCTGGCCGAGCAGTGAGTGGGTTATCCGGCGGGGTGACGCGGGTACCGGAGTGACATGGTGAGCCGATTCGCGCAGTGGACACTGGACGTGCGGGATGTGCGCCGCCAGGCCGAGTTCTGGTCGGCGGCGCTGGGGTACGAGATCGAGTACGGGCAGCACGGTTCCGCCCATCTCTGGCCGCCGGACGGTGGGCTCAGCGTGTGGCTGCAGCCGACCGCCGAGCCGAAGGCCGGGAAGAACCGCGACCATCCGGACCTGGTTGCCGCCGACGGGGACGTGGAGGCCGAAGTGGCGCGGCTGCTGAAGCTGGGCGCGTCGCGGGCGGACGTGGGTCAGGCGGGTGACGAGGGGTTCACGGTGCTGGCCGACCCGGAGGGCAACGAGTTCTGCCTCCTGCACCGCCGTGGATGACCTCCTTCATCGCCGTGGATGAGGTGACTGTCAGACTGGCGCGGTGCCGCATCACGAACCGCCTCCGGCGACCGGCCCGGGCATCCGCCTCGCGGCGATGACCGAGGAGCACGCCGGCCAGGTCCTCGACGTCTACCGGCTCGGCATCGCCTCCGGGCACGCCACCTTCGAGGCCGAGCCACCCACCTGGCCGGCGTTCGACGCGGCCCGGCTGCCCGATCACCGCTTCGTCGCGCTCGACACCGCGGGCCGGGTGCTCGGCTGGGTGGCCTGCTCCCGCGTCTCCGATCGCTGCGTCTACGCCGGCGTCGTCGAGCACTCCGTCTACGTCCATCCCGACGCCCGCGGCCGGGGCGTCGGCAAGCTGCTGCTCGGCGCGCTGATCGCCAGCACCGAGAGCGCCGGCGTCTGGACGATCCAGTCCGGCGTCTTCCCGGAGAACACGGCGAGCCTCGCCCTGCACACCGCCTGCGGTTTCCGCGTCATCGGCACCCGCGAGCGGGTCGGCCGCCACCACGGCGTCTGGCGCGACGTCGTGCTCCTCGAACGCCGTAGCCCGGTCATCACCTGAGGGGTGATCAAGGTGAGGCCGCGGTAGGACCGTCCCGGCCGTACGCTGATAGGCACTATGCGACTCACCGTGGAAAGCACCTCCTCGCTGCGCTTCGACGACGGCTCGCCGGTGCGGGCCGCCTCCGCGATCGCGCCGTTCGGTGACGGGTGGCTCGTCGTGCAGGACGACGCCACCCACGCGGCCTGGTGGCGCGGCGACGCGATCACCGCCGTGCGCGTCGTCGAAGCGGTCGACGGCCTGGAGGAGTTCAGCTCGGCGGCCGGCACGAAGCATCTCAAGCCGGACTTCGAAGCGGCGTGCGCGATCACCGCCGACAGCGTGCTGCTGCTCGGATCGGGGTCGAGCGACGCCCGGATGCGCGCCTCCCTGGTGACCCCGGGGTCGTTCACCGTGGCGGATCTGACGCCGGTGTACCACCGGGTCGCCGAGGCGATCGGCGGCCCGGTCACGGACCTGAACCTGGAGGGCGCCTGCCCGGCCGGTGACACGCTGCGCTGGTTCCAGCGGGGCAACGCCGCCGCCGGCACGCCCACCGCCCGGGTCTCGGTCAGCCTGCCCGCCCTGTTGTCGGCTCTGACCGGCGGCGCCGACGAGGTCAAGGTCACCGACATGCGGCGTTATGACCTGGGTACGGTCGACGGGGTCGCCCTGGCCGTCACCGACGCGGTGACCCTGCCTGACGGGCGGATCCTGGTCAGCGCCGCCGCCGAGGACGCCCCGAACGCGATCGACGACGGCCCGGTGATCGCCTCCGCGCTCGCCCTGCTCGACGACGACCGGGTGCTGGACGTCGCGGAGATCCCGCTCGGGGCGGACGGGGCGTACAAGGTGGAGGGCCTGGCCGTCGCCGGCGAGCTGCCCGGCGGCGTGCGGCTGGTGGCCGTCGTCGACGCCGACGACACGAGCGTCGCCTCCAGCCGGCTCACGCTGAGCCTGCGGTGGTGAAATCGCGGGGCGGATTCTGTCGGACCCGGCTCGTAAGGTGAGTCCATGGCTGAGACGGCAGCGGGGACGACGACGGCGGCGGGGACGACGGCGGCTGAGGTGATGGCCGAGCTGGCCGCGCTGGAGGACCCGAAGGTCCGCGCGGTGAACGAGCGGCACGGCGACGATCACGGGGTCAATCTCACGAAACTGCGCGCTGTCGCGAAACGGCTGAAGACGCAGCAGGATCTGGCGCGTGAGCTGTGGCGGACCGGTGACAGCGCGGCCCGGCTGCTGGCCCTGCTGATCTGCAAGCCCAAGGCCTTCGAGCGGGCCGAACTGGACGCGATGCTGCGGGACGCGCGCCCGCCGAAGGTGCACGACTGGCTGGTCAACTACGTGGTGAAGAAGAGCCCGCACGCCGAGGAGTTGCGGGTGGCCTGGTTCGCCGACCCGGATCCGGTGGTGGCCAGTGCGGGCTGGGCGCTGACCACCGAGCGGGTGGCGAAAAAGCCGGAGACGCTCGACCTCGACGGGCTGCTCGACACCATCGAGACGGAGATGAAGGACGCCCCGGACCGCCTGCAGTGGGCGATGAACCACTGCCTCGCGCAGATCGGCATCGAGAATGCCGCGCGGCGTGCCCGGGCGATCGAGATCGGTGAGCGCCTGGAGGTGCTCAAGGACTATCCGACCGCACCGGGCTGCACGTCACCGTTCGCGCCGATCTGGATCAGCGAGATGGTGCGCCGGCAGGAGCCCGCCTAGAGTCGCCCGCCGGTGTAGGTGACGGGACCGGACGGGGTCTCCGTCTCGGGCAGCGGTTCGGGTTTCCGGCCGGCGATCGGCTCGTCGGAGGAGACGATGCCCGCCGCCCGCGGCTTGGTGTCCCCCCGCGCCGAGGTCACCGCGGTGCTGCCGGTGGCCGTGTCGGTGGCCTTGCCAGTGATCTTGCGGGTGGTCGCGGCGATCTGCTCGTACTTCTCCCGGCCGGCCCGGGTGCCGAGCACATAACCGGTGGCGAATCCGGCCGCCAGTGTCACGAGTCGCATGACGATGCCTTCCTTCTCGTATTACGGGGTGGGCCTCCGAAGCGCCGGCGGCCTGCGGGGTGGGTCTCCCACAAACGCCGGCGGCCTACGGGGCGAGTCTCAGGAGCGCTGGCGGCGGAGGACGACGATGCCGGCCACGGCGGCGATCACGGCGCCACCGAGCAGGGCCGGCGAGATGGCGCGGCGCGGATCCGCACGCACCTCGGCGACCGCCTGCCGGCCGCGCTCCGGAGCGTCGGCCGTCGCCGTGACGGCCCGCTCCTTGACGTCCGAGGTCGCCGCCATTACCCGGTCCTTGGCCTCGGCGGTCACCGACACGGCACGGTCCTTCGCGTCGGCGGTCGCCGTGACGGCACGGTCCTTGGCGTCGGCAGCCGCCTCCTTGACGCGGTTCTTCGCGTCGGCGGCGGCGTCCTTCGCGCGGGCCTTGACGTCGGTCTTGGCGGCCAGCGCCTCCACGGTCTGCCCCAGGTCGGCGCGGGTCTGTTCGATCTCGCTGCGCAACTGATCCTGGTCGGCCGGCTTGTCCGAAGTGCTCATGATCGGCGTCCCTCCCGAGCCGCGGTCTTGATGGTGTTCACGTCGGCCTCCACGCCGGCGATGGCGTCACTCGGCACCGGCGGCGCGGCCTGCTTCAGCTTGGTGCGACCGAGCAGCGCGGCGATCCCGGCCGCGGCGAAGACCACGACCATCACGACCAGCACCGCGAGCCACAACGGCCAGGCCAGGTCGAGAAGCACCACCGCCAGGGTGAGCAGCAGGCCGAGGCCGTACAGGGCGAGGACCGCGGCGCCGCCGAACAGTCCACCGCCGACGCCGGCGCGCTTACCCTTCTCGGTCAGTTCCAGTTTCGCCAGTGCGAGTTCGTCGCGGACCAGCGTCGAGATCTGAGCGGCGGCCTGGTTGACCAGGTCCGCCGTGGACGCGCCGGTGGGCCCGCCACCGGCCGATGCGCTTGCCGTCACCGCAAACACCTCCTTGGTTACGCGCTGAAGTGCCCCCGCCGGAAATTGCGAAACTCCCCCGCCGGTGGAACGGCACTTAGGATCGCGCCATGACAGCACGAGTGGACCGGGTGAGCCGGTCGATAGCGGTGTCACCGGCGGCCGTCTACGGCGCGCTGCTGGACCGGGCGGCACTGGAGGAGTGGCTGCCTCCATCGGGCATGCACGGGCGGATCGAGCGGTGGGATCCCCGGCCCGGTGGCGGGTTCCGGATGGTGCTCACCTACCTGGATGCGGCGGGCGCTCCGGGCAAGAGCTCCGACGCGACGGATGTCGCCGACGTGGGTTTCGCCGACCTGGTGCCGGACGCGCGGGTGGTCCAGCGCGTGGTCTTCGAGGCCGACGATCCGGCGTTCGCCGGTGTCATGACGATGACCTGGGACCTCACCGGCGGCGATGCCGGCACCGAGGTGACCGTCACGGCCACGGATGTGCCGCCCGGGATCGGCCAGGCGGACCACGAGGCGGGCATCGCGTCGTCGCTGGGCAACCTGGCCGCGTACCTGGAAAGGTCTTTTCGCGTCTCTCCGCATGCCCGATGATGGATTTTTTGGGACAATATCGGCATGGCCTGGCCGTGGAGAAATCGGACCGGGAAGCGTTTGCTGATCAACGCGGCGCTGATCGCGGTGCTGCTCGCCGTCGCCGCCCTGGGATATTCCGTGTCCCGCCGTCAGGAGACGATGGCCGCCGAGGCGCACCGGGCGCAGCAGTTGGCTCAGGCCGCGCAGCAGGTGAAATTCCGGGCTGCTGATTTCAACGGCTGGCAGACGGCGTATGCGATGGACATTCTCCGCGCGGTTCCGGAGGCCGCGGCCGACAATTCACCGAGCCGGGCGAAATTCCTCGATGCGGCCGCCGCTTTCGACCGGGAACTGCGCGCCCTGGAATCGCTGCCCGTATCGGACGAGGCCGCCCGGACCATCACGATCGTCCGGACCGCGTTCAACGATTTCATGGCCTTGGACCAGAAAGTCGTGAAGCTGTACCGCAGCGGCGAGGCCGGGGATCGCAAGGCCGCTTCCGAATTCGTCCTGGGCCCGGAGATTCAGCTCTACGAGCAGATCACCGACGGTTGCGACGCCACCGTCGCCCTGTCCGCGGCGGCGGTCGGCGACAGTTTCGCCCGCCTGGAATCGGTAGGCGCCGACACCCGCCGCCACATCATCCTGCTGAGCGTCATGGCCGCCGCCCTGGCCCTGGTCAGCGCGGCTCTCGCCGAGGCACGCCAGCGCGTGGTCGAGGAACGCGCCCGGGAGGCGCAGCGGATGGCGAGCCTCGGGCAATTGGCCGGCGGCATCGCCCACGATTTCAATAATGTCCTCGCCATCATCCTGAACTACACCGGCTTCGTCGCCGAGAACGCGTCCGACGAGGCCCGCAAGGATCTGGCCCACGTCAGCAAGGCCGCCGAGCGCGCGGCCGGGCTCACCGCGCAGCTGCTCAGTTTCATCCGGCACGAGTCGATCCGGCCGGAGGTGTTCGACGTCAACACCGCGATCGCCGAAGCGCACGCCATGCTCGCGCGAACCCTCGGCGAACACATCGAGCTCGTCGTGGTGCCCTCGCCGACACCGCTGAGGATCTGCGCCGACGCCGGCCAGATCCAGCAGATCCTGGTCAATCTCGCGGTCAACGCCCGGGACGCGATGCCGGACGGCGGCACGCTGGTGATCACCGCGAGCACCGTCAATCTGGAGGAGAACCAGGCGGATATCCGGCCGCCGGTGAAAGCCGGCCGCTATTTCCAGCTGCTGGTCACCGACACCGGCGGCGGAATGTCACCGGAAACCCTGGACCGCATTTTCGAACCGTTCTTCACCACCAAACCCAAGGGGTACGGCACCGGGCTCGGCCTCGCCACCGTGTTCGGCATCGTGACAGCGGCGGGTGGCAGCATCGACGTCTCCTCCAAGCTCGGCATCGGCACCACGTTCCGGCTCTACTTCCCGGTCGCCGACGCGCCGCAGGAGGCCGCCACCGCGTTCAGCCCGTCGGCCGTCCCGCACGGCCGTGGCCAGAGCATTCTGATCGTCGAGGACGAACCCGCCCTCAGCGCGAGCATCGCCCGGATCCTGGCCGCCGGCGGATACCAGGTCCGATCCGCCGTGAACGGCCCGGACGCGCTGGCCGCCCACGCGTACGACGGCTGTGACCTGCTGATCGTCGACGTGGTCATGCCCGACATGTCCGGCCCGCGACTCGCCGAGATCCTGCACCGGACCCACCCGCGGCTGCCGGTGCTCTACATCTCCGGATACATCGACGGCATCCTCGGCCCGAACCGGCTCTGCACGCCGGAGACCGACGTGCTCGAGAAGCCGTTCACCGCGAACCAGCTCCTGATCGCGGTCAGCAAGGCCCTGGCCGGAGCACCGGGCGGGATCACCGCCCCGGCGTGATCGGATGCTCGACGAGCTGCCCGCGGGCGAGAACGGCAGCGGTGATGCCCGATTTCGTTTCGCCGAGGCGGCCGACGCGGCGGGGATCGCCGCTCTGCACGCCGACAGCTGGCGGCGGCACTACCGGGGCGCCTACAGCGACTCCTTCCTCGACGGCGACGTGATCGCCGACCGGCACGCCGTCTGGTCGGCGCGGCTGGCCGAGCAGGCCGCCCCGGTCGAGCCGATCGAGCCGGTCGAGCCGGTCGAGCCGGTCGTGCCGGTCGAGCGGGGCCGAGCGAGCCGATGCGGCCGCGCGTCACGGTCGGTCGCCGCTGACCGTGGAGCACTGGGGGTTGGCGTCATTCTGCGGGGCCTGGGGCGTCCGCGGGTTTCCGCGCAGCGCGAGGTGACCGCGGATGCCGGCACGCTGGGTGACAACGGTTCGCGCTGACGGCCAGCCGGACCAGCCGGACCACAGCGCTCGATCACTAGTCCAGGCAGAACTCGTTGCCCTCGATGTCCTGCATGACGATGCATGACTCGTCCACCCCGTCGGCGACCAACACCTGGAAGCAGGTCGCGCCGAGCGCCTCCAGCCGTTCGCGTTCGGCCTGGAGCACGGCGAGCCGCTCCTCCCCGACGAGACCGGTGCCGACCCGCACGTCCAGGTGCACCCGGTTCTTGACGACCTTGCCCTCGGGAACGCGCTGGAAGTACAGCCGCGGGCCGGCTCCGGTGGGGTCGGTGCACGCGGACCAGGAGTTCTCGTCCGCGGGCTGGTCCGCCTTGACGTAGCCGAGCACCTCGCACCAGAAGCGAGCCAAGCGCTGCGGGTCAGCACAGTCGAAAGTGACCTGAAACTTCCTGATCATCGCCATCGCTTCACCATAGAGCCGATGTAAATCGATATAAAGATCATGTTAGGTTAGGCAGCCCTTATCCCCATCGCGATGGAGTCTCACCAGCATGCGTGCATCCCGATTCCTCACCGGAATCGTCGCCCTCACCACCGCCCTGGCGCTGAGCGCCTGCGGCGGATCGTCCGACGACGAAGCCGCCCCGGCCGCGTCGAGCGGAGCCGCGGCGTCGTTCCCGATCACCGTCACGCACGCGTTCGGCACCACCACCATCGAGAAGAAGCCCGAGCGGGTCGCCACCGTCAACTGGGCGAACCACGAGGTTCCGCTCGCGCTCGGCATCGTCCCGGTCGGGTACGCGAAGGCGAACTTCGGCGACGAGGACGGCGACGGCCTGCTGCCCTGGGACGCCGCGAAGCTCAAGGAGCTCGGCGCGCCCACCCCGGTGCTGTTCGACGAGACCGACGGCATCAACTTCGAGGCCGTGGCGGACACCAAGCCGGACGTCATCCTGGCCGCGTACTCCGGCCTGACCAAGCAGGACTACGACACGCTCAGCAAGATCGCGCCCGTCGTCGCGTACCCGAAGGCCGCCTGGGCCACCTCCTGGCGCGACAGCATCAAGCTGGAGAGCAAGGCCCTCGGCCTGGCCGCCGAGGGTGACGCGCTGATCGCCAAGATCCAGCAGGAGATGAAGACCGAGGCCGCGCGGTACCCGAAGCTGGCCGGCAAGTCGGTGATGTTCCTGACCCACATCGACCCGACCGACCTCAGCAAGGTCAGCTTCTACACCACGCACGACACCCGGGCGCAGTTCTTCACCGACCTCGGCATGAAGCACCCGGAGAGCATCGCGAAGGCCTCCGCGACGACCGAGGAGTTCAGCCTCACCCAGAGCGCCGAGCAGGTGCAGAACCTCAGCGACGTGGACATCATCGTGACCTACGGCGATGCCGAGGGCACCACCCTGGCCACGCTGCAGAAGGACCCGCTGCTCGGCAAGATCCCGGCGATCAAGCGCGGCTCGTTCGTCTCGCTGCCCGGAAGCACCCCTGTCGCGACCGCCGCGAACCCGACGCCGCTGGCCGTCTCGTACGTGCTCAAGGACTACGTCGACCTGCTCGGCAAGGCCGCTGACAAGATCTGATGACGCTCGTCGAAACCTCGTCCGGGCCGGACGTCGCCACTCTGCGACGCCCGGCCCGGGTGCGCCTGGCCTGGCTCCTCGCCGTCGCCGCGGCCCTGGTCGCGGTCATGCTGGCGTCGGTGGCCTTCGGATCACGGGTCGTCGGATGGGACGACATCGTCGCCGCGCTCGGCGGCGCCGACACCACCCTGGACCAGGCCGCCGTCGTGAAACGCCTTCCGCGTACGGTGCTCGCCGCACTGGTCGGCGCGGCCCTCGGCCTCTCCGGTGTGGTGATGCAGGGCGTCACCCGCAACCCGCTCGCCGACCCCGGCATCCTCGGGATCAACATGGGCGCGATGCTGGCCGTCGCGCTCGCCCTGGTGACGGTCGGGCTCTCCACCGCCACCGAGTACATCTGGGTCGCGATCGCCGGCGCCGCCGTCTCCGCGGTCTTCGTCTACGCGGTCGGCTCGCTCGGCCGCGGCGGCGCGACCCCACTCAAGATCGCCCTGGCCGGCGCCGCCACGTCGGCGGCCCTCGCGTCGCTCGTCACCGCCGTGGTGCTGCCGCGCGGCGACATCACCGACAACTTCCGGTCCTGGCAGGTCGGCGGGGTCGGCGGCGCCGGCTGGGACAGCATCGCCCAGATCGCGCCGTTCCTGATCGCCGGGCTGGTCATCTGCCTGCTCTGCGCCCGGCCGCTGAACTCGCTGGCCCTCGGCGACGAGCTCGCCGCCGGTCTCGGCGAGCGGGTCGCCCTGGCGCGCGGTGTAGCCGCCCTCGGCGCGGTGGTGCTGTGCGGGGCGGCCACCGCAATCGCCGGGCCGATCGCGTTCGTCGGGCTGATCGTCTCGCACACGTGCCGGCTGCTGATCGGCCTGGACCACCGCTGGCTGCTGCCGTTCTCCGGCCTGGTCGGCGCCACGCTGCTGACCGCCGCCGACGTCCTGGGCCGGGTGGTGAACCGGCCCGACGAGATCGAGGCGGGCATCATCACCGCGCTGGTCGGCGCACCGTTCTTCATCTCCATCGTCCGCCGGCAGAAGGTACGCGAGCTGTGAGCACCATGACCCTGCAGGCCGTCACCCGCGGCCGGGTCCGGCGCAACCGGCGGCGCCGGACGGTCATCACCGTCCTCGCCGCGATCGTCGTCGCCGCGGTAGCCGTCTCGCTGATGGCCGGCCAGACCTTCTATCCGCCCGGTGACGTGCTGCGGGTGATCCTCGGGGAGACCGTGCCCGGCGCCTCCTTCACGGTCGGCGAGCTGCGGCTGCCCCGGGCGGTCCTCGCCCTGGTCACCGGCGTGTGCTTCGGCCTCGGCGGGGTGACCTTCCAGACCATGCTGCGCAACCCGCTGGCCAGCCCGGACATCATCGGGATCAGCTCCGGGGCGAGCGCCGCCGCGGCATTCGCGATCATCGTGCTGAATCTCGGCGAGGCCGGGGTGTCGGTGTTCGCGATCGTGGCCGGGCTCGGCGTCGCGGTGATCATCTACGTGCTGTCGTTCAAGGACGGCGTGGCCGGCACCCGGCTGGTGCTGATCGGCATCGGCATGGCCGCGATGCTGGACAGCGCCACCGCGTACGTCCTCAACCAGGCCGGGCAGTGGGACCTGCAGGCCGCGATGCGCTGGCTCAACGGCAGCCTCAACGGCTCGACCTGGGACGAGACCGTCCCGGTGCTGCTGGCGCTGCTGGTGCTCGGCCCGGTGCTGCTGGCGCAGTCGCGCAACCTCACCATGCTGCGGCTCGGTGACGACACCGCGGCGGCTCTCGGGACCCGGCTCGAACGTACCCGTCTGATCGCGATCGTCGCGGCAGTGGGTCTCATCGCGTTCGCCACCTCGGCCACCGGCCCGATCGCGTTCGTGGCCTTCCTGGCCGGACCGATCGCCGCTCGCCTGGTCGGGCCGGGCGGCTCGCTGCTCATCCCGTCCGCCCTGGTCGGAGCGGTGCTGGTGCTGGTGGCGGACTTCGTCGGGCAGTTCGCGTTCAGCGTGCGCTACCCGGTCGGGGTCGTCACGGGCGTCCTCGGGGCCCCGTACCTGATCTATCTGCTCGTCCGCACCAACCGCGCCGGAGGCTCGCTGTGACCACTGACCACACGCTGACGGCGGAAAAGCTGACCATCGGGTACGGGGACCGGGTCGTCATCGAGAGTCTCGACCTGCTCGTGCCACCCGGCCGGATCACCGCGATCGTCGGCGCGAACGCCTGCGGCAAGTCCACCCTGCTGCGCTCGATGTCCCGGCTGCTGGCGCCGCGTGCCGGGCACGTCCTGCTGGACGGCCGTGAAGTGCACCGGATGCCGGCCAAGGAGCTGGCCCGCACGCTCGGGCTCCTCCCCCAGTCCCCGATCGCGCCGGAAGGCATCACGGTCGCCGACCTGGTCGGCCGGGGCCGCAACCCGCACCAGCGGATCCTGTCCCGCTGGAGCCGCCAGGACGATCTCGCGGTGGCCGCCGCGCTCGACGCCACGCACACCGCCGAGCTGGCCGATCGCGCGGTCGACGAGCTCTCCGGCGGCCAGCGCCAGCGGGTCTGGATCGCGATGGCGCTGGCCCAGCAGACCGAGGTGCTGCTGCTGGACGAGCCGACCACGTTCCTGGACGTCAGCCATCAGGTCGAGGTCCTGGACCTGCTCACCGACCTGAACGCGGACCGGGGCACCACGATCGTGATGGTGCTGCACGACCTGAACCTGGCCGCCCGGTACGCCGATCATCTGATCGCCCTGGCCGGCGGCAGTCTGCACGCGGCGGGCGACCCGGCCAGCGTGCTCACCGAGGACTGCGTGCGCGCGGTGTTCGGCCTGGACAGCCAGGTGATCACCGATCCGGTCTCGGGCAAGCCGCTGATGCTGCCGATCGGCCGCCACCACGTCCGGGATCAGGTCGCGCGGGATCAGGTCGCGGCGCCGCGGGCGGACCAGGCCGCCCAGAGCTGAGCGTACCGGCCGCCGGCCGTGACCAGGTCGTGGTGCGTGCCGCTCTCGACGATCTCGCCCTGGTCCATCACGATGACCCGGTCGGCGGCCGCGGCCTGGGTGAGGCGGTGCGCGACCACCAGCGCGGTGCGGCCCTCCAGCGCCGCGGCGGCCGCCTGTTCCAGGTCGCGGGCGCCGGCGCTGCCCGCTTCGGCGGTCGCCTCGTCCAGCACCACGACCCGCGGATCCAGCAGCACCACGCGGGCCAGCGCGAGCTGCTGGGCCTGCGCCGCCGTCAGCTGGTGCCCGCCGTCGCCGACCACCGTGTCCAGCCCGTCCGGAAGGTGCCGCGCCCAGCTCAGCGCGCCGACCCGGTCCAGCGCCGCGACGACCTCGTCCCGGGACGCCTCCGGGCGGGCCAGCCGGAGATCCTCGGCGAGCGGGCCGGTGAACACGTGGGTCTCCTGGCTGACGATCGCGATCGTCCGGGCGGGCAGCTCGGACACCGGCACGCCGCCGACCGTGGCGGTCCCCTTCTCCGGCCGCAGGATGCCGGCCGCGAGGGAGGCGGCGGTGGTCTTGCCCGCGCCGGTGGAGCCCACCAGGGCGACCAGCTCGCCCGGCTGAACCGTCAGCGAGACGCCGCGCAGCACCGGGCTGCCGCCGTCGTAGCCGAAGGTGATGTCCTCGAGAACCAGCTCCCGGCCGGCCGGCGGTGTTCCGCCACCGCGATGTTCGATGTCCATGCCGAGCACGCCGACCAGGCGGGCCAGGCTCGCGCCGGCGTCCTGGGCCTTGTCGAACGTGACCATCAGGATGATCACCGGGTTGAAGAGCCGGTGGAACAGCAGCGCGGCCGCGGAGACCTCGCCGACCGTGACGGCGCCGTGCCGGACCAGCAGGAAGCCCACCACCAGCACCGATCCGAGACCGGCCAGTTCGGCGCGGTTGATCCGGCCGACGAAACGGGTGTAGAGGGCGAAGACCCGTACCGAGATGTCCCGGGCGCGGGCCGACGCGTCCTCGATGCCGGCGAGGTGGCGATCCTCCAGGTGGTAGGTGTGGACCGTACGGATGCCCTGCATGCCCTCGACGTACAGCTGGGACCGGGCGGCGATGGCGACCCGTTCCGCCGCGTACGAGGGTGCGGCGCGCGGCAGGTACCAGCGCAGCGCCACCACGTAGAACGGGACCGCGACCGCGCCCGCCAGCCCGAGCCGCCAGTCGATGCCCAGCATCGCGGCGAGGCTCAGCGCCGCCAGCAGCAGCGCCGAGATCATGCCGGGCAGCACGTCCGAGACGGCCTTCTCGATGGCGGTGACGTCCGCGCTCACCCGGGCGAGCAGGTCACCACGCCCGGCCCGGTCGAGCACCAGCGCGGGCAGGCGCAGAGCCGTCTCCACGGTGCGTTCCCGCAGGTCGGCGAGGATCCGGGAGCCCAACCGGCTGATCAGGTAGCCGGAGGCGCCGGTCGCGACGCCGCCGACCACCGCGGCGGCCACGATCGCCACCGCGGGCGGCAGGATCGCCGCGGCGTCGCCACCAGCGCGGATCCGGTCGACGAGCAGGCCCAGCGCGTACGCCGGAACGATCGCCGCGCCGGCCGCGAGCAGCCCGGCCACCAGCGTGAACACCGCCGAGCCCGCGCGTGCCCGCAGTTCGGCGGCGAGCCACGACCGGGTCTGGTCGGCGCCGGCCACCGGCAGCAACTGGGCCGTCATCGCAGCACCGTCCGACGGTAGCTCTCGTCGGCGGCGCTGAGCTCGGCGTGCGACCCCTCCGCCACGACCGTGCCGTCGCCGATCACGACGACCCGGTCGGTGACCGCGAGCAGCGCCGGACTGCTGGTGATCACCACCGTGCCGTAACCGGCGTCCGGCCCGTGCCGCAGCGCGCGGATGCCACCGGCGATGGCGTGCTCGGTCATCGCGTCGACGGCGGTGGTCGGGTCATGCAGCACGAGCAGCGGCGGCCGGGCGAGCAGGGCCCGGGCCAGGGCGACGCGCTGGCGCTGGCCGCCGGAGAGGTTCGCGCCGCGTTCGCTGATCGGCGCGTCGAGACCGGCCGCCGCGACCTCGTCGGCCGCGGCGGCACGCAGCGCCTCGGTGAGCCGCTCGCCGCCCTCGCCGCGGATGTCGATGTTCGACGCGAGGGTGCCGGTGAACAGGTCGGTGCGGTGCGGTTCGACGTGCAGCAGGCGGCGGGCGTGCGAACGGTCCACCGACTCCAGCCGCTGATCGCCGAGGAGGATGTCACCGCCGTACCCCTGGGGAAGGGTCAGCAGTCGCACCAGGGTCTCCGCGTCGGCGGGCCGCCGGGCGACCACACCGACGAACTCACCCGAGCGCACGTGCAGATCGAGCCCGGCCAGCGAACCCGCTGTGACACCGGAAAGACGCAGCTCACAGCGCGTGCCGGCGGGTTCCGCGGCGCCGTCGGGCAGGACCAGGCCGGCCTCGGTCACCGACGCGACCCGGTTCGCTGCCGCGCGGGAGGCGGCGAACCAGCTCGGCACGACCGCGAGCACGCCGAACGGCTCGATCAGGAACTGCGCCGAGCCGATCACCGTGATGAACTCGCCGATCGTGATCCGGCCGGTCAGCGCGAACCAGCCCGCGGCGATCGCGATGCCGCCGGCCAGCAGCGTGCTCAGCGTGGTGGAGACGCTCAGGTACGCGTTCTGGGTGCGGGCCGCGCGCACCGTGGCCGCCAGCGAGCGCCGGCTCACCACCCGGTAGCGCTCGGCGGCGGCGTCCTGCGCCCCGATCCCGCGCAGCGGCCGCAGCCCGGTGACCAGGTCGGTCGCCAGCGAGGTGGCCCGGCCGGACTGTTCCTGCTGGTCGGCGACGCGCCGCGCGATCAGCGGCGCGGTGAGGTTGAGCACCGCCAGCACGACAGGCGTCGCGACCAGCACGATCAGCCCGAGCGGGCGGGAGATCAGCAGCAGCGTGCCGGCGCTGACCGTGGCCGCCACCAGGGAGCTGGTGATGCGCGGGATGTGGTCGAGCACGTACGACGTGAGGTCGGCGTCCGAGGTCGAGACGGTGAGCAGGTCACCGGTGTGCCGGTCGGTGCGCAGTCCGCGCGGGTGCAGGATCTTCGCGGCGACCTCGACCCGCAGCCGATGGCCCTCCTCGGCGATGGCCCGCTGCAGCTGCCGTGCCCCGAACCGGTAGGTCAGGGTCAGGACCAGGAACAACAGCGCGAGGATCGCGATCCAGGTGACCAGCGCGACCACGTCGCCGGTGCCGACCGCCCGGTCGACGATCACGCCGATCAGGATCGGGATGAGGGCGGCGCAGAACTGGTAGACGCCGGCCAGGGCGGTGCCGGTCCAGAGGCGCTTGCCGTTGCGCGCGACCGCTCTGCGCAGGATCGCCGTGCCGGGACTACTGATTGCCGTGCTCCTTAGCCAAAGATCAACTGAGGCTACCCGATCTTGTTCGCGGTCAGCGATCCGCAGCAGGACGTGTGTCATGGGCAGGCGACAAGGCCGCCGACGATCCACAATGGGGTATGGATCGCTTCACGGGCCGATGTTGGCTCGATTGGTGGGCCAACCCGTCCACGAACCTGTTCGGCGCCCAGATCTCCGTCGTCATCGTCCCGGCCGGCTCCGAGTCCGGCTGGACCGCGCACGGCCGGCTGGCCGAGGAGGGCGCAGACGCCCTCGAGGCGTTCACCTTCCTGCACGGGATAGATCCGGTGTTCACGCTACGTTTCGTGGACGACAGCGCGATCGCGGTGATCGTGCACGCCATCAACGACGACGGCGAGTGCACGATGACCGAGTACACCGGGCTCGAGGACCGGGCGTTCACCTCCGAGATCCGCCTCTGACCGGCGAGTTCCGGCCCTCCTGACGTCACCCGGCTTGACCGGGAGGCCTACGCTCGATCGTTCGGCACGCGGGGAGGCGACCATCTGATGACCATGCTGAGCCCCGGGGGCACCCGGCGCGGCGGCCGCCCATCCGCCGTCGTGCATCTGCTGGGTCCGCTGGTCATCAGCGTTCTAGCCGGGCTCAGCGCCCTGGTCACCTACCACGTGTTCGTCCGCACGATCTCCGGGCAGTTGCTGGACACCGCGGCGATGCTGGGCACCGACGTCCAGCATCCGCGACTGGCCGGCCTCCTCAGCAACGCCCTCGACGCCACCAACATGAGAAGCGTCGCGGTGGCCTGCGTGATCGTCGCCGCCATCGGCGCGCTGCGCAGACGCATCGACCTGGCGATCGCCGCCGCGATCCTGGTGCTCGGCGCCAACGTCACCACGCAGGTGCTCAAGGGCCGGCTGCACCGCCCGGCGTTCGACGGCCTCCAGTGGGAGAACTCGCTGCCGAGCGGGCACACCACCGCCGCCGCGGCGATGGCGTTCGCGCTGGTCCTGGTGCTGCCCGAAGCCGTACGGGGAACCGCCGCCCTGGCCGGCGCCGGATTCACCGGCGCCATCGCGATCGGCACCGTGTGGGCCCGCTGGCACCGGCCCAGCGACACGGTCGCCGCCATCCTCGTGGTGCTCGCCTGGGGCGCGCTCGTCATCTTCGGCATCCGCGTCCTGAGGTGGAGCCGGCGGACAGCGCCCGGCCGGCCGAGCTGGTTCGCCACGTGGCCGTTGCTGGTCACCGCCGCGCTCTCCGTCCCGGTCACGGTGGTCGGCCTGCTCCTCGCCAAGACCTCGGAAACCGTGGCGACCACGCCGGAGCCGAGCCGCCTCAGCTTCCTGACCGGTATCGCCGGGATAGCCGCTGTCGTCTCCCTCGCTTTCCTGACCTGGCTGTGGCTGGCCACCGGGGATCGGGCCGGGACGGCGCGCCCGTCCGGGTGAACCGCCGGTCCGCGCGGGTCATCGCTTGAGCCGTCACCCCCCCGGCCGTTCGCGGGGGGCGGGGTCGCGTGGTCAACGGGTTGAGGCAGCCGACAATATTTGCCATTACCGCGAAACGGGCGGGTGGCGGCCTCGCGGTGGTGGATCGTGGAGCTTCCGATGTCGGCTGGTGGTCATGGGTGGTGCCGGCCGTAGGCCAGAGCGGTTACCCGGGCTTGATCACACGCTTGAGCTACGGCCGGGTGGCGCCGGCCGTAGGCCAGAGCGGTTACCCGGGCTTGATCACATGCCTGAGCTACGGCCGGGTGGCGCCAGCCGTAGGCCAGAGCGGTTACCCGGGCTTGATCACATGTGTGGGCTACGGCCGGGGCGGCGGGTTCCAAGATCGGCGAGGCAGGAGGTACCAGGTGCGAGGTGCCAGCCGCAGGACGCCGGCGCGGGGCCGGCGGTGCACGCGGGGGCGCGGGGGCGCGGGGCCGGCGGTGCACGCGGGGGCGCGGGGGCGCGGGGCCGGCGGTGCACGCGGGGGCGCGGGCCGAGGCCGAATATCTGCTGGTAGCGGGGCTTTCCTACAGTAAATTAGCCGGAGTCAGCGCTGTGGCGAGGACGCGCCCCGAGTACGTGACGTTTCGGCCGGCGTTCCGGCGCGACCACCGGTCAACGCCCGTGATCGTCACGCCGCGTGCCGGCATCCGAGGTAAAGCCGGCGCTTCGCGGAAAGGCGCGGACGCCCCAGGCCCCACCACATGACAAAGCAGCAGCCCTCCAACCCGACCGATCACCAGCCGTGACAAACCCATGCGCACGCCGTGGCCGGGGTGGGACGGGAACGCGGGGGATTCGTTGCACCAGCCGGCCCGCCCCCAGGGGCGGGAAGACCCGACCGCCCCTCAGGTGGAGCAAAGCGGGACTAAACGGTCATCCAGCAGTACAGCGACTCGCCCCGCTCACGCGCCCGGATCGCCAGGGCGACGAAATCGGTGATCACGTCACGCAGATAGTCCGCGTCGCCGTACCCGCCGAACTCCTCGACCGTCGCCCACTGCTCGGCCAGCTCCGGCACGCGATCCGCGGTGATCCCGGCGAGCACGTCCCGGCACCGGTCGTTGAGAGCCGTGACCCACGGGCCCTCGTGCTCCAGATCCTGCTCCCCGTCCTCCGGCCAGACCAGGCGGTCGTCGACCAGGTCCGTACCCCATTCCCGGCCCATCGCGGAAGCGATCAGCTGGCTGAGGATCACGGACGGGTCGATGGTTTTCAGCTGGATGCCGTCGAACGTGTCCGGCACCGGCGAGTCGGCCTCGTTCTCGTCCATGTGCTCGCGAATCGCTGCCGCACCCGGCGCCCGGAAATAGTCGTACAGAGAACTCACCCACGGAGGCTAACAGCGGCGCCCGAGCGAGCGGTGGACCGTACTCAGGAATCGGCGGTGAGGGTGAGGAGGTTCCCGCGCACCTTCTCCAGCAGTTCGACGAGTCGTCGTGGTGTCGACCGACATCGTCGAGCAGCCGATGGCGGGACCGCTCGCCTACGCCACGGCGAAGGGCGCGCTCGAGACCGCGGCACGGGTGCTCGCCGTCCGAGGATCTGCACGCCCGGGGACGTCGCCTCCGCGATCACCTACCTGGCCTCCGCGGCGAACGGTCACGTCAACGGGCAGACGCTGTCACTGGCGGGTGGCCGAGAACTCGTCCGGTAGGTCGCCGTCCACCAGGCGCAGCGACGGGTGCCGCTGCGCGCAGGGCAGGCGCAGCAGGAACCGGCTGCCGTGCGGCACCACCGCCTCGTACCAGACCTGACCGTGGTTGGCCTCGGCGAGCAGCCGGGACAGGTAGAGGCCGAACCCGGCCCCGGTTCGCGCCTCGCCGGGCTGCTCGGCCTGGGTGAATCGGTCGAACAGGTGCTCGACGAAGTCCGGCGGCACCCCGTTGCCCTCGTCGGTGACGGCGAACCGGACCTCGGCACCCACGCTGTCCAGCGCCGCCGAGACGTGGATGCCGCCGGGGCTGTACTTCACCGCGTTCGTGATGAAGTTGGTCAGCACCTCGTGCAGGTGCACCGGGTCCGCCCAGACGGCCGCGCCGGGCGGGGCGGGGCCGACGGTGACCCGCGTCCGGGCCTGCTTGGTCAGGTTGTCGGTGGCCCGGGCCAGCGCCTTCTCCACCGGCACGGCGACCGGCTCGGTACGGATCTCGCCCGGCTCGGCCCGACAGAGCGCCAGCAGGTGGGCAGCCATGTCGAGCAGCTGGTCGACGCGGTTGCCCAGCGCCTGGACCGCGGCGCGGCGTTCGCTGTCGGTGGTGGTGTCCCACTCCTGGGTCAGTTCCTCGGAGTACGCCGAGATGACCGCCAGCGGCTGGTTGATCTCGTGGGTGAGAGTGGCGATGATGTCGCTCTTCCACGCGCCCGCGGCCTCCAGGTCCTCGGCCCGGCGGCTCAGCTCGCGGTGCGCGTGGTCCAGATCCTCGTGGGCCGCCGAGAGCCGGCGGTAGAGGTGCGCGGTCTCGGCGAGCAGAGCCAGCAGCACCACTCCGGAGGAGACCAGCATCGTCACGCGCGCCACGTAATAGCCCAGCGTGTAGCGCTGCGGCCCGGCGAGGAACAGGATCGTGGTGGCCAGCGACGCGCTGAGCGCCACCACCACCCACTGTTCCACGCGGGGGCGGTGGCGCAGGTTCCGGATCACCGTCAGCAGGCCGGCCGCCGCGATCACCAGCGCCACGCACACCGCCCACCGGCCGGCCTCCGTCGGCGTACCGCCCTGATAGATCCGGGGCAGCCGGCCCGCGCCGGCGACGACGGTGCCCGCCACCGCGGCCGTGAGCGTGAGGACGGCCACTGTCGCCGCGGCGGCGACGATCCGCCGCCGGGTGCGGGGCACCCCGCTCCGCCCCGCCGACAACGTCGCCACCAGCAGCGGGAACCCGGACAGGACCGCGAGGAAGAGCCACGGGCCGCAGACCTCGGCCCACGTCGACTCCACGCCCGCGCGCTGGATTTTTGCCGAGACGACGGCGTACACCACCATCACCAGGGCGGAGTAGAGGTAGGCCGACGACAGGCCCAGCGTCGCCAGCCGGCCACCGGCCAGGAACTGCTGCCTCAGCAGATGCGCGGTCAGCAGATCGCCCGCCACCATCAAGACCAAGAACGCGACCATCAGGTACGAGTGGACGGCCAGCCGATGATCGGCGACCGGCACCACAGCGAGGGCGACAGTGAGCACCGCGACCGCGCACACCCACAAGCTCCGCCGGACCGGGGCGTCCTCCACGGCCATCGCCTCCCAGCCGTCACAGATTCGCAGCTCAAGGCTACCGGGGCCGCCACCGCAGCCGCCGGGAATCGGTGACGGCCTCAGGGCGGGGCGACGAGGAAAGACCCGCGGGGTCCCACCCCCGATGGCTTGCCGGGAGGCAGCGGCAAGCGTTGAGTATGGGGGCGAGCCACCAGTCACAGTCGGGATTGCCAACATGAAGACATCGGTGGAGCGGAGCCTCGACACCGGGATCACCACGGTACGGGTCACCGGCGAACTGAATCAGGCCAGCTCACCGGCGATACGCAGCGTGATCGGCACGGCCGTGGCCGAGTGCCCCACCGTGGTGATCGTCGACCTCGCCCAGCTCAGCCACGACGGCGTCAACCGGTTGAGCCTCTTCCCGACGCTCGCCCACAACGCCCTGAACACCTGGGGCGTCCCGGTCCTGCTGTGCGTCGACGACCCGGCCCTGCGGCGGGACTTCGCGGCCTACCGCACGTTCGTCGCCCTCTACGAGCATCAGTCCGAAGCCCAGCTGGTGGCGCGCGCCTACGTGCCGCGCCGGATGCGGCAGTCGTTTCCGCCCGTCCCGGCGAGCGTCGGCGGCGCGCGCGGCCTGCTCGGCGAGGCGTGCACCGGCTGGGGCCTGGACCAGCTGCGCGACACCGCGCAGCTGATCTCCTCCGAGCTGGCGACCAACGCGGTCACGCACGCCGGCACCGCGTTCGACCTGCTCACCGCGTACACCGGCCGCTATCTGCGGATCTCCGTCCAGGACGGCGACAGCCGGCTGCCGCGGATCACCGAGCAGCCGCCGCCGACCAGCACGATCATGCTGCCCGGCTCGGGCCGGGGCCTGCGGATCGTGGCGGCGGTGGCCACCCACTGGGGCGCGACGGCAACGGACGGCGGCAAGACCGTGTGGGCGCTGCTGAAGGCCGGCCCGCGCTGATCAGGACCGGCGGCTGAACTCCATGACCCAGTTGGACTCCCAGGTCCGCCCGCCGTCGGCGGAGAACTCCTGCTCCCACCGCGCCGAGTCAGGCGTGATGTCCGACCAGATGTAGTGCGCCCGGATCGGCTGACCGTCCAGGATGTCGTCGCCGTAGAAGTCGCCACGGCCGTCGGCGAAGACACCCACCACCGGGGCGCCGAGCACACCGGTACGGCTGTCGGCCCAGTACAGGGACCATTCGCGGCGCTCGACGTCGAACAGGCGCAGCGTGCACCCCCGGAAACCGAGCGTCGGAAAGTCGATCTCGTCGAAGTTGCCGCCACCGCCGAAGACCTGGTGGCAGGTGGAGGTGCCGGGGAACGAGTACCAGTCGTCGCTGCCCGCGAAGAGTTTCGTGAGGCGGCGGTTGACCACGTTCCAGGAGCCGAGGAAAAAATCGAAGTCGTTCACGAGAGCGATCATGGCCCCCCTCCACTGACATCTTCTGTCAGTCACCGGCCGCCCAGAGCAGGCCGCGTTCGACGATCGTCCGGGTCTGCGGGACGGCCAGGTCGGCCGGGCCGTGGCCGAGCGTGCACACGAAGACGCGCCCCGCCCGAACCGGCGGGTCCACGCCACCGGCATCACCGCCCCGGCCGTCTCCGGCGCGTCGTGATCGCCGGTGAACGTGGTCGTGGCGAGCACCTCCAGGGTCGGGTCGACGTGGCAGCACTGGACGACCAGGTCGGCGCCGGCGAGCGCGGCGGGATCGGTGTAGACGTCGAGGCTCTCCGCGACCCGCACGCTGAACCCGCTGCCGGCGAGGAAGCCGCGGAACATCTCGGTGCACGCGACCGGCTCATGGCCCGCCCATCCGCCGCGGACGATCAACGCTCTCACGACGTCAGCAACCGGGCGCCGTTGTCGTGCAGGACGGCCCGCAGCCAGTCGTCACCGAGCCCGAGCCGGTCCAGCACCTCGATCTGGTGCGCGTACGGGTACGGGATGTTGGGAAAGTCGCTGCCGAGGACGATGCGATCACCCAGATCCGCCAGCTTCGGCACCAGATCCTTCGGGTACGGGGCCAGGCCGTTCAGGAAATCGGTGAACGCCATCGTGGTGTCGAGATGCACGCGCGGATGGGCGGCGGCCAGGTCGAGGAAGGCGGCGTACTCCGGGCTGCCGCAGTGCGCGACGACCAGCGTCAGCGACGGATGCCGGGCGAGCACCTCGCTGATCGGGCCCGGCCCGGTGAACGCGCCGGGAGTCGGGCCGCTGCCGCAGTGGCAGACGACCGGCACGCCGGCCTCGGCCAGCATCCCCCACACCGGATCGAGCAGCGGATCACCGGGGTCGTAGCCGCCGACCTGCAGATGCGACTTGAACACCCGGGCGCCGTGATCGAGGGCTTCCCGGACGTAGGCGCCGACGCCGGGCTCCGGGAAGAACGTCGCCGACGGGACACAGCCGGGCACTCCGGCCGTGAACTCACGGCACCAGTCGTTGAGCCACGCCGACATGCCGGGTTTGTGTGCGTACACCAGGGCCGTGAATGTCACCACGCCGAGCCGGCGCAGAATGCTCAAGCGGGTCCGCTCGTCCTCGCGGTAGTGAATCGGCCACCGCAGACCACGCCGCGGCGGGAACGTGTCGAAGTAGTGCCACACCTTGTGCAGCACCCGCTCCGGCATGAAATGGACGTGGATGTCGGCGAATCCGGGCAGTGCGAGCCGCCGCAGGTAATCCGTGAGTGTGTCGTCCGCCAGGTCCATGGCCACCCCCGCCGTTATGCTGCTCGTGCTCGCTGAGTTCGTGTGTGCCGAGGGTATGTGCTCGCTGGAGGATTTCGGGATGCTGCGTTTCGAGATCCTCGGTCCGGTCCGCGCGTTCCGCGACGGTGAGCCGATCGACCTCGGCCCGATCAAGCAGCGGGCGGTCCTCGCGATCCTGCTGCTCAACGCCGGCACGCCGGTGGGAATGCCGGAGATCATCGGCGCGCTGTGGGGCGGCGATCCACCGGAGAACGGCGTCGACGTGGTGCAGCGGTTCATCGGTGGCCTGCGCCGGGCCCTCGACCCGGCGCGCACGTCGCTGATCGCGCTGGACGGCGGCGGCTATGTGATCCGCCCGGGTGCGAACGCCGTCGACGCCGAGGTCTTCCGCGCCGCGCTGACCCGGGCCCGGCAGGCTCAGCGGACCGGCGACCCGGACGCGGCGGGTGAGCTGACTCGGGAGGCGCTCGCGCTCTGGCGCGACGAGCCCCTGGCCGGCCTGACCGGGCCGGTCTTCGCCGCCGCCCGAGCCAGGCTGACAGAGGAACGCGCCCGGCTGACCGACGAACGCGCTCGGCCGACCGGCGAACGCACCCGGCCGACCGGCGAACGCACCCGGTTGACCGAGGAACGCAGCCGGTTGGCCGACCCAGCGGCCCACGCCGGCCCGGTCGCCGCGACGCCGGCTTCGGCTCACGCGGCATCGCGGCCGGCGGATCCCGACTATCCGGAAGCGGTCGACCCGTGGGCCGGGCACGAACTCTTCCCGCCCGACCCGATGTCGATCATCTAGGCACACCCGAGAACCTAGAGCCCGGGTACGACAATCCGCGCCGCCCGCGCCTCGAGATAGCGCTGTTCCGGACGGCTGAGGGTGAGCCGCGCCGCCGTCCGGTACTGCTCCCGCGCCTCGGCCGCCGCGCCGGCCATCTCCAGCAGGTGGGCGCGCACCGCAGCGGTCCGGTGGTGCGGGCCCAGCACCGGGTCGCCGGCCAGCTCGTCCAGGGCGGCGAGCCCGGCGGCCGGACCGTCGACCATGGACCGGGCCACGATGCGGTTCAGGGTCACCATCGGGCTGGGGGCGAGCGCGTGCAATATCCCGTACAAAATCGTGATTTGTGGCCAATCGGTGTCCTCGGGCCGCGTCGCCTCGTCGTGCACCGCCGCGATCGCGGCCTGCAGTTGAAAGGGTCCGATCAAGGACCGCGACAGGGTACGGGTGAGGATCGCCACGCCCTCACTGATCAACGCCGCGTCCCATCGTCCGCGGTCCTGCTCGGCAAGCGGGATCAGTGCACCGCCCGGACCGGTGCGCGCGGGCCGGCGCGCGTCGGTGAACAGCATCAACGCCAGCAGACCGGCCACCTCGCCGTCCTCCGGCAGCGACCGGTGCAGCTGGCGGGTCAGCCGGATCGCCTCCCGGGTGAGCTCGACCCGGTGCAACAGCTCGCCCGAGCTCGCGGTGTAGCCCTCGTTGAAGATCAGATAGAGCACGTGACGCACCGCACCGAGACGGTCGCCGATCTCGTTCGGCGCGGGCATCGCGAACCGCGTGCCGGTGTCGCGGATCCGCTTCTTGGCGCGGCTGATCCGCTGGCCCACCGTGGCCTCCGGAAGCAGCAGCGCCCGGGCGATCTCGGCCGTCGTGAGCCCGCCGGCCGCCCGCAGGGTGAGCGTGATCTGCGCCGGCACGGAGAGCGCGGGATGGCAGCAGAGCAGCAGCAAAGCGAGCTCGTCGTCACCGCGCGGCGCCGGCGCCGGCTCGTGCCACACCGCCTCCTCGCGACGGCGCCGGGCCGCCTCGTTGCGCAGCAGCTCCACCCGGCGGCGACCGGCGACGGTGATCAGCCAGTTCCGCGGCTGCGCGGGAACGCCCTCCCCCGGCCACTGCCGCGCGGCCGCCAGCAGCGCCTCCTGGACCGCGTCCTCGCACGCGTCGAAATCGCCGTAGCGGCGCACCACCGCGGCCAGGACCTGCGGGGCCAGCTCGCGCAGCAGGTCCGGCAGCCCGGTCAGAACTCCCATCC
Source organism: Actinoplanes sp. NPDC023936 (assembly GCF_040639325.1). NCBI lineage: Bacteria > Bacillati > Actinomycetota > Actinomycetes > Micromonosporales > Micromonosporaceae > Actinoplanes > Actinoplanes sp. NPDC023936. Next base: position 17,138 of record NZ_JBEZZR010000035.1, on the reverse strand, counting down.
GCTCATGTCCAGGACCGGCCGCACCTCGACTCGCGTGTAGGCCGCGTCCGGCGTCTTCGCGGCCCAGGCCACCGCCTCGCCGAGATCCGCGACGTCGATCAGGTAGAAGCCGGCCAGATGCTCCTTGACCTCGGCGAACGGGCCGTCCGAGGTGATCGTCTCGCCGTCCCGGACGGAGACCTGGGTGGCCAGCGCCGGATCGCCGAGCCCTTCACCGGCCACCAGCACGCCGGCCTCCCGCATCTCCTCGGTGAGCCGGAGGTGGCCGAGGCCGAAGTCGGTGCGCTGCTGGTCGGTCAGCGTCTCCCAGACCGCGAGGGACTGCGGGTTGGACTGGATCAGGATCAGGTATTTCACTCGATTCCCTCTCTTCTCGATTCTCTTCCGCTTTTCTCTTCTCGCTGAGATGTCGAAACCGGCGGGGCGGGTTTCGACGTCCCGTCATGAACGAGATCCGGGAAGTCATCGAACGCAAGGCCGCCCTGCTCGAGACCGGCGACGCCGAAGCCGTCCTGTCGCACTATGCCGACACGTTCGTCGATTACAACCTCGCCCCGCCGCTGCGGCAGCCGGGCGACGCGCGGGATCCGGCGGCGTTCAAGGCCTGGATCGCGACGTTCCGGGAGCCGCCGCGCCGGGAGGTGACGCAGTTGGAGATCACCGTGGACGGGGAGGTGGCGTTTGCGACGAGCATCGATTGCCTGTCCGCGACGCCGCGGGGCTCGGAGGAGGGATTCCGGCTCTGGTTCCGGGTGACGCTGGGGTTACGGCGGGTCGGTGGACGCTGGCTGGTGGTCCACGAGCACGAGTCGGTGCCGTTCGAGATGGACGGCTCCCTCCGGGCGGCGGTCACCCTGCGGCCGTGACGGCTGGCGCACGTCATCGGCTTGCGTGCGTCATCACCGCTGCGAGGCCAGCCGAAATCGGGGCCGGACCGCCCGGCAACACGAACCGTTGTCACCCAGCGTGCCGACGACCACGGTCAACGCGGCGCTGCACGGAAACCCGCGGACGTCCCAGGCCCCACAGAATGACGAAAACTCCAGCGCTCCACGGTCAGGGGCGACCGACCGTGACGCGCGTCCGCATCGGCGCACTACCGAGCGGCGGGTATCAGCCAACAGGGTCAGTGCTGCCGGAAGCTCTCCGCGCCAGCAGTAAGCACCAGTCGGACATCGGCAAACCTCGGCAACGCCACCCCGCCGGGCCACCGGAGTGAGAAATGAAGGCCCTGGAATGTCTCGGTACGCCTGGTTACCGTCCGGTAACTGCGTCGCCGAGCCACCCCGGAGGCCGCCATGCCCGCACGTTCCCGCATCCTCGCCGCGCTGGTCAGCGCCACGACCGCCGCCGTACTCGCCCCACTCCCCGCCGGCGCCGCGCAAGCGGACGCGGCGCACGCCGCCGCCGCCGCGGACACCGTCACCTCGCGCGGTGTCACGATTCCCGCCTTCTACACGCCGCCCGCCACGCTCCCGGCGGCCAACGGCACGCTGGTCCGCACCGAGCCGCTCCCGCTCGCGCTGTCCCTGCCGGGCATCACCGGCACGCTCCCCGGCCGCGCCACCCGGATCATGTACAAGTCCACCGACTCCACCGGCGGCCCGGTCGCCGTGACCGGCGCCTACCTCGAACCGGCCGCCGCGTGGAAGGGTCCGGGAGCGCGTCCGCTGGTCGTGCTGGCGCCGGGCACGATGGGTCAGGGCGACCAGTGTTCCACGTCGCTCGCCCTGCAACGCGGCCTCGTCCTCGGCGTCGACCAGGGACAGACCACGGTCTCGATCGGGTACGAGGTCCTCGCCATGTACCGGCTGCTCGCCAAGGGCATCGCCGTCGTGCAGACCGACTATCCCGGGCTGGGCGCCACCGACCGGCTGCACACGTACGTGAACCGGGTCGACTCCGGCCACGCCGTGCTGGACGCCGCCCGGGCCGCCGCCGCGCTGCCCGGCACGTCGATCACCGCGAAGTCGGCGGTCGGATTCTACGGGTACAGCCAGGGTGGCGGCGCCGTCGCGGCGGCGGCCGAGCTGCTCGCCTCCTACGCGCCGGAGGTGCCGCTCAAGGCCACCTACGCGGGCGCCCCGCCGGCCGACCTGGCCGAGGTGACCGAGGCGATCGACGGCAGTGAGCTGCTGGGCGCGCTGGGCTGGTCGGTCAACGGGTTCGTCCAGTCGCAGCCGGCCCTGCGGGACCTGCTCGACGCCTATCTCAGCGACGCCGGGCGGGCCGCGCTCCGGGACCTGTCCACCATGTGCGTCGGTGACGCGATCTTCGGGTACGCCGGCAAACGCACCACCGGCTGGACCACGACCGGGCAATCCGTCACGGAGATCATCGAGGCCGAGCCGGAACTGCGGGCGTACCTGGCCGCGCAGCGGATCGGCACCCGCAAGCCGGCGGGTGTGGTGCGCGTGGCGACAGGCGTCAACGACAACCTGGTGCCGCACGGTCAGGCCCGGGCCATGGCGGCCGGCTGGTGCGGCCGCGGCGGCAAGGTGGTCTACGCCCCGGTCAGCCTGCCGAGGACCGGCAGCCCGCTGATCAACCACTTCGGACCGCTGCTCACCGACCAGGGCCCGGCGATCGACTGGCTGTCGCTGCGGCTGGCGGGCCTGCCGGCGCCGTCCACCTGCGCGATCCTCCCCCTGCAGCCGTAACCCCCGCGCCCGGGTTCATCGCGATCGGGCTCATCGTGATCGGGGCCGAGTAGCCTCTCGGGCATGCCCAAGATCGTCGACCACGACCAGCGACGTGCCGAGATCGTCGAGGCGTACCTGACCGTTGTCGCCCGCGACGGGCTACCCGCGGCCACCAGCCGCGCCATCGCCGCCGAGCTCGGTGTCGGTGTCGGCACCCTCTGGCACTACTTCGAGGGCTTCGACGCGATCGCGGCCGGCGCCTATCAGCGCATCGTGGACCGCACGAACAGCCGTATCGCCGCCGCCACCGCCGGGCTGCGTGGGCTGGACGCGCTCTACGCGATGTTCCGCGAGATCCTGCCGCTGCAGAAGGAGACCTTCGACGAGGCCTATGTGGTCGTCGGCTTCTGGGGCCGGCTCGCCGAGGGCGACGGGATCACCGCTGCCCGGCTCGACGTCGGCGTCCACTGGGCCGAGCTGATGCGCCGGCACCTGGGCGAGGCGATCGCCGACCGTACGCTGCGCCCGGAGACCCCGATCGATCGGGTGATCGAGGTGCTTCAGGCGATCGCCGCCGGCCAGCAGGTGCACGCCGTGATCGGCACGGCGCCGGCCGATCCGGACCGCCGGCTCGACATGATCACTTACTGCCTGCGCCCCTGGCAGTGAAACAGCCCCGCACCGCTGGTGCGGGGCTGTTTCGCAGAATCGTCACTGCTGGGTGTCGCCGGCGCCGGTGCGCTGCTGTGCCGCGTCCACACCCTTGTCGACCTGCCCTGAGTGCTTCTGGCCGGTACGCTCGTCGACCTGGTCACCGGCCTTCTCGATGCCCTGGTCAACCTGCTTGTCGTGGTCGTCCGCGAAATCCTTCGCCTTATCCATGAAACCCATGACATCGGTGTGCCCACCGCGCGCCGCCCCAAACGGCTGTCAGCCGGATGAGACCCGTTGACACCGGCTGACCGGGCGTGTCAGCGCGCTGTCAGAGCCGCATCAGCGCTCCCCGTCAGAGTTCTCCTCACACGGCAGGACCGCCGCTCACTGAGGAGCACATCAATGCACACGTTCGACACCACCGCCCCGATCGCCGCCGTCCTGGACATCCCGGCCGGGCACATCCGGTTCGTCGCCGGCGACCGCACCGACACCACCGTCGAGATCGCCCCGGCGGACGCCGGCAAGCGCCGCGACGTGCAGGCCGCCGAGGAGACCACCGTCGGGTACGACAACGGCGTCCTGCGCATCGAGAACACCGCCGCCCGCGACCGGATCCTCGGCCACTCCGGATACATCCAGGTCACCGTCCAGCTGCCGGCCGGCTCCCGTCTCACGGTGAAGGCCGCTGACGCCCAGTTCCGCAGCGAGGGCCCGCTCGCCGACATCGCCGTCGAGGCGTCGCTGGCCACGGTCGGCATCGCCGAGGCCGGCAGCGCCCGTGTCACGGTCGCCGCCGGTGACGTCACGGTCGGCCGGCTCACCGGGCCCGCGGAGATCAGCGCCACCAAGGGCGACATCCGGATCACCGAGGCGGTCAGCGGCACTGTCGTGCTGACCACCCAGGCCGGAGCGATCACCGTCGGCGCGGCCCGGGGCGTCTCCGCCGCGCTCGACGCCGGCACCTCCTACGGCCGGATCACCAACAGCCTCCGCAACGACGGCACCACCGAGCTCGAGATCAAGGCCACCACCGCGTACGGCGACATCGTCGCCCGCAGCCTCTGAGCCCCGAAGGAGAATCGTGATGTCCGACCTGGCCATCGCAGCGAACGGGCTGCGCAAGTCCTACGGCGAGAAGACCGTGCTGGACGGCGTCGATCTAGCCGTACCGGAAGGAACGATCTTTGCTCTTCTCGGTCCGAACGGGGCCGGCAAGACCACCGCCGTGAAGATCCTCTCCACGCTGATCTCGCCCGATGGCGGTGAGATCAGCGTGGGCGGGCACGACCTGGTCACCGAGGGGCCGGCGGTCCGCGCCGCGATCGGTGTGACCGGGCAGTTCTCCGCCGTCGACGGTCTGATCACCGGCGAGGAGAACATGCTGCTCATGGCGGATCTGCACCACCTCTCCCGGCGGGAGGGCCGGCGCACCGCCGCCGAACTGCTGGCGCGCTTCGACCTGGCCGAGGCGGCCGGCAAGCCGGCGTCCACCTACTCCGGCGGCATGAAACGCCGTCTCGACATCGCGATGACGCTGGTCGGGAGCCCGCGCATCATCTTCCTGGACGAGCCGACCACCGGCCTGGACCCGCGCAGCCGGCACAACATGTGGCAGATCATCCGGCAGCTGGTAGCGGACGGCGTCACGGTCTTCCTCACCACCCAGTACCTCGAGGAGGCTGACGAGCTCGCCGACCGCATCGCCGTGCTCAACCACGGCAGGATCGCCGCGGAGGGCACCGCCGAGCAGCTGAAACGGCTCGTTCCCGGCGGTCACGTGCAGTTGCGGTTCACCGACCCGGCCGCCTATCGCCACGCCGCCGCCGCGCTGCCCGACGCGAACCGGGACGACGAAGGGCTGACGCTGCAGGTCGCCAGCGACGGCAGCCAGCGTCAGCTGCGCGCCGTCCTGGACCGGCTGGACTCGGCCGGCGTCGAGGCGGACGAACTGACCGTGCACACCCCCGACCTCGACGACGTGTTCTTCGCCCTGACCAGCCAGCCCGCAAGCCAGTCCACGGAGGTCGTCCGATGAATACCCTCGCCCTCGCCGCCCGCGACTCCTCCACGATGCTGCGCCGCAACCTCCTGCACGCGCGCCGATATCCCTCGCTGACACTGAACCTGCTGCTCACGCCGATCATGTTGCTGCTGCTGTTCGTCTACATCTTCGGCGACACGTTCAGCGCGGGGATCACCGGCGGCGCGCCGGACCGGACCGCGTACCTGGCCTATCTCGTGCCCGGTCTGCTGCTGATGACCGTCGGCAGCACCGTGGTCGGCACCGCGGTCTCGGTCGCCATGGACATGACCGAGGGCATCATCGCCCGGTTCCGCACGATGCCCATCCACCGGCCGTCGGTGCTGGTCGGGCACGTCGCCGGCAGCGTCCTGCAGTCGGTGGCGAGCGTGGTCCTGGTCGGCGCGGTCGCGGTGGCGATCGGCTTCCGGTCGGTCGACGCCACCGCCCTGGAGTGGCTCGCCGCGTTCGGGCTCCTGGTGATCTTCTCGCTGGGGCTCACCTGGATCGCGGTCGGCATGGGCCTGATCAGCCCGAACGCCGAGGCGGCCAGCAACAACGCGCTGCCGATGATCCTGCTGCCGCTGCTGTCCAGCGCGTTCGTCCCGGTCGACTCGATGCCCGGCTGGTTCCAGCCGATCGCCGAGTACCAGCCGTTCACCCCGGCCATCGAGACGCTGCGCGGCCTGCTGCTGGGCACCGGGATCGGCTACAACGGCTGGCTCGCGGTGGCCTGGTGCGCCGGCCTCACGGTCGTCGGCTACCTCTGGTCCGCGTCGGTCTTCCGCCGCGACCCTCGGTGACAAACCCTACGAGGCGCTGGGCCGGCTGATCACCTCGATCAGCCGGTCCAGCGCCTCGGGCCGCGGCAGCCGGGCACCCACCTGGTACGCCCGCCGGTACTCCGGCTCACCGAGCGTCCCGATCAGCCCCGCGCCGAGCACCCGCAGGACCGGCTCCCCCTGGTCGAACGCGCCCCGGATCGCCTCGCTCCAGCCCAGCGCGGTGGCCGCGTCGACCGGCCGGTTCTCCAGCGCGAGCAGCTCGCCGAGCTGCTCGGCGGCCCAGGCCAGGCCGTTGCTCTGGTTGCGGGTGACGTTCGGCCGCACCCCGCGCGGCAGCAGTTCCCGGGCCTCGGCCGCGGTGCCGGCCGCCAGCCGGTTCATCAGCCGGGTCCCGGCGATCAGATCCCGGGCCATCTGCTCCGGGTACGGCAGCCGGCTCACCCGGGTCTCCAGCAGGTCCAGGGTCCGTTCCGCGGCGTCCAGCTCACCGGCCCGCCGCTGCCAGCCGGCCACGCTGAACAGGATCGCCGCCGACCGCCGCCGCTGCCCGAGCTGCTCCGCCCGGTCCCGCATGGCCCGCAGGTCACGCCACGCGCCGTCCAGGTCACCGGCCCGCATCCGCTCCCGCGCCAGCCGGTTGCGGGTCCAGTAGGAGTAGTCCTCGGTGCCGAGCTCGGCGCTGATCGCGACAGCGCGTTCGAAGGCGGCGATCGAGGTGGCGTAATCGCCGCGCAGCGACGGCACCCGCCCGATCGCGAGCAGGCTCATCACCAGGCCCCACCGGTCGCCGGCCTCCTCGAAGCCGCGCACCGCCTCCTCCCGGGCCGGCGCGCCGCGATCCAGGACGCCCTGCTCGACGAGCATGAAGTTGTGCGCCCAGTTCGCGCTGGCCCGCACCCACGGGTCGGGCGCGGTGAGCGCCTGCCGGAACCGGTCCTCCCCCAGGTCGGCGGCGTCCGGCGCGAACGCCTGATGCGAGATCCAGAGCAGCCGGGCCGGGTGGACCTCCTGCGCGCGGAACGCGGACCGCACCAGCTCGACGGCCCGGTGCGCCTCGTCCGGCACCGCGTCGCCCAGCGCGGACAGCGCGCCCAGGAACGTCTCCAGCTGCCCGTTGCGCCCCCGGTTCGCCCAATACCAGAACAGGGCCTTGACGAACCGGTACGTGCGGACGGCGTCCCGCGCGTCCAGGGCCGTGCGCAGGGCAGCCGTGATGTTGTCGTGCTCCGCGTCGAAGACCGCGAAAGACTTCAACTGCTCCCGGGTACGCAGTAACGGCTCCTGCTGCTCCGCCAGGGACAGGAAGTAGTCGGCGAACCGGGTCGCGACGTCGTCGCCGGACTCGGCCAGCCGCTCCGACCCGTACGCCCGGACCGTCTCCAGCATCCGGTACCGCCCGCCCGCCTGCTGCACGAGGGACTTCTCCACCAGCGAGTCCACCACGTAGAGCACGTCCCGGACCGGCAGCCGCTCGTCGGCGCAGACCGCTTCCAGGGCGGCCGGGCTCGCCCCGCCGGGAAACACCGACAGCCGCCGGGCCAGAATCCGCTCCGGCTCGTCGAGCAGGTCCCAGCTCCACGCGACCATCGCGAGCAGCGTGCGCTGGCGCGGCATCGCGGCCCGGCTCCCCGAGGTCAGCAGCCGGAACCGGTCGTCCAGCCGCCGCACCACCTCCTCGACCGCCATCGAGCGCAGCTTCACCGCGGCCAGTTCCAGGGCGAGCGGCATCCCGTCCAGCCGCCAGCAGATCTCCACCACGGCGTCGACGGTGGTCTCGTCCAGCGTGAAGCCCGGCCGGACACCGGCGGCCCGGTCGACGAACAAGCGCACGGCCGCCGCCTCGGCCGCGGTCCCGAGGTCCGGCTCCCCCGGCGGCAGCGACAGCGGGCCGAGGTGGCACAACGCCTCTCCGGTGATCGCGAGCGGCTCCCGGCCGGTGGCCAGGATCCGCAGCTGCGCCAGCCGGCTGAGCAGCCCGTCGGCGAGCTGGGCGGCGGCCTCCACCAGGTGCTCGCAGTTGTCCAGCATGAGCAGGGCGTCGCCGACGTCGAGCATCTCGGCGAGCCGGTCGATCGCCTCCGCCGGCTGCCCGCTGTCGTAGAGCCGGCCGTGCGACGAGCCGACCACGCCGAGGACGGTGTCGGCGAGCTGGTCCGGATCGCTGAGCGCGGCCAGCGGCACGAACCACACCCGTCCCTGCCGGTACGCCGGGTCCCGCCGCGCCGCCTCCAGCGACAGCCGGGACTTGCCGGCCCCACCGGGCCCGACGATGGTGACCAGCCGCGCGGCGCTCATCAGCTGGGCGATCCGGCTCAGCTCGTCCTCGCGGCCGACGAAGCTGGTGACGTCCGCCGGGAGCCGGCTCGGCGTCACCCCGGCAGCCGGCGCGGCCGGCCGTTCCAGCTCGCCGCGGAGCAGGGAGAGGTGGACCTCCCGCAGGTCGGGCGACGGGTCGACGCCGAGCTCGTCGCCGAGCCGGGCGCGGATCTCCTCGTGGACGGCGAGCGCGTCGGACTGCCGCCCGGCGGCCGACAGCGCCCGCATCCGCAGCATGGCGAGCCGCTCGCTGAGCGGACGCTCGGTGGCGGCCGCGACGAGATCGGCCAGCACCTCGGCGTGCCGGCCGAGCCGCAGCTCCGCGTCGCAGCGGTCCGCCACGACGGCGGCGTGCGCCTCGTCCAGCCGGGTGGCGGCGTTGCGGGCGAACGGCGCGTCCCGGATGTCGGCGAGCGCCGCGCCCCGCCACAGATCCTCGGCCGCGCTCAGCGCGGACGCGGCCTCCCGGGCACGTCCCGCCGCCAGCTCCCGGCGACCGGTGGCGGCCAGCTCCTCGAACCGGTGCGCGTCGACGTCCCCGGGGCCCGCCGAGAGCCGGTACCCGCCGGCCGCGAAGTCGACCGAGCCGCTCGCGCCGAGCACCCGGCGCAGCCGGGAGACCAGGCCCTGCAGCGCCGCGACGGCGCCGGACGGTGGCTGCTCGCCCCACAGGTCGTCGACCAGGGTGTCCGTGTGCACCGGCCGGCCCGCGTCGAGGGCGAGCCGGGCCAGCAGCATCCGCAGCCGGGCGCCCGGGATGTCGACCGGCGCCCCGTCGTCCGACGACACCGCGACCGGACCCAGCAACACAACCCGCACCGCAGCATGATCGCAAAGCCGGCCGCCGATGGACAGCGCGTTCTCCGCGCCGGCGAATAAATTGACGGCATGAGCGCTGATTCCACGATGGACCGCATCGCCCACGGGGTGGACCTGCATCATGGCCAGGGCCGGCCCGAGGCCGCCCGCGCGCTGTTCGCCGAGGTCTGGGACGAGATCGGCGGGGAACGCGGCGATCCGCTGCACGTGAGCGTGCTCGCGCACGCGATGGCCGACGTGCAGGACGACCCCCGCGAGGAGCTGCTCTGGGACCAGCGGGCACTCACCGCGACCGGCGCGCTCACCGACGACCGGCTCGCCGAGGCCGGTGTGCCGATGCCGGTCGCCGCGCTCTACCCGTCGCTGCACCTCAACCTGGCCGACTGCCACCGCAAGCTCGGCGACCTCGACCGGGCCCGCGAGCACCTGGAGCTGGCCCGGGCCGGCATCGGCGCGCTGGGCGACGACGATTACGGGAGGCTGATCAGGAACGGTCTGGAACAGCTGGAGCGGCAGTTATGACAGTGGATCGTGCTGGCTAGTCTGCCGCCATGGCATTGACACCGGACGAGTTCCACCAGCACGCGCTCGCCGCCACGGACAGCGAGCACCGGCTTCCCCTGTCCCGGATGACGGGCTGGGAGATCAGCCCGTTCGAACAGGACGGACTGCGGGTGGTCCCGCTCCGGCCGCCGGTGCTGCCCGAACCGCCGCGGCACGGCGAGGATCCCGCCGAGTGCCGGATCTGCGGCGACCGGGACGAGGGCATCTGGTTCAACGAGCGCTGGCGGCTGGCCCGGATCCCCGGCGCCGGGGTGCCGCTGGTCCTGATGCTCTACCCCCGGGACCACTACGACCTCGCCGACCTGCCCGACGAGATGGCCGCCGAGATGGGCCTGCTGGGAACCCGCATCGTCCGGCACATGCAGGCGCTGCCGCACGTCGCTCGCGCCCACATGTACCGCTTCGGCGACGGCGCGGTCCACCTGCACCTGTGGTTCTTCGCCCGGCCCGAGGGCCAGGGGCAGCTGTGGGGATCGTGGCTGCCGGTCTGGGACGACCTGCTCCCGGAGTACCCGGCGGGACCGGCCGACGCGGACGCCGCCCTGGTCGCGGACGCGCTCGTCGCCTCCTCCGGCGGCTCCCGCACCGCCTGATTTTATTCCTTGACAGGAATATTCTTCTGCGCGAATACTTGGCGCATGGACGCCTTGTTCGCCGCTCTCGCCGACCCGGTTCGGTGGCGGCTCGTCGGCCTGCTGGCTGAGCGGCCCCGGCCGGTCGGGGTTCTCGCCCAGCTCGCCGGGGTCCGCCAGCCGCAGACCACCAAGCACCTGCAGACCCTGGAGCGGGCCGGGCTCGTCGCGGCGCAGCGGATCGGGCAGCGCCGCATCTACTCGCTGCGGCCGGAGCCGCTGCGTGAGCTGGCCGCGCGGCTGGGTGAGATGGCCGAGCACGTTGCCGCCGCGCCCGCCGGAGCACACCTGGACGCCGAGCGGGCCGCCGCGACCGGACCCGGCTGGGCCGACGGCCGCATGTTCACCTTCCGGCGGGTGCTCGCGGCCACGCCCGCCACGGTCTGGCGGCATCTCACCGAGGCCGGCCTGCTCGCCCGCTGGTGGACGCCGGACGACCTGCGCGTCTCCGAGCTGATCTTCGAGGCGTGGCCCGGCGGGCGGATCGTCCAGGAGTACCGGGACGCCGACGACACCGACGGCATCGACGAGATCGCCGGACGGGCCGAGGGCCGGGTCGACGAGGTACGGGCGGGACAGCTCCTCGCGTACCAGATGTCCCCGATGCTGCCCGGCGGCGGGATCGCCTTCACCGCCCACGTCGAGTTCCGCCTGCGCGCCGCCGCAGGCGGCAGTGAGCTCGACGTGGTCTACCGGGTCACCGGCAGCACGGCCGGCGCGGCGGACTTCATCGCCGGCATCGAGATCGGTTTCGGGCAAAGCCTCGACAGGCTGGCCGCCACTCTACGGACGGAGAACTGACATGGCACGCCGCATCGTCACCAACATGAGCCTCTCCCTCGACGGCCGGTACGCCGCGCCGGAGAACCCGGTCGACATGAGCTGGGTGCTGCCCTACGCGGTGACCGACGTGGCCCGCGCCCACCTCACCGCCCTGTGGGAGCCGGCCGGCACGGCGCTGCTCGGCCGAGTGAACGCGGAGGGCTTCCTCAGCTTCTGGCCCACCGTGATCGGCGCGGAGGGCGTCGATCCGCGCGACGAGGCGTTCGCGACCTGGCTGGTGAAAACGGACAAGATTGTTCTCTCGTCGACACTGGCCACACCGCCCTGGGAGCGGACCACGGTGGTGAACCGGCCGGCCGCCGAGGTCGCCGACGACCTGCGGGCCGGTGACGGCGGCGACGTGCTGGTGCTCTCCAGCGCCAGCGTGATCAAGGCGCTCCTGGCGGCCGGCAAGGTCGACCGGCTCGCGCTGATGGTGTTCCCGATCTTCCTCGGTGGCGGCCCGCGCCTGTTCGACGACGGCCTGCCTGCCCATGAGTGGACGCTCGTCAGCCAGGCCGCCGGCGAGCACGGGGAGCTGTCCCTGGTCTACGACCGGAAGTAGGCCGCCGCCCGGACGGGCCGGTCACGCTCGTCACCGCCACCGACGGCAACCACGGCCGGGCGGTCGCCCACTTCGCCAAGCAGTTCGGCCACCGCGCCGAGATCTACGTGCCGGACGGGGTGCATCCCGACGCCGTCCAGGCGATCCGGGACGAGGGCGCCACCGTCACCCATGTGCCGGGCGACTACGACGACGCCGTCCAGAGCCGCTGCCGCCGCGCGCGAGCTGGCCGCCGCCGGGGTCGACACGGGCCCGTGCGGGGCAGCGTCATTGGCCGCGCTGCACGCCCTGCGCCGGGCCGGCTCAGCGCATCTGCGCCCGGAGACCACTGTCCTTCTGCTGATCACCGAGGGGTCCGCCGCGAACCCGAGTTAACAGGATTGTAATGGGAGCGCTCCCATGTAACGATGACGGTCACTCTCTACCGAGGTGGGACCGGCATGATCAAAAAGCTCACCACTGCCCTCGCCGCTGCCGTGCTCGGCGCCGGCCTGCTCTGGGTCGCCTCGCCCTCCGACGCGGCCGCGGCGCCGTACCGGTACGGCGAGGCGCTGCAGAAATCACTGCTCTTCTACGAGGCCCAGGTCGCCGGCAAGAAACCGGCCTGGAACCGGGTGTCCTGGCGCGGCGACTCGGCGATGACCGACGGCGCCGACGCCGGGCTCGACCTGACCGGCGGCTGGTACGACGCCGGCGACCACGTCAAGTTCGGGCTGCCGATGGCGTTCACCACCACCATGCTGGCCTGGGGCGCCGTGGAGAACCGGGACGCGTACGCGAGCTCCGGTCAGCTCACCCACCTGCTGAACAATCTGCGCGTCCCGAACGACTATTTCATCAAGGCGCACCCGTCCGCGGACGTGCTCTACGGCCAGGTCGGCAAGGGCGACGACGACCACAAATGGTGGGGACCGGCCGAAGTCATGCCGATGGCGCGTCCCGCGTACAAAATCGATGCGAGCTGTGGTGGCAGTGAGCTGGCGGCGGAGACAGCGGCCGCGATGGCAGCGAGCTCGCTGGTTTTCCGCCCCACCGACGCGGCCTATGCGGACACCCTGCTGTCGCATGCGAAACAGCTCTATTCCTTCGCCGACCGGGTGCGCAAGAACTATCACGAGTGCATCACCGACGCGACGTCGTTCTACCGCTCCTGGAGCGGTTACGCCGACGAGCTGGTGTGGGGCGCGATCTGGCTGCACCGGGCCACCGGCGACGCTTCCTACCTGGCGAAGGCCGAGGCCGGATACGACGCGCAGGGCAACGAGAACCAGACCAGCACCAAGATGTACAAATGGACGATCAGCTGGGACAACAAGCAATACGGCAACTATGTGCTGCTCGCCCAGCTGACCGGGAAACAGAAATACCTCGATGACGCGAATCGATGGCTGGACTGGTTCACCGTCGGCGTCAACGGGGAGAAGGTGCGCACCTCGCCGGGCGGCATGGTGGTCGTCGATTCGTGGGGAGCGCTGCGCTATGCGGCGAACACCGCCTTCGTCGCCCTGGTCCACAGCGACCATCTCAGCGACGCCACCCGCAAGCAGCGCTATCACGACTTCGCGGTCCGCCAGATCAACTATGCCCTCGGCGACAACCCGCGGAACGCCAGCTACGTGATCGGGTTCGGCGCCGATTCCCCCAAGAATCCCCATCACCGTACGGCCCACGGCTCCTGGTGGGACAGCCAGCAGGTCCCGGTGGAGACGCGGCACGTGCTCTACGGAGCGCTGGTGGGTGGGCCGTCGTCGCCGGACGACGCGTACACCGACAGTCGCGGTGACTATGTGATGAACGAGGTCGCCACGGACTACAACGCCGGATTCACCTCGGCTGTCGCGCGGCTCTACGGTGAGTTCGGTGGTGCGCCGCTGACCGGGTTCCCGGTCGCGGAGACACCCGACATCCCCGAAATGTCGGCCGAAACCACGGTTATGCAGAATGAGACCCGGTCGACCGGCGTGAAGGTCGTCGTCTACAACAAGTCGGCGTTCCCGGCGCGGGCCCTGACGGCCGGAAAGCTCCGGTACTACTTCACCCGCGACGACGAGACACCGCTGCAGGTCAGCTCGCCCTACACGCAGGGCTGCCCCGGCCCGGCGACGGCCCGGCAGCACTCCGGCGCCATCTGGTACGTCGAGGTGGACTGCACCGGCTACACGATCGCCCCGGCCGGCCAGTCGGCGCACCGGATGGAGGTCCAGCTCAAGATCGGTGTGGCCGAGGGCGGGGTCTGGAACCCGGCGAACGACCCCTCCTACCAGGCAACGGCCGGCCCGAACACCGGCGTGCCACTGTGGGACGGATCGTCGCTGGTGTGGGGCACGGTCCCCGGCGGCACAACGCCGTCCCCGTCGGTCTCCGCGTCGGCCTCCCCGTCCGTGTCGCCCTCGGTCTCCCCCTCGGTCTCCCCCTCGGTCTCGGTCTCCCCGTCGGCGTCGCCCTCGGTCTCGGCGTCGCCCTCGGTCTCGGTGTCGCCGGCCGCCGGCTGCCGGGTCGGCTACACCGCGAACAGCTGGAGCACCGGCTTCACCGCGACCGTGACGATCACCAACGGCCCCGCCGCGCTGACCGGATGGACGCTCGGCTTCGCCTACCCCGCCGGCCAGAAGGTGACCCAGGGATGGTCGGCCACGGTCACCCAGTCGGGCACCCAGGTCACCGCCACGAACGCGTCCTACAACGGCGCGCTGCCGGCCGGCGGCACGGTGAGCTTCGGCTTCAACGGCACCCACACCGGCGCCAACCCGGCACCCACGTCGTTCACCCTGAACGGCGCGGCCTGCGCCACGGCCTGACCAAGCCACGTGCGCCGCCTGACGATCTCGTCAGGCGGCGAACGGGCCGGTTTTTCCGCGTCGCGTATCCGACCGAATCCTATTTGGATCGCTTGACTGGGTGACGCTGAGCAGGTTCACCGAAGGACGGCACAACGGATTCTGACGGAGGGGACATGAGCGACACAGGGGGAATCGGCAAGCCATTGACCCCGAACAAGGCGATCATTCAGCGATTCAGCGATGAGATCGTCAACAAAGGCAACTTCGACGCGCTCAACGAGATCGTGGATGAGAACGTCAGGTTCGAGACCACGGTGGCCGGTATCGGCAGCGGCCGGGAAGGTGTCAAGCAAGTCTTCGGGGGCTTGCACAAAGGCTTCAGTCAGGTCGCCTGCGCGATCAGCGCGCTCGTCGAGGACGGGGACACCGTGGCGGAGCGGTTCACCTTCACCGGCACCCACACCGGTGAGTTCCGCGGCTTGAAGCCGACGAACAAGTCGGTGCGCTTCAACGGTATGGCCTTCTTCCAGATCGCCAACGGCAAGATCGTCGCCCGCTGGGGCGTCGAGGACCACCTCGAAATGATGCGGCAGCTGGGGCTCTCGCCCCGGCCGGCGGCGCAGGACTGACCGAACCGGACGCCGGAACCAACCACGCCTCGCGGAGCCCCACTCTCGGCCGTACCCGGGTCGGGGGTGGGGCTCTTTTGCGTGCTCAAGTCTTTGGCAGATCCGCGATCTCGCTCCGGCGCCCGCCCAGCGCCTGGTCCTCATCGTGTCCACCGACGCTCACCGATCGTTGCCCTGGCGTACCGTCGATATCGGCGGCCGGTGTCTTGCGGCCCGGTCACCCCCTGACCGGCTAGCAGGGATGGTGGGCGATGACTCGCGCCAGCAGATCAGGAACCATCGGCGAACGGCTCCGTCGGCTACGCAGTGAACGCGGCCTGACCCAGGAGTCGCTGGCCGCGCTGGCAGCCGTGAGCGTTGACCTCGTCAAGAAGCTGGAACAGGGCAGGCGGGAATCGGCACGCCTGACGTCACTGTCCGCCCTCGCCGACGCGCTGGACGTCCCGCTGTCCGAGCTCGCCGACAAACGGCCGCGCCTCGATGGCGGCGGTGACCGGCTCGTCCTCGGCCTGCGTGACGCGCTCCTGTCGCCCGACCTGCTCGCCGGCATGGATTACGACGACGACCATGAGCCAACTCCGATCGAGCGGCTGACGGCCGCGGTCGGTGACGGCTGGGACGACTACTGGGGTGGCCGCTTCGTCGACCTGGCACGCCACACGCCCGCCCTCGTCGCCGAGGCGCGTCACGCACATCGCGCCGGAGTCGAGGGCGGGGCCGTGGTCCTGGCCCGGGCGTACCAGCTTGCCGCGTGCCTGCTGGTACACCTCGGCCGCGACGACCTGGCGCTGGTTGGTGCCGAACGGGCCGTCACCGCGGCGGCGGCCGGCCCCGACGAGTTGCAGTGGAGCACCGCGCACGGCACCTACGCCTGGGTGCTGATGAATCAGGCGCGCAACGCCGAGGCCGAGCGGGTTGCTGAGCGCGTGGCCAGCCGGATCGAACCGCGGATGAGCACGGCCGCGCCGGAGCAGTTGACTGTATGGGGCGGCATGGTGCTGTGGGCGATGGCGGCGGCCTGCGCAGCGGGACGGGCATCAGAGACCGATGACTATCTGGGTTTGGCCCGCGCCGGCACGGCTCGAATGAGCGGCGACCGGCTCGATTACGCCCTGAACTTCGGGCCGTCTCAGGTGTCCATGCAGGACACCTACGCGCAGGCGACCCTGGGCCGGCCCGACCGCGCACTGGTCGCCGCTCAGCAAGTGCAGCGGCAGTCCCTGCGCCCGATCTCCTACGGCCGACATCTGCTCGATGTCGCCGGCGCTCAAGCCGATCTTCGCCGGGACACTGATGCCATCGAGACGCTGACGCGGGCGCGGAACGCCGCCCCGGTGTGGTTCCGGCATCAGGTCGCCGCGCGCAGTCTGGTCGTGCAGATCTGTGAGCGTCGGGCGAGGCTGACCCCGGCGATGCGCGACCTGGCCCGCTCACTCGAAGCGCACTGACCTCCAAGGGGACAATGCGTCCCCCTTGGGCAACCTGGCGGCCCTGAAAGGGGGCCGCGTTGTCCCTTCACCGGAGAGCGACCGCGACGCCACGATCAGAACCTGCGGCGGCGCGGTTGCCTACCTCCATGGAATGCCCGCGCCGTCGCACCTGACCCCCGACGCCCCGCTGGGTGGAGGCGATGAAGAGTGAGCAGGAACGCGTTTGAGCACAAGCTGGGCCGGACGCGGCCCGGGCAGACCCGGCGGTGCGAGAACGGACATCGGATGCGGCGCCGCTGGTGGCTGGCCGGCTGGGCCTGCACCGCAGCCGCCAGCTCGCGGCCGCCCAGCGAGCCCGACATTGACCTGGTTGACGCCCTCTGCGACTGGGCTCCTGCCTGGGCGCGGAGGATGCGATGAACATCGGCAAGCACTACCCGGCCGCGCCGATCGCTCACGACCCGCACCTGTGCGACG
>NZ_JBEZZR010000034.1:0-100603 GCF_040639325.1 Actinoplanes sp. NPDC023936 | reverse complement strand
CCCGACAACCACGACGCGGACCAGTCCACCGACCCGCCGGTGACCATGCAGCCAGCAGCAGAAAGCTAAACAAAATCAACAAACTGTCTCAGTTGACTTGACAGGTTCCGAGCACGATCAGCCCGCCGGGCCAGGTCCGGTACGGCTCCCGGCGGGGCAGTTCCGGCAACTCACCCGTTGATCTTTCATGCAGTCCTACGGCCACGATGCCCCCAAGATTGTGTGCACGACCCTCGTCGCGCTGACCATCCTTTCCCCGCATGTGAGCAGCGGCAACGTGACAGCACAGGAAGTGATCAAGAATTCACAAGACCACTCAGGCAAGCACACGGTGCGGCCGTCGGAGTCCCGGTCGGTCTTGGAGGTGCGGACTTCCACCTGCACGCCTTCGGCGGTAAAGGTCAGATCGGCGATATCGAGGGCGGCCAGTCGCTGCGCCGGGCGGCGATGGCGGCCGGCGTCGGCCAAGGCGCTGACGTACTCGGTGACGGCCACGTGCGTGCTCTTACATCAGCCCTCTGCGTCACCCCGCAGCCGCTGGCTTGCCAGATAGCCGGAGCCACGCGCCCAGATTCACGGCCTGGGCCAGATAGGCGGAGCCAGGACAGCAGCGTGCTCTCCCAGCCGGCCGACGGGCCACTAGACGTACAACAGAACTGACATTATGGTGCGCTTCCGATTTGTCCGTTTCTAGCGCGCCACACTAATTACTGGATTACTGATAATTACAATCCATTATTTCGGGGAGTTGCCTGCCTCGACCGGAGCGGCGTGGAATCGTGGCGCAGCTCGACAACCACGGCACCCACCTGTTCGCCAGCCGCTTCGGCGGGACTACGGCCGATGACTGACGGTTCTGTCAGAGCGATTCTCCTGAGATTTCGCGGATGCGCCGATGGCGGTCTGCTGCGAACGGCTGGGCTCGGCGGACAGCGAGACAGCCGGCCGTTCTTCTGTGCGCGCTTCCATAAGCAGGGGTGATCGGTCGGGACGTTGCCGCGTCCATGCGCTATGCCGCCGGATGCGCGGATACCGCCGGAACAGTCAACCGAGCTGCCCAAGGATGAGCGAAGCCGCGAGAAACAGCACGATCAGCGGCATCGTGCGCAAGACCGTGCGCCGGGACGGACGGTCGGCACCGCGCAGGTACGCGACGCCAAGGGGCACGAACGCCACGGTGAGCCCGGCGACCTGCACGGCCGACGCCCAGCTGCTTCCCTTGAGGACCCCGACCATCAGGCCGGACATCAGAGCCAAGGCGATCGCGGGTGCCAGGCGCAGGGTGCGGGACAGGAAACAGCCGGCTGCGAGGATGATCCAGCCGAGCATCACGGCGATCGTGAGGCTGGACGCCACCCATTCCGGATAGGTGTAGTAGGCGCTGACGGCTCCGGTTGCGGTGCTCAGCCCGGTGCTGTCGACCAGGGAGAAGGCGAAGGTGTTGATGCCGTAGTGGAAGGTGCGGGCGAACAGTCCGAACATCACCAGGGTGCCGCCCCAGAGGGCCCACACGGGCCGGGTGGCGCCGATCCGAACGGCGACCGCGACGATACCTGGCCATAGGGCGATGGTGCCAGCCAGAAACAGCCCGTAGGCGGTGGTGATCACCATAGGTTGCCGCTGGTAGGCGGCGAGTTGGTGTGGGAAGAAGAAGGGGACGCCGAGTCGGAGCAGCGTGCCGGTCAGCAGAAGCAGTGGCCCGGCGATGAGGGACACGCCGCCCAGCCACGCTCCGGGGAAGACGAATGTTCGGTCCGTGGTGTGCAGCCGATCGACTGCTGCGATGAGCATGTTGTGACTCTGCCGCCGCGCCGAGCGCCATCGCATCCGGCCACGGCACCAATCCGCGGCTGCGTCGCTGGGCTGAACCGCGGTGTGCCTCTGCTACCAGAGGATGACCACCCTGAGTCCGATGGCAACGGCGCGAGAGCTGGGTAGCGTAACCGCGTGATCACGACGCGGGGGCAGGTTGTCGATGCGGCGGCGGCCGTGGCCGTTCTGGTGGTGGGTGGCTATGCCGCACAGGAGTCCAGGAATCCGACCTGGTGGCAGTGGGTGATGGTGTGCGCGGTCGCCGCTCCGGTCGCCCTCCGTCGCCGGTGGGCGCTGCCCGCCGCTGTGGTGGCGTTAGCCGCATCCGGTGGCATTCTGATCTGCGGTGTCATCCCCGTTGAGGCCTCACCGTGGCTGTGCGCCGCCGTGGCGCTGACCCAGTACGCGGCAGCGGCGACTCTTCCGCCGTCGCACTCGGTTCCGGCGCTGGCCGCAGGGCTCAGCGGCGCCGCCGGGCTGGGATTGTGGCGGCCGGCCGCGCTGCTGGTGGCCCTGCCGGCAGTTGCGGTTCCGTGGATGATCGGTTGGCTTGTTCGTCACCGCAGAGACCTCGCCGAGCAGGTGTTCGAAGCGCGGACCGCCCGCGCGGTGACTGATGAGCGGCTGCGCCTTGCCCGCGACATGCACGACATCGTGGCCCACAGCCTCAGCATGATCGCGATGAAGGCGAGCGTCGCACGCCACGTCGCCGCCGTACGGCCCGAGGAGAGCCTGACGGCCCTGGAAGTCATCGAAACGGCCAGCCGGGAGGCGCTGATCGAAATGCGCCGCGCCGTCGGACTGCTCCGCGCGGACCAAGACCCCGCCACACCGAGGGATGGCGACCAGGATCTGCAGACGCTCGCCCGCCGCACCGAACAGGCCGGCGTCCAGGTCGAGACGACACTCGCCAGCGAGACCACACTGCCGCCTGCGGTCCGCCTCGTCGTGTACCGCATAGTCCAGGAAGCCCTGACCAACGTCGTCCGGCACGCGCAGGCCACCAGGTGCACGGTCAACGTCGAGGCCGGTACGGAATCCGTCACCGTGCGCGTGGTGGACAACGGCACCGCCACGGTGGCATCAGCAGGAGCCGGGCACGGACTGCGCGGCATGCGCGAACGGGTCGCCGCCCACGGCGGCAGCCTGCACGCCGGGCCGCACACGGACGGCGGATTCGCGGTCACCGCATGCATCCCGTTCCGCACCGCCGGCCAGGGTGGTCAGCCGTGACCGATCCGATCCGGGTACTGGTCGCCGAGGACCAGGCGCTCCTGCGTGACAGCTTCCGGATCTTGCTCGACACCACCCCGGGCTTCGCCGTGGTCGGTGAAGCCGGTACCGGCCGCGAAGCCGTCGAGCTCGCGCTGGCGCAGCGTCCCGACGTGGTCCTGATGGACATCAGCATGCCCGACATGACCGGCATCGACGCCACCGAGAAGATCTGCCAGCAAAACGGCGACACGCGAGTGCTGATCCTCACCACGTTCGATCTGGACGAATACGTCTACGGTGCGCTGCGTGCCGGCGCCAGCGGATTCCTGCTCAAGGACACCACCGCCGCCGATCTCGTCACCGCCATCCGGGTGGTCGCGGCCGGCGAGGCGCTTCTCGCGCCCAGCGTCACCCGGCGACTCATCGCCGCGTTCGGCGCTCAGCCCCGCCCGTCCCGCACCTTCCACCGACGGCTCGACGGGGTAACCGAACGCGAACGCGAGATCCTGATGCTGATTGCCCGCGGATTGTCCAACAGTGATGTCGCCACCCACCTGACCCTCAGCCTCGCTACCGTCAAATCCCACGTCGGCCGTCTGCTTACCAAACTCAACGCCCGTGACCGGGCCCAACTCGTCGTCGTGGCCTACGAGACCGGCCTCGTCACCGCCGCCCAACCCGAAATCGGAGAGTGATCCGCTCGGCGGTTGGCGCGCCTTGCGGCTCGCCGTAGCTTCGGGAGCCCCGGGCTTTGTAGTAGATTTCTCGCACGCCGACGAGCCGGAGGGAGGTCAGAACACCATGTCCGATGTTCTGCGCCCTTCCCGCGTCCCGGCGTCTTCGCGGGTCTGACCGGGGCGCTCGCTGCCGGAGGATCACCACCATGACCGGCCTGGTCATCCGCTCGCTCGTCGCGGGCGAGGAAAGCCTGTTCACCTCGATGCCCGACCCGCTGCCCGAGGTGCCGGAAAACCGACTACACCGCCGGAGTCGCCGGCGGCGGCTACCAGCCGGACCGAACCTGGATCGCGCTACGGAACGGCCGCGTGGTCAGCCGCGCCGCCTGGGTCCTGCCGCCGGGTGCGGTCGGCCGCCCATGGCTGGAGTGGTTCGACCTGGATGCCGAGCCGGAGGTGGGCGCCGACCCGCTCGGCCCTTGAACATCGGAACGAAAAGTAACGCTAGCGATGATCTTTGGGCCTGCCGGCTGCGATGACTCTCGCAGAAACGGTCCATTGTGAGAACGACT
Source organism: Actinoplanes sp. NPDC023936 (assembly GCF_040639325.1). Classification (NCBI taxonomy): domain Bacteria; kingdom Bacillati; phylum Actinomycetota; class Actinomycetes; order Micromonosporales; family Micromonosporaceae; genus Actinoplanes; species Actinoplanes sp. NPDC023936. Next base: position 96,327 of record NZ_JBEZZR010000034.1, on the reverse strand, counting down.
CGGCGATCCAGCTTCGGATGTCGGTTTCCGAGGTCGACTGCACGGTCGGGAGTCGTCCTTGCTGGGCCGGTGCAGTCGGGTACGGACCTCTGGTCTGATCGGACTCGCATGCACTAACGTCGATCTTTATTCGTGCTCCTGTGTGCACGGCACGGGAGGATCGACGGTGGACGAGGCGCACCTGGTGCCCGAGCGGGGCGTGTTGACGGCGTCTTCGGCGGCGTGGGATCACGCGGTTCGCCGCGCTGAGGTGATCGGCCGTCTCGCCGGACTGAATGAGGTCGGTCACCGTTGCGCGGATGCGGCCGCCGCCGAGCTCGGCTCGTCCCGGCGCCAGGTGTACGTGCTGCTGCGCCGTTGGCGGCAGGGTGAGGGGGTCGTCTCGGACATGCTCCCCGATCAGTCCAGCGGCGGCCGGGGCCGGGAGCACCTTCCCGAGGTGGTGGAGGCGATTATCCGGGAGGTGCTGCGCACCCGGTACCTGACCAAGCAGCGGCGCTCTGTGTCGGCGGTGCACCGGGAGGTCGCATCTCGCGAGTTGCTCATCCAGCTCAGCTCGATGGACCGCACCCCGAGGGGTACGAACGCACGCGCCGGGGCCTGATCAACAGCGGCCTTCGGGCGGAACATCTCCCGCACTGGCCCGGCATGAATGTCATGGTCCTCCCACACCAGGAATGACTTTGTAGCGCGGTGTCCGAGAATCGATCGGTTCGGCACGAAAGCCTAGGCGGGACAAGCCTGAACCGAGACGCGGGTTGATGCCCACGTACGATTTTGCAGCCCCGGTTGGATCCGTGCTCGTTCAGCGACGTGGTGTGATCGAGGTATACGTGTCGCGGCTGTTGACCATGGCGACTAGGGTGTCGGCGTCTCATGGAGTAGATCAGCGGTAGATCACCCGGCTTCGGACCGGGAGGGCGCGGGTTCGAGTCCCGCCTCCATGTCGAAGGGTAGAAGTCACCTTGGAGTAGATCAGCGGTAGATCACCCGGCTCTTAACCGGGAGGGCGCGGGTTCGAGTCCCGCCTCCAAGTCCGTCTGTAGTCAGGGAGGTCGCGTGTCGTCCGAGGATCGGTTCACGGCTTCCCCGGGCTACTCCTTCGGGCAGCTACAGCGTGCCCTCGACACGGCGGTCCACGCGACCGACCCGCAGGTGCGAGCCCGCGCCCGGGACAAGGCCGCCCGGTGGGAGCAGGTGATCGCGGGAATCGCTTCTGGACATCTTACGGTCGGTTCGCGTACGCCGGTGGCGGACACCCCGACGTGGGTGACCCTGGAGGTGGCGCACGGCGGCTTCGCGACAGGCCGCTATCTGGCCGAGTCGCCGCTGCGCGAAGACGAGATGGAACGGCTACGGTCACTGCCGGCCGGCACGCCGGGCAGCACCAACCGGGAACGGCTGAACCTGTGGTACCTCGGCGATGAGGGCCAGACGGTGCTGCTGCACGCCCTGCGCACCGAGCAGTATCGGGTCGAGGTGCCCGAGGAGTCGGCCCTATTGGTGGTCACCTGGCTGCTCGATCAGGGGCAGGTCGTGCAGGCCCTCGACCTGGTAGCCGAACTGCGGCCGCTGATGCACCGGCTACGGTTCACACCGCGCCTGACGGCGAACACAGCACCATCCGGCTCGACGGTGCGGCTGGAGTCGGTCGGCACCGTCGCCGCCGCCATCCGCCGCACCAGGGTTCCCGCACAGCTTGCTGCCATGCGGGAGACGATGCAGGTGTGGCACCCGCTGTACGACCGGCTCGTGGCTCTGTGGTGCGTCACCGTCGACGGTGACCTGCCGTCGTTGGCCGACGACGCAGGCAAGGCCGACGCTCGGGTGGTCGGCGGCTGGCCGTGCCAGATGTGGCCGGCTGACTGGGCCGAGCGCCGCCGCGCCTGGCTTGCCGACGCTGATGCGGCGGCCCGTGAGCACCGGGACACCACCGCGCACCGGCACGCCAAGGGCAACTTCGCCCGCCTGCACCGGGCCCTGGAACGTTGTCCCGTGGACAGCCGAGCGCTGTCCGGGCGTGAGGTCGGCTGGGTCCGCCGAGCGCTAGCCAACACCATCACCCGCCACGGCGCACCGGGATCGGAGACCCGCGCCGCGCTGCGCTCGATCCAGGCTGCGAGCGTCACGCACCCGACCTACGCCACCCTCGCCCAGGTATTGGCCGGGCGCCTGGACCGCTACGCGCCCGACGGCGGACTACCGGCCATCGACCCGATCGCCGGAGACGTCGCCGACGGCGAGGCGCCGGATGTGCCCGCCGGCTCGCCGATCCCGCACCACCTGATCGCCAAGACGATGCGAGCGCTGGAAGCACCGATCTCGGACTTGATCACCCGAGGCGTGATCACCTCCGGTGAGGTCCTCGCCCGGGTGCTGCCGCAGATCACCTCCCAGCTGCTCGCCGCGAACCTTGCCGACCCCGCCCTGGCCACCGTCTACGCCCACACATACGCGGCTTTCCGCCGCCGCCGCAGCCTGCTGCTGCTGAACCTGCAGCACCAGGTCCAGTTCGACGAACTGCCCTGGATGGCAGTCCTCGCGCCCCTGCGCACCGACCGGGACCAGGTGACACGCGCTGCCCAGCAGACGCTGCGGCAGGGCACCCTGCTGGCCTTCACCGCGTTTCCCCACGCGATCCTGCCGAACCCGCTGGTACGGGAGATCGGCGCACTGGCCACCCAGGCGGGTCTACGCATCCCGCTGGTCGAAGAAGTCGCCGCCGACATCTTCATGGGCACCTTCACCACCAAGTGGCGCGACGCCGCCGAGATCGCCAGCCGCGCCCTCGCCGGAACCCTGTACGCCCGCTACTACGACCTCCCCGAGGCCGCGTTCTGGTCCCAGCAGCGCCCCGGTGCCAACCTGGTCCGCCGCTGGGGCAAGCAGACCGCCGCGGACTTCGCCGCTCTGTGCACCGAACGCGCCAAGGAAGCCCAGACCGCCAACGACGGCGGAAACTGGGCCGCCGGCAACGGCACCGTACTCGAGCAGAGCCAGATAATCACCACGCACAACCTGGCAACCCTGATCGAGGCACTCGACCTCGGCGAACAGGCCCGCCAAATCGCGCCCGACCTCGCCGAACGCACCCTCGACTGGGTGGTACGCCGTCAGGCCCAGCCCTGCCCTGACCACCACGCCGCTCTACAGATGATCAAAAATACTGCGTACGCGTGGCGTCAGGCGGTGTTCTTCCTGAGCCTGTGCGATGAGCAGACGCAGCGCGCCGCCGTCACTCGCCTGCAGGAACACGTCACCCGCGCCGGTATTCGGCACCGCTTTGCCCCCGCCGTGGACGGGCTGGCGCACGTCGTCGGCGGCGGGCGGTTCACCAGCCACGGCACCGTCGACGGCCACAACGCACGCCGGTTCCTCGGCTGGACCGTCGGCCCCCACTGGTGCATGCCCAGCCAGGCCGAGCGGCCTGCCGCCACCGAGGACTCTGTCTGAGAATCGAGTGATTTCCGGACATGATCAACAACTGCCGCCCGGGAGTGCGTAGTGCAGTCGACCTCGGTCAACCGTGCAGACGACCTCGGAAACTGACAGCAAGCACGGCGGCCGGCCCCCGGTGATCACCGAGGACATGCTGCACACCGTGCTGCGTCGACGGGCCGCCGGCGAGACCGTCGAGCAGATCCAACCGGACCTGGTCATCCCGACCGGCAAACGCAAAGGCCGCAACCCGAGCGTCGCCAGCATCTACCGCGCGCTCGCCGCCCACGAGAAGGCCCAGGCCTACCCCGAGGCGGTCGAAGAAGCTCAGACCGAACACGCGCAACGGGCCAGCGACGGCAGCCCGGCGATCGTGCGCCCCTGACCCGCCTGCGTCCTCGATCCGATCGACCCCGAGCTGGCCGCCCGGATTCAGGGCGCCATCTCGACCGGCTCAAATAGCCGGGCAGCTGTCACTGCTCCCGCGTCCCACATACCGAGAGTGCGGGAAATCGTGAAGTGACCTTCCGGCAGCCAGCGGTCCTTGGCGGTTGCTCCAGGTCCGGGCCTAGATCACTTCCTTAGCGTTGTTTTGGTTTGGAAAATACGGCCGGGCCCTAAGGGACCGTGAGAACGATCTTGCCTTGGATGTGCCCCTGGGCGGCGCGCTTGTGTGCTGCTGCGGCGTCCGCGAGCGCGAACGTGCTGTCGATCGCGACGCGGATCGTGCCCGCGTCGAGCAGGCGCGCCAGTTCGGCGAGTTGTGCACCGTTCGCACGAACTTGTGTTCCGGTGACGGTGACGCCCAGTTTCGCGTTCTCCTCGTCATCGAACTCCCCGGAGTACACCGGGTACAGGGCACCGCCGCGCTTGAGGGTGGGCAGGAAGCGCCGGCTGGTGGGACCTCCGACGGCGTCCAGGACGAGGTCGACGTCTCGGACGACGTCCTCGGGGCGCTGCTTGGTGTAGTCGATGTACTCGTCGGCGCCGAGGTCGCGAAGGAATGTCTCGTGGGCGCCGGAGGCCACGGCGATGACACGGGCCCCTTTCCACTTGGCCAACTGCAGGGCAAGGTGACCCACGCCACCGCCGGCTCCGTTGATGAGCACGGTGGTGTCGCTGCCCAGTGCCAGGGGGCGGTGCCTGGCCTCCTGGAACGGAGAGGGATGGTCGTGCCCGACCTCGATCAGGTATTGCCACGCCGTCAGCCCCGACATAGGCAGCCCGGCAGCGTACGTGTGGTCAACGGCGGTCGGCTTGGGGGCGAGGTCGGATGCCGGCGTGGTGACGTACTCGGCGTACGCGCCGGCCTGCGTCGGGACGGGAAAGCGCAGCAGGCCCATCACCTCGTCCCCGGCCGCGAAGTCATGGACATCGTCGGCGACGGCTTCCACGACACCCGAGATGTCGGTCCCCGGAATCAGGGGCAGGTCGAACGGGGGCCTGAGCTCGGGAGGAATGCCAAGCATGCCCTCGCGTACGTACCAGTCGGGCGGGTTGAGACTGACCGCGTGCACGCGGACGAGCACCTCACCCGGCGCCGGTTCGGGAACTGCAGCCTCCTCGTAACGCAGCACCTCGGGGCCGCCGAACTCGTGCAGCCGGATCGCCTTCATCGTATGGGTCGGCACTGTCTTCCTCCTGCTCGCGGCGCGGGATACGCTAATCCGGTTCAGTGAACCACATAAACGGTTCACTGGTCCGAATATATGGACCAGTGAACCGTTTCGTCAAGTGAGGAGACCGATGCGAGCCGACGCCAAGAGAAACCGCGACCACCTGCTCGCCGTCGCGCGCACCACCATCGCCGAGCAGGGCATCGACGTGTCGATGCGCGACATCGCGCGCAGAGCCAACGTCGGGCTCGCGACGCTACTGCGGCACTTCCCGACGCGGGAAACACTGCTAGAGGCTCTGCTCCACCAGAGCTTCGGCGACCTGACAGCCAAAGCGAGCGAGCTTGAGACCTCGCATGCGGTCGAAGACGCTCTCGTCTCATGGGTTCGCGACTGCGTTGCCTGGGCAACCGAGTACCGAGGGGTGACGGCACTGATGGCGGCCGCTACCGAGGACCCCGAATCCGCACTACACACCTCGTGCGTCACCATGCGCGCAGCCGGCGCCCGGCTCCTCGCCCGGGCTCAAGCCACAGGCGGGGCCCGGAATGATATCGATGGCGACGACCTGTTCGCGCTGATAACCATGCTCGCGTGGACCGGTGATCAACCCGCGCTCGCATCCCGCGCGAATCACCTCTTCAACATCGTCGCTAGCGCCATTCTGCCGATCCGCACCGATGCTCACTGATGGCCCAAACCAGCGAGACGCAAGGAACGCCGTGAGGCGCATCCCGTCCGGCATGGTCGGCCCGGTGGCCCACCAGGTAGCGACCGGGCCGGCTCGGCGTCACCGGACGAACTGGATCTCCGGGTATCGCGGATGCGGGGCACACAGCAGCCGGCTGTCCCGGTTCTGCAGGTGCTGGTCGAAGAAGGCCCGCAGGTACGCGCGCTGGACGGTGACCGAACGTCGCGGTTCGATGGTGCCGAGCAGCCCGGCCATATCCTCGGGGGGCATGCCGTACGGCGGGGTGGCCTGCGGGAAGAAGACTTGACCGTCGTTGAACGATCCGTGGCCCGAGCCGTCCAGTTTCAGTTGGTGCTTCCAGCCCTTCTGGTTCGCCCAGAACGTGTTCCAGGTGGGGTCTTCGGCGCCCGGGCCGTGGTCGCTGCTCAGCAGCAGGAAGGGCCGGTCGGTGCCCGCGGTGGCGCTGCCGCTGACGAGGGTTCCGTCCAGGTTGACGCCGGCCTTGATGCGTGGGTCGTCGTGCATCGTGGCGGCGGTGGTGCTGCCGCCGAGCGAGTGGCCGAACATGCCGACGCGGTTCAGGTCGAAGGCGCCGTGCAGTCCCTGTGGGAGCGGCCGGTTCGCGGCGTCGGGGTTGCGGCCGGCGTTGATGGCGGCCAGCTGGTCGAGGACGAACCGGGTGTCGGCTTCGCGGACCGCGGTGGCCTTGGCGATGAATTGATCGTCGATTTCATCCGGGAGGGTGGCGACCTCGACCCGGCCGCCCGGGAACTCGACCTCGCTCGCCTCGTGGGTGTGGTCGATGGTGACCACGATGTACCCGTGGCTGGTCAGGTCCTCGACGAGGGCTGTGCTGGTGCCACGGTCGCCACTGAGGCCGGGTGAGTAGAGCACGACCGGCCGGCCTCCCTTTTTCCGGTCAACCGGCGCGCCCTGCCGGCCATGTGTGGTGGTTGCCCGCACGGCGGCGGCGGGTAGGTTTTGCGCTTCGGCGAGGTACGGCACCGCACCGGGCGACAGCCACGGCGCCGCCGGGTAGCCGCGGGTGTTCTTCGCCGGATACCAGATCTGCGCCATGATCTCGCGGGTCGGGTGAGTGGACACCCACGGATCGGTGCGGGCGGTGTCGACCAGGTGCAGCGAGACGGTACCGAGCTGTTCGGCACCGGTGGGTGCCGGAAGGACGAATCCCCCGACCGGCGGGCGATGAGGACGGCTCGTCGCTGCGGCGACGGGCGTCGCCGCAGCGGCGAACCCGAGACCGGAGCTCAGCGCGGCTGCCGTGAGCAGCAGGCTGCGACGTCGCAGGGGGCGTGCGGAGTTCTTCGGCATGGCGGCTTCCTTTCGGGTCGGTCGAGCCGACCGGGGTGGTTGGTGATCACCCTGCCGGGACCGGGACGCGTTGTCGGTGGGGCCTGCAGCCGGTGGAGGGTGCGGTTTTCCTCACCCCGGGGAGGAGGCGGCCCTCATGTCCGCGGGGTGGTGGGGTGGCTACCTTGATCGACGTGATCTCGACAAGAGCCGGCGCAGTGCTGAGTGCCCTATGGTCGGCGCGTAGTTGGCGCGCCACCAGCCACGTCCTCGTGGGGCTGCCGCTCGGCGTGGCGACCTTCGCGCTCACCTGCGCCCTGCCGGTCGGTCTCGCCTATAGCGCGGGATGGAGCCTGCTCTACGCGCCCGGCGATGACTGGATGGTGACCACCGCGCTCGTGATGCTCGCCGTGGTCGTGCCGGTGCCGCTGCTGATGACCGTGCGGGCCCTGACCGCGCTGCAACGCCTGCGCTTTCGGGTGTTGCTCGGCGTCGAGATTCCGCCGCCGCCGCGCCACGGCGACCCGCGGCTACCTCGGTTGCTCCGCGAGCTGGGCACGGCCGGCACGTGGCGGCAGGTCGCCTACCACGTGTCGGCGCTGTTCACCGGTGCGCTCGGGGCCGCCTCGGTGGCGGCCTTCTGGCTGGTCCTTCCCCTGGAGCTCGCCGGCGTATGGGACCGCACCGTGGCGCTGACAGTTCTCGCGCCGGCCGCGCTGCTCGCCGCCCCGTGGGTGGCGCGGGGCGCGGCCCGCGTCGACACGGCGGTGGCCCGGGCGCTGCTCGGCCCGAGCCGCAGCGAGAAGCTGTCCGTGCGGGTGGCGACGCTGTCGCGCAGCCGGGCCGACATCCTCGCCGCCACCGACGCCGAACGCCGCCGCATCGAACGTGACCTGCACGACGGCGCCCAACAGCGGCTGGTCTCGCTCGCGATGAACCTGGGCATGGCCCGCGCCAACCTCACCGACACGCCGGAACCCGCCCGGCAGGCCATCGAGGCCGCCCACGACGAAGCCACCCAGGCCCTCGCCGAGCTCCGCGAGTTCGTCCGCGGCCTGCACCCGGCCGTGCTCAACGACCGGGGCCTCGACGCGGCCCTGTCCGGGATCACGGCCCGCGCGCCGCTACCGGTACGGCTGACCGTCGCCGTGCCGTCGCGCTGCTCACCGGTCATCGAGGCGATCGCCTACTTCGTCGTCTCCGAGGCCCTCACCAACACCGCCAAACACGCCCACGCCACCCGCGCCGAGGTCACCGTCGAACGCATCGCCGGCCGGCTCCGCGTCGTCGTCACCGACGACGGCCGGGGCGGCGCCACCCTCGACACCGCCCGTGGCCGCCCGGCGGACGGCACCGGGCTGCGCGGGCTCGCCCAGCGCGCCGCTTCCGTCGATGGAACCTTCACCCTGCACAGCCCCGCCGGCGGGCCGACGACAATCACCGTGGAGCTGCCGTGCGTATCGTGATCGCCGAAGACTCGGTCCTGCTCCGGGCGGGCCTGACCAAACTGCTCGCCGACGGCGGCTTCGACATCGTCGCCGCCGTACCCGACGCCGAGCAACTCCTGCACGCGGTCGCCGAGCACCGCCCCGACCTGGCCCTCATCGACGTGCGGATGCCACCCACCCACACCGACGAAGGCATCCGCGCCGCCCTCGTCATCCGCCACCAGTACCCGACGGTCGCCGTCCTGGTGCTGTCCCAGTACGTCGAGGAGCGTTACGCCACCGACCTGCTGTCCGTCCAGACCAGCGGCGTCGGATACCTGCTCAAAGACCGCGTCGCCCACGTGTCCGACTTCCTCGACGCCCTGCGGCGGGTCGCCGCCGGCGGCACCGTGCTCGACCCCGAGGTCATCGCCCAGCTCCTCGTGCGCCGCCGCAACGACCCCCTCGACCGCCTCACCCCCCGCGAGGCGGAAGTGCTGCGGCTGATGGCCGAGGGCCGCTCCAACAGTGGCATCGTCAACGCCCTGAAAGTCAGCCACAGCGCGGTCGAGAAGTACGTCAGCAGCATCCTCGCCAAACTTGACCTGCCACACACCGACACCGACCACCGCCGCGTCCTCGCCGTCCTGAAATTCCTGCGCACCTGAGCGACCGGGGACCCCCGCCGGACTGGGCGCCAACCCGCACACCGCGGCTTCGGGATTCCCGGCCCTCGTAGTAGATTTCTCGCACGCCGACGAGCCGGAGGGAGGTCAGAACACCATGTCCGATGTTCTGCGCCCTTCCCGCGTCCCGGCGTCTTCGCGGGTCTGACCGGGGCGCTCGCTGCCGGAGGATCACCACCATGACCGACCTGGTCATCCGCTCGCTCGTCGCGGGCGAGGAAAGCCTGTTCACCTCGATGCCCGACCCGCTGCCCGAGGTGCCGAAAACCGACTACACCGCCGGAGTCGCCGGCGGCGGCTACCAGCCGGACCGAACGTGGATCGCGCTACGGAACGGCCGCGTGGTCAGCCGCGCCGCCTGGGTCCTGCCGCCGGGTGCGGTCGGCCGCCCATGGCTGGAGTGGTTCGACCTGGATGCCGAGCCGGAGGTGGGCGCCGACCTGCTGCAGGCTGCGCACGCGGCGCTCGGTGGCCCGACGCTCTACCATGCCGCGCTGCCGCCGGACTGGCGGCAGAAGCCGGCGGCCGCGCCACCCCTGGCGGCCGCCCGGCTCGCCGGCCTGGTCCAGCACGGTGAGCGGTTGCGCTTCGCCGGCAGCGGTACGCACGCAGCGGCGCCGGCAGGGCGGTACGCCGTCCGGCCGGCCGCCGACCGTACGGAGATCGCTGGTCTGGTCGCCCGGATCGCGGCGCCGCAGATCCTGACCGGGGCCGAGGCGGCCCGGGCGGTCGCCGGCATCGACCTGGCCACCGACCCGCTGGCGTGGCTTCCGGGCCCGCCGCAGACCTGGCGGATCGCCACGCGCGGCGGTGAACCGGTCGGCCTCGCCGCAGCGGCGGGCGACGTCTGTTACCCGATGATCGCTTACCTGGGGCTGATCGATCCGGCAGCGCTGGACGCGTTGCTGGCCGACGCCGTCACGGTGCTGCTCGCCGGCGGCGCCCGGGAGGTGGTGGCGGACGTGGACGCGTACCGCACGGGGGTGGTCGCCGGCCTGGAACGTGCGGGCTTCCAGCCGATACGAGCTCGGCTCACCTTCATCCCCGCCGGATGACCCACCCGCTTGCCTCAGCGGCGACGGCCGGCACGAGGCAGAAGCAGCTACGCGGCATCGGCCGCCGTGTCCGGCTCCTCCGGTTCGTGCCGTGCCAGGTTCTCCAGGACCGCTTCTGCGGCTTCTCGCATGGCTTGTGCCTGCGCGGGCGTCAGGGCGGCGAAGAAGAGCTCACGGACCCGGGCGACGTGCGCGGGCGCCGCAGCCCGGATGGCTGCCAGGCCGGTCTCGGTGAGGCTGATGAGAGGGGCCCGCGCGTCATCGTCGCAGGTGGCGCGGTGTACGTAGCCGCGTTGTTCCATGCGCCGTATGTGGTGGGCCAGGCGGCTCTTCTCCCACATCAGTGCGCATCGCAGCTCGCGAGCCCGCAGGGTCCGCTGCGGCGCCTCGGAGAGGATGGCGAGGACCTCGTAGTCCGGGATCGACATGTCGGAGTCGGTCTTGAGAGCCTGGGCGAGCGCTGTGGTCAGGTGGGTGTGCATCCGCAGGACGCTGCGCCAGGTCCGCTGTTCGTCGTCGCTGAGCCAGTCACTCATGACGGCCTGTTCCGCGGGCGGTGGCCACCAGTTCCCTGACGGCGGGGGCGACCTCGGCGGCGAAGGTCCGGGTCAGTGTGGTGTCGTCGGAGGCGAGGATGAAGCCACTGGTCCCGTACGTGAGGGCGACCTCGGTGAGTTCTTCGGCCCACTGCTGCGGCGGGCCTTGCAGGAAGCCGCGGCCGGAGGTCGTGAACTGTCCGCCGATGTTGAGGAAGCGGCGGATGTCGCGGGGTTCGCGGCCGGCGGCGAGGGCGGCATCGTCGATGTGCCGGTTCATCTCGATGAGATCGGGCAGGCCGCCCTGCAGGTATTGGAGGGAGGGGATCCAGCCGTCCGCGGCGCGTCCGACCAGGCGCAGGATGCGGGGCTTGTAGGCGCCGACCCAGATGCCGACGGGATGCGCCGGCGCCGGGCCGCGCTTGGCGCCGTGCACGGTGTAGTGCTTGCCGCGGACCGACAGGACGCCGGGGGCCGTGGTGTCCCAGACGCCGCGGATGATCGCGATGGCCTCCGCCAGCGCTTCGATGGACTCGCCGGGGCTGCGCCGGGGGCCGCCCATGGCGGCGATGCCGTCCCAGAAGCCGCCGGCGCCGAGGCCCAGCTCGATGCGGCCACCGCTGAGCAGGTCGAGGGTGGCGGTGGCCCGCGCCAGTACGGCCGGTGGGCGCAGCGGAAGATTGGCGACGTTCGCCGACAGGCGGATCCGTTCGGTGCGGGCAGCGGCGTAGGCCAGCAAGGTCGACGTGTCGTGGAAGGTGGGCAGGTAGGGGTGGTCCTGGAAGGTGACCAGGTCCAGCCCGGCACGGTCGGCGACGACGGCCTGCTCGACGGCCTGGTGCACGGGGTGGTTGGCCGGGGTCACGAAGGTGCCGAAGATCAGGTTGTGGCCGTAGTCGGTGCTCATGCGGCGCTCCTGGAGTCGTCGTGGGCGGGGGTGACGTTGAAGTTGTCGCGGAACAGGTTCTGCGGGTCGAGCTGCGCCTTGAGCCGGCGCAACCGGTCCAGGGTGCTCGGCGGGAACGCGTCGGTGATCCGCTGGGGATCGCTGTCACTCTCGAAGCTGAGATAGAGCCCATCGGACTGCCGGCGTACGGGCTCGAACCACCGATCCAGCCGCTGGGCATCGGCTCCCATCACGGTGAGCGCGAAGGTGGCGTCGCGGTGGGCGTAGGCGGTGGCGTCCGCGGCCACGTCGGCGACAGCACCGCCGACGGTACGGATCTGGTACCAGTGCGACGCCCCGCTGCGGATCAGGTCAGCGGACGCTGCGGCGAAACCGGGGGTGATCTCGCGGGTGAAGGCCGATCGCGAGACCGGCTCGCCGCGGCCCTGGTGCTCGGACGGGGGAAACATGTTCATCACCGTGGCGTACGGTGCGATCACGACCTGCTGCTGCACCAGCGGCGCGATGTCGGCGAACGGCTGAAGCTGGCTGACGATCACGTCCGGGTCCGCCGAGTCCACCATCGCCATCAGCTGCGCGACGCCCTGGCCGAGAATCAGGAACGGGGTGGTCTCGCGCGGCGTCGCGGCCACCACCCGGCCGAACGCCTCCAGGTAGGCCGCCGGGTCCGGCACCTGAAACGCCAGCTGGGCCCAGCCCACCTCAGCGACCTCGTCGACGGCGAACTCGAAGGCGACGGCGACACCGAAGTTCGCGCCCGCGCCACGGACCGCCCAGAACAGCTCCGTGTTCTCCACCTCGCTGGCCCGCACGAGGGTGCCGTCGGCGAGCACCATCTCGACGGCGCGGAGGTGATCGATGGTCAGCCCGTGCCGGCGAGCGAGAAACCCGATGCCGCCCGCGGTCGCCAGCCCGCCGACACCCACCCCGCCGTAATCGCCCGAGGTCAACGCCCAGCCGTACGGTTGCAACGCTGTGGCGACGTCACGCCACCGGGCGCCGGGACCGATGCGGACCAGGCGGCTGGCCGCGTCGAGGACGGTGATGTCGTTGAGCCGGCCGACGTCGATGACCAAGCCGCCGTCATTGGTCGAACGGCCGCTGATGCCGTGCCCGCCACTGCGAATCCCGAGAGGCAGATGCGGGTGCTTGCGGGCGAAGCCAACGGCGTCGACGACCTCCTGCACGCTGCGTGGGCGCAGCACCAGGCCCGGGTCACCGCCACGCAGGTACGTCGAGCGCACCGTCGTGAACGCGGCATCGCCGGGTTCGACGGCTGCCTCGGCCAGGTTCTCGGGAACGTCGTCGTAGGCGATCCCCGGGCGGCGGCGCGCCAGCACGCCGGCCCGGCGCACCGGGCGTGCCGAGAGCGCTCCCGGCGGCAGCGCACGTTCAGCTCCGTCGCGGACCGCGGGGGCGACGTCGCCGATGAAGGCCCGCATCTGGCTCACGCTGTCGGCGGAGCCCGCGACGCGCAGCAGGAAGGTGCTCACGCCGTGCTCGACGACCAACGCGACCAAGGCGTCGACATCGCCGGCATCACCGCTGGTCAGGGTCACTGACCGGCGCACCTCCCGCACGTCGCGGCCGTCGTCGGCCGCGACCCGGTCGAGGACGGTGTTGAGCGCGGCAAGTCCTGCGACGCCGACCTCGTCCAGGTCGGCCATCCACCCGTCAGCGACCCGACCCGCCAGCGCGGCAACCGCCGCACTGGAGCCCGCCACCCAGAGCGGGACCGCACGCTGGACGACCGGCCCGGTCTCTGCCCCGACCAGCCGATGATGCCGCCCGGACGTGCTGGCCCGGCCGCCGGCCGTGTCCCCCAGCGCACGGATGACCGTGACGGCCTCCTCGTCCACGACCACCTCATCCGGCGTCGAGCCCGGCCCGAGCACCAGCAACCCCCGGTCACCGGAGAGCAGCTGAAGGCTGGCCGAGGCCCGCGCGACCACGGACGCGGGCCGCATCGTCGTGCGCAGCCTCGTGGCAGCGATCTGCACCCTGGTGGTCCGCGCCGCCGTCCACGACGCGAGGCTCAACGCATCGGCGCCGCCGTCGTCCGCCCGGTCGGCGAAGGCCACGAGGTCGTAGCCGAGCTCCTCCGCCACCTGCGCCACCTGGACCGCGGCGCGGGGCGCCTCGGGCGTGCCGAGAACCTCGACACCGAACCGGAGGGGGTGGCCGTAGTTGGACATAGCGGTGCTCCGAAGGACAGTGGCAGGGTCGCCAGGTTGACTCGTCAACCACCATACCTCCTTGGTTGACAAGTCAACCTGAGAGGTAAGTCATCGCGTGGCCGGCCCCCGGAGGTGGGGAAACTCGCTGTCGGTTGTGGAGCGGGGGTGGTACAAAGCCGCGGTGGAGAAGACTCTGGAGTTCGCCGACCTGTTGCGGCTGATGGACGAACGATCGACCGCTTTCCGGGCGGCCGTCGCCGCGGCGCCCCGCCTCGACGTGCGGGTGCCGACCTGCCCCGAGTGGACGCTGTTCGACCTGGTGCAGCACCTGGGTGAGGGACGCCGCCGGTGGGCCGCCATCGTGGCCGCGGGGCCCGCCGACGCTCCCCCGGCGTTCTCCGCACCGGCGCCGCCCCGGGAGCGCGAGGCCCTGCTGGACTGGTTCGCCGCGTCGACCCAAGAGCTGCTGGACGCGCTGCGGGAGGCCGGCCCGGATCGTGGGTGCTGGACCTGGTGGGGTCCGTCGCAGTCGCCGCAGACGACCGGCGCCGTCGCCCGGCACCAGCTCCAGCAGGTCGCCGTGCACACCTACGACGCCCAGGTCGCCGTGGGCGCCCCGCAGCCGCTGCCGGACGAGGTGGCCCTCGACGGTGTCGACGAGTTCCTGACCACCTGCGTCGCGAACACGGCCGCGTGGCCGCACCAGCCCGCGGTCATCGACTACCACGCCACCGAGGGCCGTTCCTGGCGGCTCTGGTTCTCCGCCGACGGCGCCCGGACCGCCCGGCTCGCCGGGCCGGTCGCCGATGAGGGCCCGGAAACGGCGTACGTCTCCGCCCGGGGTACGGCCAACGAGCTGGTCATGTTCTTCTACGGCCGCATTCCGATGGACGCGCTGCGGGTCGACGGCGACCGGCGCGTCCTCGACCAGCTGATCGCCTGGGAGCCGGGGGCGTAGCACACGACGCCGGAACTTCACCGCCGGCAACGAGACGAGGCTGGCCGGAGCGCGGAGGCGATCCCGCTGCCGGACGCCTCGGTCGACGCGGTGCTGGCCGGCAACGCCGTGCACTGGTTCGACATGGACACCGCCGGGCCGGAGATCGCCCCGGTCCTCGCGCCGGGCGGCGTCCTCGCCGGGCTGTGGAACGTCGTGGACGACCGGACCGACTGGGTGGCCGGGCTGGCGCGGGTCAGCGGCAGCGCGGTGATCGGCCCGCGGGACACGCCGGGAGGCATCAGACCGGTGACGCGTTCGTCCGGGCGCGGCCGTACTCGGCCAGGGCGTAGAAGGCGGCCTTGGGTTCCCATGGCATTCCCGGATAAGCCTTCCCGGTGCCGCCGGGTGGGAGGATTTTCACGATTCCGAAGCTGCCCCGGTCGAGGTCCCGCTCGGCGTCTTCGGAGGTGGGCAGGTGCCGGTAGGCGAAGGTGTGGGCGAAGGCGGTGTCGACACCGCCGACGTCGTAGAGATCGAGGAGCTCGCGGAGATAGGTGGCTTGTTCGGGTTCGTTGCGCTCGACGGTCTCCTTGAGGTGGAGGGCCTCGGCCGTGCTCTCGTCGTACCCGATGATGTCGGAGCGGCTTCCCCGCTCCGCGGCGCCGGTGAACGACGCGCAGCCGAACTCGGTGATGGCGAACGGCTTGCCCAGCGACGTCATCGTGGCGAGGTTCGCGGGCAGGTCGGCTGCGTTACTGGCGTCGCGGTAGCCGGCGTCGGAGGCGATGAAGTCGAATGGCGTCCAGTCCACCGCCTCCAGAGGGAGCGAGGCGTACCCTATGAGGCCACCGAACCGCTCGCGGGCGCCTGCGGCGGCCTCGGCCAGCAGCGCGTTGGTCCGCTGCTGCACGCCCGGCAGAATCTCGCGAACCCGTGCCGGGTCGGCGATGACGGCTGCCCGCTCGGCCAGGGTGTCGCCAGGCATGAGTCCGATCGTCATGATGCTGATTTCCGAGCCGGTGAGGAAGCGGATGTTCGCCCCTTCCCGTCGGATGCGCTCGGCACGTTCGGCAGCGTCCAGCAGGAACGCTAAGAGCTGGTCGGTGGTGAGGTCGTTGGTGAACGGGCAGTACCAGACCTCCAGGCCGGCGGCTGCCGCGTGCCGGGCGGCGATCTCCAGACGGTCGGCGACCCCGCCGGTGATCCGGACGGCGTCGGCATGGAGATCGGTCCTGATGATCTGCATGTCCTTGGCGACGATGTCGGGGTCGAACGGTTCATGAGTGGTGGTTCCCAGGTTGGTGAAGCCGGTGTCGTAGGTGACGCCCCAAGCGCGCATTGCTACTCCCCTTTAAGGTACGGCACGTACCGTACATGAGTTAGCGTACGATGCGTACCGTGGCGGCAGGGCAGCGGCGGCGAGGTGCGGAGTTGGAGCAGGCGATCCTGCGCGCGGCCGCCGAGGAACTGACCGCCTCCGGATACGCCGGCATGACGATGGACAAGGTCGCTCAGCGTGCCGGCACGAACAAGAACGCGATCTACCGACGCTGGCCACAACGCGCCGCGCTCGGCGTCGCCGCCTACAAATACCTGGCCGATGCCCGCATTCCAACGCCGGACACCGGCAGTCTCCGCGGCGACGCGTTGGACCTGCTGCGGCGGGCCAACGCGACCTGGTCCTCACCGCGGGGGGCGATCCTGCGCGACCTTCTCTCGGCGGCCGCCGACGAGCCGGCGTTGCTGGAACTCCTGCGCGCGCAGGCCGGTGGCGGCGCGATGAACGCCGCATGGTTCACCCTTATCAGCCGGGCGGTGGCCCGTGGCGAGGCACCCCCCGAAGCGGTGCAACCGCGGGTGGCGGCACTGCCGATGATGCTGCTGCGTGGCGAATACGCTCTGCGCGGCGTCCCTGCTGTCCCCGATGAGATCCTCGTCGAGATCGTTGACGAGATCTTCCTGCCATTGGTCCGTGGCCGGGGCATGACCGACTAACCGGCCGGGAATCGCGGAACCGGCGCTGGATGGGTCACAGACCGTGCTGGTCGATGGCGTCCAGGTCGCGCAGCGGTCGGCGGCCGCGAGGCCCGCGCCGGGCCGGGTGTCCGGGGTAGTCACAGCAGCGCCGCCAGGTCCAGGTCCCGGACCGCCGCGGCCGGCGGCAGCCCGCGCGTCGCGACCAGATCGGCGACCGTGCCGGCCCGCTCGCCGCCGGACGCGCCGAGCGTGAAGCCGTCCAGTTCGTCGCGGACCAGCCGGGCGACCCGCCTGCGGTCGTCCGGCGTCAGGTCGGCCGCGGTCACCACCCGCGACAGCAGGTCGGCGCGCAGCTGGGCGAAACGTTCGGTGTGCCCGAGCAGCTGCGCCTCGTTCGCCAGGCCGATCAGGGTGTCCCACTCCGGGAACCGCCAGTCGTCGCGTTCCGCCATCATCTCCAGGCGCACCACCAGATAGGCGACAGGCTCACCCCCTCCGGTACGCAGGAGCCTGCCCTTCTCGACGGTGAACGAGCCGGCGGGCAGATCGTCAGCCGTCGCCGCCGCGCCCATCAGGTACCCGGGCTGCAACCCCTGCGGACCCGCGGCGAGGCTGCGCTGCAGGGTCAGCACCGGGCGCAGCCCGCCGGCGTCCATCCGGTTGTCGATGCGGCTGATGCCGGCGGCGACCTTCCCGGCGACGCCCGCGACGGTGGCGAGCGGCGGGGTGAGCAGCGACGAGAACTCACCGAGGATGTCCAGCGCGATCGCCAGGTCGTCCTGGCCGGCGACGTCGAGCAGCGACACCTGCAGATCGACGGTGCCTCCGGCGTACGGCAGCAGCGCGGTCAGCGGGATGTCCCGGCGGATGCCGGGTCCCTCCTGCCCCTGCGGCGGCCGGATGATCGTGGAGAGGACGGTGTCCGGGCTGCCGCCGAAGGAGAGCCGGGTGGAGGCCTGCACGGCCGGGAACCGGTCGGTGGCGGCACGCCGGTCCTCCGCCAGGGACATCTCGGAGAGCCAGAGACGCAGATACCCCCGGTACGCCCGGATCGGCTCGCCCTCCCCGACGAACGTGTCGACCAGGGGTTTCGCGGCGGACGACCACCAGGTCCGGACCCGGCTCCAGAGTTGTTCGGCGG
The DNA here is from genome assembly GCF_040639325.1 of Actinoplanes sp. NPDC023936. Lineage (NCBI taxonomy): Bacteria > Bacillati > Actinomycetota > Actinomycetes > Micromonosporales > Micromonosporaceae > Actinoplanes > Actinoplanes sp. NPDC023936. Next base: position 78,425 of record NZ_JBEZZR010000034.1, on the reverse strand, counting down.
CAGTGGTCATCACTCCTCCTCAGGGGCGGATCATCGTGCGGGGCGCATCGTGTGTGCGGGTCAGACCAGGAAGTGCAGCACGTGCAGGGCGATCTGCCGGGCCGTCGTGAGCTGGCCGGTGCTGCCGCCGTACCCGATGATCGTGTTCTTGATCTCCGCTGTGGTGCGCGCCAGCGCGGCGTGGGAGGGGCGCTCCCGGCGTCCGGCGAGTCGCCCGATGTGCCGGACCACCGGGCTGACCAGGTCGAACGGCAGTGCCGGGAGGACGATGAGGGCGTGCGCGCCGGTGGCGGCGCGGACGGCGAACTGCCGGAGCAGACCGGTGTCGATGTCGTTGTAGTACAGCGGGCCGTCGTAGGGGACGTCCTGCAGCACGATCAGCGGGCACGTTCCCGGATCGAGGTCGTCGGGCGCGATCACCACCTCGTCGGCGCGCTTGTCCTGACGGTTGCGGGCGTCGAGGCGCAGCAGCACACCGTTGGCGGTGAGCAGCGGCGCGCCGACCCGGTGCCGGATCCGGGGGGACGGCCCGGTGGAGACGGTCTCGACGCTGCCGTGCTCGGCGACCTCCGGGGTGACCAGGTACGGGCGGTAGCCGTCGCGGACCGCAGCCGCGCAGCCGGGCGGGGCGATGATGTCCAGGCCGCCGGCGGCCCACATCGCCGGCACGTGGTTGCCGATGGAGCTGCCGGCGGTGTTCCGGGCCCAGGTCAGCTGCCAGGCGTCGGCGGAACCCGTGGCCGCGGCGATGGCGGCCTCCCAGTCGAGGGCGGCGTGGTCGGCGTCGACGTGCAGCCGGCCGTAGCGGGGGCCGGTGGTGAATCCCGGACCGAGGTCGATCCGCAGCTGCGGCACGCCGTCGCGGACGTAGCCGCCCATCAGGGTGTCCCAGCGGTCCCGGCGGCGCAGCAGCAGGCGGCGGGCCTTCTCGGCCGACGGTGACGGTCCCCGGCGGGCCCGGATCTCGACGCCGGCCTGGTCGCCGGTGACGTGCGCGCGGGCGTTGCCGACGCCGAGGGCCCAGACGATCCGGCGGCGCGCCGCCGGTATCACGCGGACAGCGCCGATGGCGGCGAGCGCCAGGAGCAGGATTGTGGTGAGGGTAATGGCCAGCAAGACCCTGACGAGCTGGGCCACTGATCGACCGGGAGCCGCCTCGGGGAGAGGGGCGGGCAGCCAGGTCGGCAGACTCGGCTGGGGTGCCGGGTCGCCGACGTCAGCCGGCGGTGAGCATTGCGCCAGCAGCACCGTGAGCAGGACCAGCAGCAGCAGGATCGCCACGACCGAGGTCAGGACACGCCGGAGCCGCCCATGTCGTGGCGTCGACGGCGCGGCCGGGGCCGGCGGCGCGGCGGGGGCCGGGCGGCTCGGTGCCGGTTGCATCTGAGCCGGTTGCACCGGTGCCGGACGCGTCGGCGCCCGGTGCATCGGCGCCGCCGTGGACCGTGCTGTGGCGGCTGCCGCGGTCCGGCACTGGTCCAGCCACGCCCGCCACGGGCCCCGGTATCCGGTTGCCGCCGGCAGGTCCGGCCAGGCCGGCAGGTCCGGGTCGCCGGTGTGCTCGCGGAACTCCGCGTACCGGTCCGGCAGGTGGTGGTCGGTTCCGGGCGCGGCGAGAGTCGCGCAGACCGCGGCCTGCAGGGCGATCACCGGGCTGCGGCCCCGCGCGGCCTGCAGGGCGACGTCCAGCAGTTCCACGGCCGCGTCCGGTTCGCGCAGCGCGAGCAGTTCCCCGGTTTCCAGGGCGGCTTCGGCCACGGCGACCGGCGGGGCGGACAGCCGGGCGGCGCGGAACGTGTCGGAGCGGGGCGGCTCGGACCGTACCCAGGCAAAGGGGTCGGCATCGACGAGCCGGAACTCGATCTCCCCGGGGTGCCCGGACAGCCATGCGCGCAGCTGGCGCTGCCCCGGGCCGTCCCCGATCCGGATCGCCTGCGCGGCGGCGGGCCGCAGGCCGGGAACCGTGGCGCCGGACCGCGTCCAGGTGATCTCCGGTAGCGGGATCCGGCCGGTCACCGGGTCGCGCGGCTGGGTGGACCACCAGGCCAGCCAGTGTTCCGGGTCGTCCGCCACGTCCGGCGTGTGGGGCGCCGCGACCCCCTCGGTCAGCAGCCGGGCGGCCCAGAGCCGGGCGTCGATCCCGGTGCCGAGCAGCCCCGGCGGCAGCGGGCTGCGCATCCGGCGGCTGAGCCAGGCCAGGGCCAGGTTGGCGTGCCGTTCGGTGGCGTCCTCGGCGCGGCCGGCCCGGGCGGCACGGCGATGCCTCTCCAGGACCTCGCGGGCCCGGTCGGGGCGGCCGGCGGCGAAGTAGCCGCGGGCGACGGTGACGAACAGCGGCGGCACCGCGTCGTGGATCAGCCGATCCGGGCGGCGCTGCGCGGCGTACTCGTCGGCGGCGGCGATCGCGTCCAGCGCCGCGGCGGGAACGACGCCGGACGCCAGGTCGGCCTGCAGGCATTGGGAGACCAGCCGTTCCCCGTCGACGGTGCCGATCCGCCGCAACCCGTCGCGGAGCCAGCGCTGCCGGCCGGCGGCGAGCGTGGTGTCGCGCAGGCCGAGCCGGGCCCGGTGCAGCCGGATCCAGGTGAGCGGGTCCGGCCGTCCGGGCAGGTCCACCGCGGCCGTGCCGCCGCCGTGCCGCGCCGTCTCCTCGGCGGAGATCAGGTAGGAGTCCGCCTCGCGGGCGTGCGGCGCGGTCATCGCCGCGAGGGCCACCCCGGCGGCCGCGGCGGCGTCCGGGGCGAGGTCCCGGCCGCTGAACCAGCCGATGGCGGCCTCCCGCAGATCGGCCAGGTCGGCGGGGCTGTTCTGTTCGGCCAGGGTCTCCAGCGCCGCGGCGATCGCCGCGTCCATGTCGAGCACGGTGGTGGCCTGCCGGACCAGGGTGACGATCTGGTCGCGTTCGGCCCGGGTGGACGGCCGGCGGCGGGTGGCTGCCGCGCCGAGCAGGGCCCGGCGCAGCAGCCAGGCGGCGGTCCAGATGTCCCAGTCGGAGGCGGCCGGATCGTCGGGCCGGTGAGCGCCCGCCACCTGCTCGGCGACCGCCGCCCAGAGCGGTTCCAGGTCGGCGAACGGCTGCTGCCGCCGCTGCAGGCCGATCGCGGTCGCGGTGAGGGCGGCGTTCAGCAGCGGACGGCCGGTGTCGTCGGTGAGGTCGCCGAGCACCCGGGGCAGCACGGCGGCGGCCCAGTCCCAGCGCCGTTCGACAGCGACACGCTCCTCGATCCCGGCCCAGAGCGGGGCGGCCCGGTCCGGCTCCCGCAGCCGCAGCGCGGTGATCACGTGGTCCGCGCCGACCCGGTCCAGGGGCTGCTCGGTGACGTGCCGGGACAGGTGCTCGGCGAGCAGCTCGCGGGTGGCGCCGAAGCGGGCCCGGCGGTGCGGGCGGGCGGCCCAGCGCAGCAGGCGCGGGCGCAGCAGTTCGGCGACCCGCAGGAGGGGCGCGGCGGTGTCCGGGTCGGTGGCGGTCTCGATCCATTCCTGGTCGGCGAGCCGGGCCACGGCGGCGGGCCCGCTGATGCCGGCGCCGGCGACGACCGGGGCGAGCAGGGTCTCGTCGACGGTGCCGAGCAGCGCGACGGCGGGCAGCAGGCGTTCCAGGGCGGGGTCCTGCAGCCGGGCGACGATGCGGGCCTCGACGTACGCGTCCTCGCCCGCCGTGCGCAGCCGCTGCCCGGTGAGCTCCGGTTCGGACTGCCACCACGACCGGTAGAGCGCCAGGTCGAAGGGGTTGTACCGGTCGCCGCCCGCCGCGCCGTGCTCCCCGGCGGTGACCAGCCCGGCGGTGCGGCCGGCCTCCGGGGACCGGGCCAGGATCTCCCCCACCAGCTCGGCCGGCATCCGCTCGGCGCTCAGGTAGGCGACGGCCTCGGTGCGGGTGAAGCCGCGCAGCTCGAGCCGGCTCAGGTAGGCGCGGGGCGGCAGCGGGCCGGGCGCGGGCAGGCTCCAGCCGGCGCCGCGGGAGGCCAGGTGGCGGCGCCCGGCGAACAGCACCCGCACGCCGGGCGCCGCCGCGTGCACCCGTTCCAGCAGGTCGAACGTGCGGGCCAGGGCCGGCGCCTCGGCGTCACCGGGATGCAGTTTGGCCAGTTCCTCGCAGGTGTCGAGGATCAGCAGGACCGGTTGCGGCAGCGCGGACAGGAACTGCCCGAACTGGGTGATCGCCAGCTGCACGAGGGGTCCGGTGTCGGCGTCGGGCGACGACGAGGCGGCGTGCACGCTCGCCGCCATCTCCAGGAACGCCTCCAGCAGCCGCCCGCGTCGCGGGTCGTCGGCGAATGGCGCGAGCTCGTCGGCGAGCTCGACCAGCAGCTGGACCGGCCGGCGCATCGGGTACGCCGGGCTGAGGTGGTCGAAGTCGACCCGGGCCACCGGGAACGCGGCCATCTCCTGGTCGCGGGCGAACAGCCCGCAGGACAGGTAGCGGATCAGCATGGTCTTGCCGACGCCGCCCATCCCGATCAGGTGCAGCGCCCAGGTCGCCGGGTCGCCGCGGATCAGGTCCCGGATCGCGGTGATCTGCTCGTCGCGGGTCACGAAGGCGTCCAGGGCCCGGACGTCGTGCCGGCGCCGGTATCCGAGGTGGACCAGCCGGCGGGCCCGGATCACGGCGGACGCCAGGTGCGGGGCGAGCGGGCCGAGAGCTTCGGCGGTGGCCAGGGCCGCCATCGCCCGGGCCAGGTCGTCGGCGGCGACCGCGTCCCGGACCCGGGTGAGCAGCGCCTCGCCGGGGATGTGGCCGTCCCCGGCGAGCACCAGCGCGGCCCAGTCGTGGACGGCGGCGCCGATGTCGTGGCCGTCGTGCTCGGCGTCCAGGACCCGGCCGGCGATGGTCGCCGCCACCTGCTGGACGTGGGCCGGGCCGAAATGTTCGAGGCAGCGGGTCAGCAGGGTGTCCCGGTCGCGCAGCCAGAACGTGACGTCCCCGGCCCCGGCCTCGTTGATCTCGACGAGCGAGGCCTGCGCGGCGTCGCGCACGAACGCCGGGACCGGGGCCGGGAACCGGGCCAGCTCGGCGGTCTCGGTGGTCCAGGACGGCGGCAGCGCCAGCCACAGCGCCCGCTCCTCGCCGAGCTCCCGCAGGACCGACGAGCCCGGGGTACGGCGGGCGAACCGCGCCGACAGTTCCGCGAACTGCTCGTCGGTCAGGTCGTCGGCGGTGATGTTCTCGTCGGCGGTCATGGCAGCAGGCCGTAGGCGCGCAGGATCTCGTCGTCGTCGCTGTCGCTGAGCCAGTTCTCGCCGGTGGCGAACGCGATGATGTCGTCGAGCTGCTCCCGGTCGTAGACCACCGTGCTGTCCTTCATCCCGAACCGGGCGATGCGCGCCCACGACGTGCGGGTGAGCTGGCGCGGGGCGAGGACCCGGACCGGCCGCCCGGCCACCCGCGGCGGGTTGAGCAGCCAGCACTGGTAGGCGAGCAGGTCCACGTCGGTCTCGTGCTCGTCGACCAGGTCGCGGAAGTGCCGCACGTCGCGGACCTCGCACCAGGCCGGGCCGGCGCCGGGGAGACCGAGGTCGTCGAGGCGCGCCCCGTCGGCGACGGCGGTCTTGCCGAACACGACGGTGGGCAGGATGTCGACGCCGTTGCCGAACCCGGTCGGTCCCAGCACCCCCTGGTCCAGCAGGCCGTCGAGGGCGGCGTCGTACAGGTGCAGGTCGTCCAGGAGCAGCAGCGGGCGGCACCGGGCGGTGAACGGGTCGCCGGTGGTGGCGGCGCCGGCGGCCAGCGCGAACAGGTCGCGGCGCAGCGGGCCGGCCAGCACCGGCAGCGACACGTCGGCGCCGGTGGCGGCGCGGCTGATCCGGTCGATCAGCGCGGCCGCCGGCCCGGCCGCGGGCAGCTGCGCGTAGCCGGCCAGCAGCGGCAGGGTCTCGCCGGTCCAGCCCTGGTCGATGCCGAGCACCTCCCGGACGTACAGGATCTGGTTGGTGATTGTGAGGGCGAGGTCACGGGCGCCGGCCGGGGGCTGGGAACGCTGCCGGCCGGCGCTGCTGAACGGGCCGATCATGCAGGGCACGTGACCGGCCCGCAGCGCCGCGGCGGCCAGCTCGCGCAGCAGCCGGGTGCCGCCGTACATGGCGGCGCCGGTGGTGCGCGCGGCGAGGACCGCGAGCCCGTCCTGCGGGTCGAGCAGCCGGTCGAGGTCGGCGAAGAACTCGTCACGGCCGACGAACACCGGCGGCCAGTCCAGATTGAGCCGGCGGACCCGCTCCTGGACGGCCCGGGTGCGGGTGGTGTCGACCAGCCGGAACCGTTCCGGGAAATCCGGCAGCACGAACAGCGCGGGCAGCGCCCAGTCCAGGCAGTTCAGGTCGGTGCGGCCCTGCCGGTGCGCGGCCCGCCGGCCCTCCCGCACCGCGCGGGTCAGCGGCAGCCCGTCGGAGACCGCCGCCGCCACCGCCCGGGTGAAGACCCGGCAGGCGGTGTCCGCGATGTCCCCGGCCATCGCGACCACGACCGGCACCCCGCCGGCCACCAGGGTCGCGGCCAGCGGCGCGCCGCCCTCGCTGAACGCCACCCCGCTCGCGCACGCGCTGACCACCGCCGCGACCGGCAGCGGCGCCTTGCTCTCCAGCGCCTGCAGCAACTGCGGGCCGGTGACCTCGACCGTCGCCGCGGGGTCGTCGTCGGCGCGCATCTCCAGCAGGGCCTGCCCGGTCTGCTCGTCCCACCGGCCGTGGCCGATCAGATGCACGATCTGCGGGGCGAACCGCGCGCAGGCGGCGCTGATGCCGGCCAGACCGGCCGGGGCGAGGACCCGCTGCCGGATCCCGCCGCCGCGCTGCATGGCGCGCAGCACGCCGAGGAACTCCGTGCCGGCGCGCACCCGCGGGTCCGACAGGTAGCTGCCGACGGCGAACAGCACCTGCGGGACCGTGCTGATCGGGGCGTCGCCGGGCAGCGACGCCCGCGAGCCCGGCACCTCGCGCAGCAGGACCACCGGCAGCTGATCGCGCAGCGCCAGGTACTCCTCGCCGTCGTGGATCAACTCCCAGATCATCCGGTGCAGCGCGCCGTCCCCGGCCGGCCAGGACAGCCGGAACTCCAGCACGTCGGCCGGGTCGGCGTGCTCCCGCACGGCCGTCCACAGGGTGTCGCCGATCAAGAACCGGAACAGGATCCGCCCGTACGCGTGGACGTCCGCGGCGGTCGCGCTGCGATCGGTGATCAGGGCGGCGAGCGCGGCCAGTGCCGTGCCGTCGCCGGTGGCCGGATCGGTGGGCCACCAGCGGCCCTCCTCGTCGACGTGGGCGTCGAGGGTCCGCCGGGCCTGCGCGCCGCCGGCCATCCGCACGGTCACCTCCCACCGCGGGGCGGTGTCCGTGCCGGTCCGGGCGACGGTGATCGCGACTTTCACGGCTCCTCCTCGACCGCGGCGCTGAACAGCGCGTCGCTCACCGACCGGGCGGCCCGCCGCACCGCCGCGGCCGGCGCGGCGGTGGTCGAGCGCAGCCCGCTCGGCCCGCAGGCGGGCAGGACCGTCAGCAGCCGGCGGCTCAGCCGGTCGCCGTCCGATGCGCCGCCCGCGCCGGTGCCGGCCGCGGTCCGGGTGCTGGTCCGGGCGCCAGTCCCCCGTGTCCCGGCCGTCGCGCCGCTGCCGTGCCGGTCCGCGGCGATCCCGGCGCTGGTGTCGCGCCAGGCGGCCACGGCGCCGGCGACGCAGAGCCGGGCGGCGTCCACGGTGGCCGACGGGCGGGGCTCGGCCGTGGCGGTCAGCTGCCGGCGCCACACCGCGGCGGCCTGCCGCCAGGCGACGGCCTGCGGGGCGGCCACGGCCAGGGTCGCGCTGCCCACCGGCACGGTCAGCAGCGCGGCCGCCACCGCCGGGACCCGCTCGAGCAGGCCGGTGACCCGGGCCGCCAGCGGTCCGGACCCGGCCGGGCCGCGACCCGCGCCGCCCGGGTCACCGGTACTGGCCGGGTCACCGACGACGGCCGGCTCTCCGGTGATCGCGGCGAGCAGGGCGAGGCGCACCAGCGGCGGCGGGTATCCCGGGGCCGGCGACCGCAGGACGCCGTCGCCGGCGCGCAGCTCCAGCTCGCCGACCGCCCAGGTGATCGCCGGTCCGGTCAGGACGGCGGCGTACGCGTCGGCGAACATCTCGGCCGACCAGCGCTGCCAGCCCAGCACCTCGTCGTCGCCCGCGCCGGCACGGGCCGCGGCGTCCGCGACGACGTCGCCGGCGGCCGCCCCGGCGTCCGGGGTCAGCTCGAACTGCACGTGGTGGCCGGTCTCGTGGGCCAGCAGCACCAGCCACCAGGGCCGCCAGGCGACCCGCTCGGGAAGGGCGATGACCGGGACCGGCATGGCGCGGACCTGCGCGGCCAGTTCACTGTCGCGCACCGCCGCCAGGTCGTGCGGCACGTCCTGGCGCGGCGTGGTGGACGCGGAGATCTGCGGGTCGAGGTACGGCAGCGGCGCGGGCCCGGGCCGGCCGGCTCCGGTGAGCTGCCAGGCCGGCGCCCAGCAGCTCCACACCACCTCGTCGGCGGCCTGCAGCACGTCCCGGGTCCGCGGGTCGCGCCGCTGGTCGAACCGGGTGGCGAACCACTGCCACAGCCGGCGCACGAACACGGTCCGCCGGTCGGCGCGCCGGCACGCGTCGTAGACCTCGCCGGCGTCCCGGCCGGTGTCGAGGCCGGCCAGGTGCTCGCGGTTGCGCAGCAGCGCCGGGCGCAGCACCTCGGACAGGGTGGACAGCTGGGTGCCGTGGCGGCCGAGGAGCCCCGGCGCGGAGGCGAACCACGCGTCGAGTTCCGTGGCGAAGCGGTCCACCTCGTCGATGGACTCGGCGACTCTGCTCACGGCCCGCGACGGGTGCACGCCATCACGGTAGGAGCGTGCCGGGCCTGCCGGAACAGCGCCGGCTATCAGATCTAGGACCCTGGGGCGCTGTCGTCCGCGTTCTCCGCGGTGCGGTCAGCCGGAGCGTCGGATTCTGCGCATGAGCATCGCCCACACCCCGGACCCGGCCCCGGCATTCCCGGTGATCGCCCCGGCGGCGGAGCCCAGGGCGAGGGCGTTCGCGCAGTCCGGGCACACCTCGCGTCCGGTGACCGTCTTCTCGAACGGCTCGCGAACCCGGCGACCGCAGTCAGGGCAGTCCCGGCCTGACAGTCCCATCCGTGCCTCCTGCGATCGGGTCGGGAGAAGTGTATTCCGTACAGGGTGTACAGGATGGCTATGGTGGGGAAATGGATGACACGGTGACCGTGACGCAGGCGCGCGCCGAGTTCGCGGATCTGATGAATCGTGCCGCCTATGGTGGCGAACGCATCGTGGTGACCCGACACGGCCGGCCGATCGGCGCGTTGATCTCGGCGGCGGACCTAGAACGCCTTGAACGGCTCGATCGCGAACAGGAGGCCGGTCAGGGTACGCCGGTCGTCCGGCTCGGTGGCGGGCCGGTCGGGGAGGCCGGAGCGCCGCCGGCGTTCGGTGGTCAGGGCTTCGGTCTCGCCGCGCATCATCAGCCGCCGAGTGGACATGCTTGAGGATGGGTCGTGCGTGGCGCAGGTCGTCCGCGCCGGGTCGTGGGTGGATCGTTCGGTGACCGAGGACCCGGTCAGGGCTGGGCGCTCGGGGTCAGCTCGGGTTCGTCCTCGCCGGTCACGGTGCGCTGGCGCGTCACGCTGACCGCGGCGGCGGCCAGCACGCCCAGGGCGATGGTCCCGACGGCGGTGACCAGCATGGCGTCCAGGACCCCGGCGGTGGTCACCAGAACGCCGCCGAGGCCGACCCCGGTCTGACTGGCGATGATCATGACGGTGCTGCGGGCGGCGAGGACCTGGGCCCGGGAGTCGGGCGTCGTGGAGCGTTGGAACAGTGCCACGGTGATCGAGCCGTAGGGCGCGTAGATGAATCCCGCCACGGCGAGTGCGGCGACGGCCACGATCGTCGGTGCGCCGAGGCCGAGTGGCAGGAAGGCCATCCCCACGCCGATGACGATGCCGCAGACCGTCGGCCACAACGGCCAGTCGCGCAGGTATCCGGCCGCGAGCCCGCCGGCGACCGCGCCCGCGCCGAATGCCGTGAAGTACCAGGCCAGTTGAGACGCCGGGGCGTGCTGGTGGTCCGCTACGTAGATCGGCAGACCGACTTCGATCGGCCCGTACAGGGCGTAGAAGCCGAAGGTCAGCAGGAGCAGCCAGAGCAGCCGCGGGTCGGTGAGCACCACGCGGAAACCGGTGGCCCGGGAGGGGCCTCGGCCCGCCGCCGCCGGTGGGCGCCGGGGTACGCCGAACCGGCAACTGACGGCGAGCACCAGGAAGGTCACCGCGTCGAGGCCGATGACCCAGCCCGCTCCCTGCCAGTCGATGAGTAGGCCGGCGACCAGCGGGCCGATCAACGTGCCGGTCTGGATCAACATGCTCACCAGGGCGTTGGCCGGTAGCTGGTCGCGTTCCGGAAGCAGCTCCGCCAGCAGGGTGAACACGCCCGCCGAGCCCCATGAGTGCAGGACCGACGACAGGGCGAGCAGCGTGACGAGCAGCCAGATGTTCAGTACTCCGCAGGCGGCCGCGATCGCGACGGCGCCGAGCGAGAGCCCGCGCAGGGTGGCGTCCCAGGTGACCAGCTGGGCGCCCCCGCGTCGCCGCAGCAACCGGGCCAGCGCGAAGGTGCCGATCACCCCGGGGAAGGTGTAGGCCGCGATGGCGAGCGACACCCACATGCTGTGCCGGTCAGGCGGGGCGATCTCGATCGCGAGCCAGGCCACCGCGATGGCGCTCATACCGTCGCCCACGAAGGAGGTGGCGAAGCCGGGCAGGAGGCGCCGGACCCGGGCGTCGCGCAGCACGGGTGCGTAGGGCGCGAACCATGCTCTGTACATGTTGTAAGTATTGTACAAACTCGCCGACGCGAAAGCCGGCCCGCGTCAGCGGCGCGCCGATCGCGTCGTCTGACCGAGCCGAGACGTCAGCTCTGGAAGGGGATCGTGCCCTCGGTGCGCCGGGAGCGCCGCATCACCCCGGAGTCACGGATGCCCGCCCGCACCCGGTCCCGGATCTCCCAGATGCCGATCAGCAGGACCGTCAGACCGGCCAGCCGCATGCCGTTCTGCACGGCTTCGATCTGCACGGTCCGCACCATGCCGTCGATGTCCTCGGCGGACGTGTCGACGTTCAGCCCGAGCAGGACGGACGCGAAGATCGCCACGTTCCACACCGGCACCGACCAGTGCGAGAGCACCGGGTCCGGCTCGGCGACGTAGCCGCGCAGCGCCTCCTTGGTGCGGTGACGCCAGACGAAGAAGCCGATCAGATACGCGAGGATCAGCGCCGTGCCGAGCAGGCTGAGCGGGTCGACGTGCTCGACGACCCAGATCAGCGTCGGCGAGGCGTCGTCGTCACCGGATCGCAGGTGGTACCAGACCGCCAGGTCGCAGACGAGGAACAGCACGGTGAGACCGCCGGTCGCGGCGACCGCCAGCATCAGCGCGCGCGTGCCCCACTCCCAGGTCTTCGGCGTGCTCGCCGGAACCCACCCGTCGTCCTCGGTCGTCATCGGTCCCCGCCCCTCAAGATCAACTATCGCGGGGAGAACCTAGTTGATCAGAAGAAGCGAGGGAAGAACGGGTCTCAGGGCCGCCAGCGCGGGTCCCGTCCGGTCCGGGCCAGCAGCTGCTCCAGCCGGTCGGCGCCCTCCGGGGCCGCGACCTCCGGGCCGAACGCGCCCATCGTGCGGCCGGTCTCCGCCATCACGTCGAGGAACTCGGCCGTCGCGTCGAGCAGCGCCGCCGGCACCTGGTACGGCTGACCGGTCGCCGCCGCCAGATCCCAGCCGTGCACGACCAGGTCCGCGAGCAGCATCTGACCGAGCGTGCGCTGCGGCAGGCCCATCCCGGGCGACACCCCGTCCAGCGCGGCCGGATCCGACCAGTTCTCGCCCAGCCGGGCCAGATCGTCGTCCAGGGCGGCCCGCCAGTCCCCGGTCAGCCGATCCGGGCCGGCCGACCAGTCGACGTCCTTACGATGCGCGAGGGCCTGGAAGTTCGTGGTCACCTGCAGCAGGTGGTTGAGCAGGTCACGCACCCGGAACTCGGCGCACGGGGTGGGCGCGCCGAGCCGATCGTCAGGGATGCCGCGGGCCACCCCGCTCACGACGGGTGCGGCGGCCTCGAGCAGTTCGCTGATCTCAGTAGACATCCGCACAGCGTAGAGAGGGCACCGGGCACGGGCCAGCACTTCACCCGCGGCGATTCACGGCGAGCAGAAAGAGATCTTGGGCACTCGATGACCCGTACCGCCAGGAAAGCGCGCGGGAAACGCCTGGCGCGCCCACCGCGGCGGTTGTGCGCGGGACACCACGGACACTAGGTTGAGGGAACCGAAACTGCGGCGTCGCGAGGGAAACCGGTGAGAACCCGGTGCGGTCGCGCCACTGTGAACGACATCCGTCCAGGGTGCCGTGAGTCAGGACGCTCACGCGTCGCAGGCCCCATCGATCGGGACGCGTCATCCCGTAGGAGTTGATTCGCCGTGCCCAAGGCATCCGCGCCCACCGCCACCACCGCCATTCCGGCCGTCTCCCCGCGCCTGGTCGCCGCCGCGGCCACCGTCACCGGTGTCATGCTGCTGGTCGCCTACCTGGTCGCGTTCGACCAGGGCGCCCTCTCCCAGTCCGGGATGTACCTGCACGAGCTCATGCACGACGGCCGCCACCTGCTCGGCGTGCCCTGCCACTGAGTCACCGGTCGAGAGTGACCGCACCCGGGTGGTCCAGCAGGAACGCGGCCACCCGGTCGTTCACCACCGCGGCGAAGAACCCGGCGGCGTCGAGCCGCTCCCCCAGATACTTCCCGCGCTCGAAGACCGGCCGCCCCGGCAGGCCGACCGTCGTCACCGCCGCCACCTCGATCTCGCGCAGCTCGGCCACCCACTCGGCCAGGCTGTGCCGGCCACCGTTGAACCGCAGCGCGCCACCGGCGGCGCCCAGCACCGACCGCATCCGGGCCGCGCCCGCGCCGTGCAGCTGCCCGGCGACCGCCGTCAGGAACTGCCGCTGGTGCCGCTGCCGGTCGTAGTCGGAACGCGGCAGGCCGTACCGCTGCCGCACGTAGTCCAGCGCCTCCCACGGGCGCAGCCGCACCGGCGTCGAGCTCGGGCGATACACCTTCTGCGGCCCGGTGTACGGCCGGGCGCAATTCTGGTGACCCCGGCACTGACGCAACCGGTCGCGCGGTGAGCCGTCCGGCTTGCGATGCTCCGACACCACCCGCTGGTCGATCACCATGCTGACCCCGCCGAGCGCCGCCACCACGTTCTTGAACCCACCGAAGTCGATCACCGCGCTCGCGTCGAACGCGGCGATCCCGGTGACCCGGCCGACCGTCGTGGCGAGCAACCGCAGACCCTGCGCCGGATCGTACCGGCCGGCGCCGGCCTGCGCGCCCAGCCGCATCGCCGCATTGATCTTCCCGCGCTGCGCGGTGCTGCCCGACGCCGGGAACGCCGGGATCCGCACCACCAGATCACGAGGCAGCGAGAACAGGTACGCGCCCTGCCGGTTCGCCGGCACGTGCAGCACGACGATCGTGTCCGCCAGCGGCGCCTGATGCGAGCCACGCGGATCGATGCCGGCGAGCAGCACGTTCAGCGGCCCGTCGATCTCGGCGTGCCCGGCCACCGCCGGCGCCGCGGCCAGCGCCGGCAACAACAGCAGGCTCCCGGCGGCGACAGCGAGCCGGGTACGCAGCGGGGCGCGGCGTGGTTTCTGCACGGGACCTCCTCAGAAGACCAGCGCATACTCGCACGCCCCGCCCCGATATGTCCGGGTTTTGGCGTCAGCCGTCCAGGACCGGGATCAGCACCCGCTCCTCATGCTCCAGATGCGACTCCAGCTCCGCGATCAGCCGGTCCACCTCCGCCGCCAGACCGGCCCGCTCACCGGACCCGAGCACCGCCTGCAGCCGCTCCAGCACCGCCGCGATCCGCTCGTGCTCCACCCGCAACGCCGCCATCGCCGCCGCGAGATCCGGCCGCGACGCCTCCACGCCCGGGAACATGCCCTCGTCCTCCCGCACGTGATGCCCGTGCACCCCGGCACACAACGACAGGCAGTTCACCCGCAACTGCGCCCCCAGCACCGGCCCCGACCCGGCCACCTCCGCCCGGATCAGCCCCAGCTCCCGGCGGAACGCGTCATGCACGGACCGCAACATGCCACCCGGCGTCGACGCGGCGAACCGCGGCGGACCCGGAATCGCCGTCAGCGCCACCACCGGCAACACCCGGCCCGACACCCGCTCGTACTCCGCCCACCCGGCATCCTGCTCCACCGCCCGGGCGAACACCGCGTCCCGCTCCGCGCCGGCCAGCACCGCCGCCGACGCCTCATAGGTGAACACGCCGTCCTCCACGGTCACCCGCGGATGCGCCACCAGATTGCGCACCCACGCCGGATCCCGCGGCGACCCACCCGCCGACCCGATCACCAGCACCCGCTCACCGCCGTCCGGCAGATACCCCAGCGGCACCGTGTGCGGCCGCCCCGACCGGGCGCCCACCGTCGTCAGCAACAACAGGCGGGCCCCGGCGAACATGCCACCGACCACCCCGCTGTTGGCGCGGAACTCCTCCACAACAGAACTGTTGAAATCCATTCTCAGCTTTCAGCTCGAACCGGAAAAGGTCACGACGAAGAAGCGAGAATGCGGGCGGACCCCGCCGGCGAATCAAACGCCGGCCGGGTGCCCCACTCGGTAATGGCCCACGGCCGACCCGGCAGTCACGAGCGACACCCTACAACGACCGCGCCCGATGGGCGAGCACCGCGACCAGGTTCACCGCCACCACCACCACGATGCCCGCCCACTCGTGCCCCGCCAGGACCTCCCCCAGCAACACCAGCCCGGCCAGCGCGGCGAACACCGGATGAATGCTCATCACCACCCCGAAGAACCGCGGCGGCACGGTCCGCAGCGCCACCAGATCACACGCGTACGGCACCACCGAGCTCAGCACACCCGCCCCGACCGCGAACGCCACCGCCGGCCACGACCACGACCCCCGCGCCACCAGCGCCACGACCACCGGCACATACATCAGCGCCGACACCGTCGTCGCCGCCGCCGGCGCCTGCAGACCCGGCAGCCGCGCCCCCAGCAACCGGTTCAACAGGATGTAGGCCGCCCAGCACACCGCCGCCAGCACACCCGACCCGATCCCGAACCAGTCACTGCTGCCACCCGGCAGCACCAGCAGGTACACCCCGGCGCCCGCGCCCGCCGCACACACCAGATCCCGCCGCGTCCGCGACCCGCCCAGCGCCACCGCGAGCGGACCCAGGAACTCCAGCGTCACCGCCAGACCCAGCCCGATCCGGTCCACCGCCGTGTACAGGCTCAGATTCATCGTCGCGAACACCAGGCCGAGCAGCAGCGTCGGCCACCACTGCGCCCACGTGAACCGCCGCAGATTCGGCCGCGCCACCGGCAGCAGCACCGCCGCCGCCACGAACTGCCGCACCGCCACCACCCCGGCCGGCCCGATCACGCCGAACGCGTGCGCGCCCACCGCCGCACCCACCTGATTCGACGCCGCACTGCCCACCATCGTCGCCAGACCCGCCGCCAGCGACCGGCCCGCCCGCGGCCCGGCCACCGTCCGCTCCCGAACATCAGCACTCACAGCCGCCAGTCTGGGCACCCACACCCCGAGCACGGAAATACGCGGCGCACCCGGCTTATACGCTCAGCGCATGGATGTGGAGCTACGGCACCTGCGCGCCCTGGTCGCCGTCGTCGACACCGGCACCTTCACCGACGCCGCCACCGAACTCGGCACCTCCCAGGCCGCCGTCTCCCGCTCCGTGGCCGCCCTGGAAACCGCCCTCGGCGTCCGCGTCCTGCACCGCACCACCCGGCACCTCGCCCCCACCCCGACCGGCGAGCAGATCCTCGCCGGCGCCCGCCGCATCCTCGCCGAAACCGCCCACCTGCACCGCATCGCCGAACAGTCGCGCAGCGAACTCCGCGTCGGATACGCCTGGGCCGCCCTCGGCAAACACACCCGCCGGCTGCAACGCGCCTGGACCGGGGCGCCGCTCGTCTTCGTCCAGTCCAACACGGCCACCGCCGGGCTCAGCGAAGGCGCCGCCGACGTGGCCGTCCTGCGCCGCGGGCTGCCCGCCGACCCGGATCTGCGGATCGACCCCCGCTTCGACACCGCGCTCATCGGCCACGAGAACCGCTGCGCCGCCATCGCCACCGACAACCCGCTCGCCCGGCGCCGCACCCTGCGCGTCGAGGACCTCACCCGGTACACCGTCGCGATCGACGCCCGCACCGGCACCACCACCCCCGGCCTCTGGCCGCCCGGCCGGGGACCGGCCGCGATCCGCTCCACCCACGGCGTCGACGAATGGCTGACCCTGATCGCCGCCGGTCAGGCCGTCGGCATCACCTCCGAGGCGACCGCCAACCAGAACCCGCGACCCGGCGTCGCGTACCGGATGCTCCGGGCGGTCCCCCGGATCGAGGTGTGGCTCGCGTGGTGGCGCGACGACCCGCCGGCCCAGCTGTCCGACCTGATCCGGCTCGGCCGGGAGGCGTACGCGGAAATCTGATCCTGGTTTTTTTAGGGGATGTCGTTGATTCCTTTTTGCTTGTAAAAGCGTGCCCGGTGCAGCCGCGCACATCCCGTAAGCCATCCTAGGAAGATAGGATAATGGCCGGGCGGGTATCTTGATCTGCGAAAAGGAGGTCGCCATGCGGACGGTCAACCGCCGGCTCGCCCTCACGCGGGCACAGCTCACCGACGGCGTCTGCCCGGTGCCGGACGACCTCGCCCCGCGGATCCCGCACCCGGAAGCCGTCACGGTCGTGCTGGAGCACCGCCCGCACGGCTCGCCGCCCGCCGGGCAGACGGTCACCAGCGCGCTGGACGATCAAGACGTCTCGCAGCTCAGTGGCATCCCCTGGCCCCCGGACATCCACCCCGGCACGCTGATCAGGATCTCCTGGCAGCCCGCCAAGGACGAGATCCACCTGCGCACCGTGCCGCTCGACGAGCCGCTGCGCATCGACGGCGTCGATTACTTCCATGAGTACGACCCGATGGCCGTCACCCGCGAGTTCGACCCCGGCCGCTCCAACCGCGGACGGGTGCTGAACGTGGTCCGCCGGCAGGGCCGGGTCTACGAGGACGGCAGCGCCCTGTTCGCCGAGGCCGGACTCGCCGCCGCCAGCGGGCTCGGCCGCGGCGCCAAGGGCGCGTTCCTGCTGAAGAACGCCGTCGACCAGCTGATCCGGGAAGGCTACGTGACCCGGGTGACCGGCAGCCTGTCCGCTTCCGGTCTCCCCTCCTATCCCCCGGCGGACGGCGAGGAGACCGCCGAGATGCTCTTCTACGCGCCACTGGTGGAACCGGCGCCGCTGGCCGAGGCGTTCGGCGGGGACGGCACCGGAGAGCGCCGGGAGCACTGGGTCAGCGGCTTCCTGCGGAAGCTGCCACCGGGGGCGCAGGCGTCGGAACGGCAGCTGTCGCTGCACCAGCAGGCCCTGGAGACCGCGCAGATCGACGAGCCCCTGGAGCCGGGCTACACCTTCGTGAAGAAACACCACCGGCACGGCTGAGAGCAGACTCGTTCCGGGCGTCCCGGCACACGCCCCCTAGACCATCCTAGGAGGATAGGCCGTTGCCGGTGCTGGTGAGCCTCCGTCGCCACGAGGTCCCCGCCCGGCCGGGTCCGGGCAGGCGGGGACCTCGTGGCGCTTCTTCGCGGCCGGGGTCAGGCGATCTTGATGACGATCTTCCCGAAGGGGCCCTTGTCGAGGCGCGCGTAGGCGTCGCGGGCGTCTTCGAAGTCGAAGACGGAGTCGATGACCGGCCGGATCTTGTGCTCGTCGACGAAGGCGAGCAGGCGCTCGAATGCCCGGACGTGCCCGACGGCGATGCCTTGCACGCGGGCCTGGCGCCAGATCACGCTCATCAGGTCAAGCGCGGAGGCCTGACCGTCGAGGAATCCGACGACTGCGACCATGCCGGAGCCTTTGACGGCCCGGATCGAGTCGGCGAGGCCGTCGCCGCCGACGACGTCGATGACTATGTCGACGCCTTCGCCGCCGGTGAGGTCGAGTGCGGTGGTGGCCCAGTCGGGGGTGGTGCGGTAGTTGATCGTGTCGGTGGCGCCGAGTTCGCGGATGCGCGCGAGCTTGTCGTCGCTGCTGGAGGTGGCGATGACCCGGGCGCCGAGCGCGGCGGCGATCTGGGTGGCGAAGACGGAGACCCCGCCGGTGCCCTGCACGAGGACGGTGTCGCCGGCACCGATGTTGCCGTACTCGCGCATGGCGAACCACGGGGTGAGCGCGGCGATCGGCAGGGTGGCGGCCTCCTCGTCGGTCAGGTGCGCGGGCGTGGGCATGGCGGTGGCCGCGGTGAGTACGGCGTATTCGGCGAGGCCGCCGTTGAGCGGTCCACCGGTCTGGCGGTCGGTGTAGGCCTCGCGCCACGGGCCGTCGATCCAGTCGAGGTAGAAGTGTGAGGTCACGCGGTCCCCGACGGTGAACGTCGTGACGCCCTCGCCCAGAGCGGCCACGGATCCGGCGAAGTCCGCGACCGGGATGAGCCCCTTGGGCATCTTCTCGGGGGCGTAGATGCCCTCGACCAGCGCCTTGTCCCGGTAGTTCAGCGCGGCGGCCGCCACCTTGACCAGGATCTCGCCCGGCCCGGGAACGGGCACGGCCACGTCGTCGTAGAGGTGAAGGTTCTCGAAGCCGAAGTTGTCGAGTTTCCAAGCGCGCATGGCTGGTCCGGTCCCGTTTCGCGAGGTGTGGCGTTGACGTTCGGCACGTGCCGACGTCGCCACCGTACGACTCAATCTCGATAGCGGTCAAACTTCAGCACCGTCAAACTTGATGAGGGTCACTGATTCGACCGGCGTCGTACTATGGGGGTCCGCGCCGCGATCGCCGAGGAGTTGCCGTGCCCCGCCCCCGTGCCACCACCCGGACCATCGAGCACCCCGACGTCGCGCAGGTCTCCCTGCAACAGGTCCTGGAAGCCCTGGTCGACCCCGTGCGGCGCGGCGTGGTGACCCAGCTCGCGCGGGCCGGCGAGGAGATGAGCTGCGGCACGTTCGACGCGCCCGTGTCGGTGTCGACGCTGACACACCACTTCAACGTGCTGCGCGAGGCCGGCGTGATCCGCCAGTACTACGTGGGAACGATGAAGATGAATGCACTACGCCTGGAGGAGATGGAGAGCCGGTTCCCCGGCCTGCTCCCCGCGATCCTGGCAGCCGCTGGTACGGAGACCCGGACGGCACTCCGGTGATCGTCAGCGCCGCCCACGGCACGACAGGCGCTCCCGACCTCGACACGGGCGCGTGGCGCGGTGACATGACGCGGCACGGCTGATCGGGCCACCGCCGCCGGTGTATCGGCTGAGGCGATGGGCAACCACTGGCTATGAGCAGACCTGGCCAAGGCCGCCAATTCGATCCCGACCAACTGCGCCGCGACACCGAGCGGCTCGCCCAGCGAGGCCGGGAGCTGGCCACGCAGCGCGCCGAGGTCGAGCGGCAGGTCGCCGAGGTAGAGGATCAGGTCGCCGACGTCCACGACTGGCTGGCGGATACCCGCGGTGATGCCGGCTATCGTGACGTGGCTGACCGGGCGCGCGAGCACGCCGAGCAGGCTCGGCGGATAGCCGCTGAGGAACAAGCCGCAGCCGGCGATGGCGGGTCGGGCCGCCGCGGTGACGGCTGACGAATGCGGGCGCGCTGTGAGCCGGCGGGTCCTGTCGGCCGTTCAGAGTCTTTGCGCTGCCACCATCGGCGCGCACTGGCGGAACAACCCCGTCGCACCCGTCTGGGGCCCGGTCTCGGGTGTGCCGGCCCGTAGCGTCGGTGTTTCGCCTAACGGAAGGGCCTTTATGACGCTGGATGCTGCATACCGGTACGACGACAACCCGGTGGACGCGTTGCTACGCGTTGATCGTCTGAGTGCGGTGGCAGCATTGCTGCCTGCTGACGGAGCGGCGGCAGGAGGACTGCGGGAATTCGTCGAGCACGTTGCCCGTATCTACGAGGCGAACGTGGCGGCGTTGACCGCCATGCTCGACGGCGTGGTGCTGATGAGCGCCGCGCGCGGGGTGACTGATCGAGCGGGCGTGCCCGTGGGAGGGGCGCCCTGCACCACGGCCGTCATCCACGACGCACCGGTGCTGATCACCGACACCCATGACGATCGCCGGTATTCCGGCGATCCCCTGGTGATGGCCAGCGGGATGCGTTCCTACGTCGGCGTGCCGTTGCCGCTCGCCAACCGAGCCGTCGGCACCTTGTGCGTGATGGATCAGCACCGTGGCGCCTTCAACGAGGAGGATCTGCGGGCCTTGCAGAGCCTGGCCGCTCACGCGGTGCGGCTTCTCCATGCCACCCGGCACGGCGGATAGGGCTCTCAGCGCTGACAGCTGCCGCCGAAGGCGAATCTTCGGCGGCAGCTAATCGGATTCCGCAGGGCTAGGTTGTCCGCCGATGTGAGTACGTTCTCCGTCGCCGTAGCGTCACAGATGTTCGAACTCCAGCGTCGTCTCCACGCCGTAGTGGTCGGAGAGGAAGACCTCCCGGCCGTCGTCCAGCCGCACCGGTTCGGCGAACACCAGGCGCGCCCGCCCGGCCATCGCCCGGCCCGCCGCGCCCCGGATCAGCACGTGATCGAAAGCGGGCGGCGCGGGCCACTGCGGCGTCGGCCGGTAGGTCGGCCGGGTGTCACCGGCCAGCACGTCACGCAGTCCCGTCGCGGCGAGGAAATCGGCGAGCACCGCGGAGTCCCGCGGCACGTTCAGGTCACCGGCGACCACGACCGGCACGGCCGGATCCAGCGCCGCCAGCCGGCTCGCCAGGTGGTCGAGCTCGGCTCGTTCGACGCGGGTGTACCGGTTGCCGGGCGACCAGTCGTCGTCCCGGTTCGCCGACAGGTGCGTGTTCACCACCACCAGTTCGCCCCGCCCGGTGGCGACCGACACGATCTGGGCGCCCTTGCGCATCACCAGCTCGGGCCGCAGCGGGCCGGACATCGGGTACCGGACGAACCCCGAGCGGGTGATCGGCAACCGGGACAGCAGCACCAGCCCGCCCCGCAGCGCGACAGTCCCGGCGTACACGCCATGGCGGTAGGCCGGCGCGGCCCGGCGCAGCAGGCCGGCGCCGCGCCGGTACATGACCTCCTGGAGGCAGACGACGTCGTAGTCGGCCTCCGCCAGCCGTGCGCCGAGCGCCCGCAGACGATGCCGGGCGTCGCCCCGGAAGAGCGTGTTGAAGGTCAGCAGCCGCAGTGTCGTCACCCCGGAATCCGATCAGATGCCGAGACGCAGACTGATCTCGGGACCGTTGTGGAGTCAGAGGCGTTCGACGCGGAAGACCGCCACCTGCGGCGCGGCGGCGGCTAACCCGGCAGGACGAACGGCGTCGTCGTGGTCAGCGCCGTGAAACCCAGCCGCTCCAGGATCGGCCGGCTCTGCTCGGTGGCGTCCACCTGCAGATACTCGTAGCCCAGCTCGGCCGCCCGCCGGGCCCGGTACGCCACGAGCGCCCGATAGATCCCGCGCCCGCGCCACTGTGCCAGCGTCCCGCCACCCCAGAGACTCGCGAACGCGGTGCCCGGATGCAGATCCATCCGCGCCGCACACACCGGCTCGTCCCCGGCCATCGCCACCAGCATCAGCGTGGTCGGCGAACCCACCTGCGCCAGCAGTCGCGGCCGCAGCCACGGGATGCTGCCGCCGAACGCCCGCTCGCTGACGCCGACCATCAGCTCCACTCCGGCGGGATCGGTGACCTCCTCCACCCGTACCCCATCGGGCAGTCGGCTCTGCAGCCGCAGCTCACCGACCGCCGCGACCAGCAACGTCTCCGGCTCCTCCGCCACGAACCCGGCTGTCCGAAGCCGATCAGCGAGGTCCGCCGGCCGATCATGGCCGTAGAGCTTCCATTCGAAGCCCGCGCCCATCGCCAGCTGCCCGGCGATCGCCGCGTCGGCCGTGGACTCGTCCAGATCGGACCAGATGACCGCATTCCAGTCACCCTCCCCGCCGACGTGTCTGATCACCCGCCCGGACCGCTCGATCCGCGCCGCCGGCGTCTCCGGCCGGGCCTCCCGCCGCATCTGACGATCAAACAAAGCAAGCACAAAATCAAGATCCATCAACCCATCATTGGGTACGGCCAAAGCCCCGTCCCGCCGCCCCCGGCCGGACCGTCCTCGACGAGCGAGCGTTGGCAGCGGCTTCGCGGGAGACTCACGGCCCGCCCGGCGTACGAAACGCCCCACCACGAGCTTGGAACCCTCCCGCGCACTCGGTCATCACGCCGAGTCACCGCAACGGCGGAGCATCGACGGCTTTGCGTCATTCTGTGGGGCACGGGACGTCCACGACTTTCCGCACAGCGCAAGCTTTACCCCTGACCCAGGCACTCCGGGTCACGATCACGACGCTGACCAGCAACCCGGTCCCCCGCGTGCTGACCCGACTGTCCCACGCACCGCGACATCGCCGCCCCCGCTGTCCGACCCGTGAAGCAGTCCCGCCCGGCGCGGCTGTACCCACGGCGCGGCTGTACCCACGGCGCGGCTGTACCCACGGCGCGACGGCCACCGCACGCGATCTGCGACGCGTCACCGGGGGAACAGGCGGCGCAGGTGGTACTCCATCACCTCCACCGCGTCCCCGGCCGACCGGACACCGACCAGCATCGTCGACGACAGCCCGGCGGCCAGCGCGGCCAGCCCGCGCGCCTCCACCCGCGGGTCGATCCCCGCCGGGACCGTCCCCGCTTCCTGGCCCGCCCGCAACTGCGTGACGATCACCGACTCGAGTTGGTGCTGCGGGTTCCGGGCGTCCGCGCCGGCCAGCGCCGGATCGGTCAGCGCGGCCGCGTAGTAGGCGGCGTGCACCCGCGCCAGCAGCAGGCTGTCCTCGTCGGTGGGCAGCAGTTCGAGAAGGCAGATCCGTACCACCTCCTCCGGCGTGGGCGGATGCCCGAGCGCCGCGAACCGCAGCCGCATCCGCTCGCCCGCCGCCTGCGCGCCGAGTTCGAACGCGTGGATGAGCAGCTGCTCCTTGGTCTGGAAGTAGTACTGCACGAGCCGCATCGACACGCCAGCCTCGGCCGCCACCTCGCGCAGCGTGGCGGCGGGCAGCCCCCGGCCGGCGGCGATCCGCCACACCGCCCCGGCGATCTGTCGTCGTCGTTCGTCGTGGTCGACCCGCTTCGGCACGCCAGAACTCTCGCACACCCCCACGACCCCGGGGCTGAGGAAGATCGGTACAGCGGTTAGCGGTAGCGATGATCTTGTCGTTGGCCGAACCCTCAGCGGACGCCTCCCCTCGCCGACGTCGAACACCACGGACCAGCACTCCGAGGCGTCTCGGCCGGTGAGAGACATCGGAACGGGAGCTGGCGCTGGCGATGATTTTGGAGACTGGCACTCCCCGCGCGAGGGCGAGGAGGCGTACCCGATCCGGATGGCCGCGGCCGGGGGTGTCGGCCGGCAGCGGCGCCGGCGGTGGGGTGCCGGCCGCCACGGCCGACACTTCGATACCCGTACGGGGCCAGCAGCGCCGGTCGCCACGATGGGTAGCGCTTCGCCGGACCGTGGCGCTGTCAGTGCGCGTGGTGGTACTGGTGCACCACGGCGTGGCCCTTGCCGCGCGAGATCAGCCACCGGTTGACCGGGGTGGTCAGGACGAACGCCACCGCCAGGGCGAACGCCAGCGATGCCCAGAACACCCAGCTGGCCAGGCCGGCTTCCATGGCGCCGGGCACCGCCAGCATCACGGCGTTGTCCAGGATCTCCATCACCGCGATGGACACGGTGTCCGCAGCCAGGGCGACCTTCAGGGCGGTACGGACGTCGAGCCCGGCGCGCAGCACGCCGCGCATCGTGAGGGCGTAGCCGAACACGAACGCGAGCACGACGGCCAGGACCACGGTCGGCCAGGCGGACCAGCCGAGCGCGGTGCCGATGACCATGCCCAGCACCTCACCGATGGCGCAGCCGGTCAGGCAGTGCAGGGTGGCCTGCGCCGCCGTGCGCCAGGACGTCCGCCCGGACGTCACCGAGGCAGTCCCGGCGTGGTGTTCGTGTCCGATGTGATGCTGATGGCCGGTGGTGTGCGACTCGGCGGTGTGCTGCTCGGGATGCATGGTGGGCTCCTTGGGGTGCCGGTGGCGCAGCCTGTCCGGCCGCCTACCCGGTCGTCGTCAGTAGAGGTGCTTACCCGGCGTGGGTGTCGGCTGCAGCCGCAGATTTCTGCGGGGCGCGGGTGGTGACGGTGACGGCCGCGAGCACGGCCGCGGCTACCAGCAGGACGGCGGCGGCGAGGTAGGCGGTGGTGTAGCCATGGCTCAGCGCCTGCTCCGCGCGGGCGACAAGGTCGCCGTTGCTGCCGGCGGACCCGGTGTGCAGCGCCGTGGCGGCGTCGGGCAGCCGGGTGGCGGCGGCCGTGGCGGACACGGTGGTCAGGACGGCCAGGCCGATGGCCGCGCCGATCTGCTGGGCGGTGTTCATCAGCGCGGAGGCCACGCCGGTCTCCCGCGGGTCGACGTCGTGCACGACGGTGAGGGTCATCGGCACGAACGCCAGGCCCAGGCCGGCGGAGGTGATGAACAGCGGCACCATCAGGTCGGTCCAGTAGCCGGCGTTCGCGTCCAGCGCGGACAGCCAGAACATGCCGGCAGCGGCGATCAGCAGGCCGGGGGCGGTGATCGCTCGCGGCGGCAGCTTCTCGACGAGTTTGGACGCCACGCCGGAGGCCAGGATGATGCCGGCGCCGAACGGCAGCGCGGCGGCGCCGGCCTGCAGCGGACCGAACCGCAGGACCTGTTGCATGAACAGGGTGGCGAGATAGAAGGTGCCCATCAGGCCGGCGCCGATGAACAGCACGGTGAGGTAGGCGCCGGAACGGTTGCGGTCGGCCAGCAGCCGCAGCGGCAGCAGCGGGTCGCGGCTGCGCGCCTGCCGCGCCACGAACAGCACCAGGGCGGCGACGGCGGCGGCCAAGGCGGTCAGCGTGACCGGGTCGCTCCAGCCGTGCTCACCGGCGCGGGTGAAGCCGTAGGCCAGGGCGGTGAACCCGGCGGTGCCGGTCACCGCACCGACAGTGTCGAGACGACCGGTGTGCCGCTCGCCGGCCACCAGGATCCGGGTGCCGGCCAGGACGGCGATGCCGATCGGGATGTTGATCAGCAGGACCCACCGCCAGCTCAACGCGCCGGTCAGCAGCCCGCCGAGCAGGACGCCACCGGTGATGCCGAGCGCGGACATCGCGCCGTAGACGGCCATCGCCTTGTTGCGTGGTGTGCCCGCCGGGAACGTGGTGGCGATCAGGGCGAGCGCGTTCGGCGCGACCAGCGCCGCACCGATGCCCTGGATACCGCGGGCGGCGATCAGCAGCTCACTGGTGGGCGCGAGCCCACCGGCCAGCGACGCGGCGGTGAAGACGATCAAGCCGAGCCGCAGCACCCGCAGGCGGCCGTAGAGGTCACCGGCCCGGCCGCCGAACAGCAGCAGACCGCCGAACGCCAGCACGTAGGCGTTGATCACCCACGGCAGCGCCGACTCCGACATGTCGAACTGCGCCTGGATGCTCGGCAGCGCCACGTTGGCGACGGTGTCGTCCAGCACCATCATCAGCTGCGCCGTCGCGATCACGAGCAGGGCCAGGCCCAGGCGGCCACCGGCCCGTCCCCCGGCCTCAAGGGCGGTCGTCGGTGCGGTGCGTGACATGGCTGCGTCCTCTTGTTCTCTCGGCGGTCCATCCGGCTATACCCCCAGGGGGTATAGCCGTCGCAACGGGCCAGCCAGTGCGGATATTTCCGTGAGGCCGTTTTCCACCCGGATGTGACCGGCGTCATCTGCGCAGCATGCCGGCGCAGCGTCGGCGCCTTCGCCTCCAGCCCGACTGGCCCCCGGCGCCATCCGCCACCTACGCAACCCGGACGCCGAGCAGGAACGACTGCTCAAGCTGCACGCCGCCGGTGAGCACACTATCGTCGAACTGGCCGAGCTGTTCGGGGTGTCGCGCCCGACGGTGTACCGGGTCCTGGACCGCGCCGCCGCGACGGCCTCGACGTGAGCCCGGATCGTCACACCGGATGACCGTGCCCGCACGTGAGGCGAGCTCCCCGCGTACCGTGCCACCGCCAGCGGCGGGTGCTGTGCCGGCTCTCCCCCCATCTCTGCAGTGAAAGGCCTCTCCCATGACGGCAGTACCAGAGCAGCGGCCCGCTACTGCCGATCCGGCGGCTGCCGGACAAGCCGGCGACCACGATCTGCGCGCGTTGTTCGGGCAGTCCATCGCCGTGTTCGCGGCGCTGTCCGGACCGGCGCACGTGGTGGAGACCGCGAACCCGGCGTTCTTCGCCGCCATCGGCCAGGACCGGGCCCGCACCGGGGTCCCGCTCGCCGACCTGATGCCCGAACTGGCCGGCCAGGGCTTCCTCGACCTGCTCGACCAGGTGTACCGCACCGGTGAGCCCTACACCGGCCACGACACCCTCGTCCGGCTGGGCACCGGACCGCAGGCGCGGGAGGCGTACTTCGACTTCACCTACGAGCCGCGCCGCGCCACCAGCGGCACGGTGACCGGTATCCGAGTGATCGGCGTGGAGACCACCCGGATCAAACACGCGCAACGGCTGATGACCAAGCACCGTGCCCTGCTGGAGCAGATCGCCCGGCAGGCGCCGCTGACCGACGTACTCAACGGCATGGCCCGCAGCATCGAGAACCTCTCCCCGCACGGGGTCCTGGTCTCCATCCTGCTCGCCGACCCCGACGGCCGGCACCTGCTGCACGGCGCCGCACCCAGCTTGCCGGACTTCTACAACCAGGCCATCGACGGCATCGCCACCGGCGACGGCGTCGGCTCCTGCGGCACCGCCGCCCACCGCCGCGAACCCGTCATCACCAGCGACATCACCACCGACCCGGCCTGGGACGCGTTCCGGGACCTGGCCGAGGCGGCCAAGCTCGCCTCCTGCTGGTCCATGCCGATCCTGGCCCGCGACGGCCACCTGCTGGGCACTTTCGCCATGTACCACCGCACCCCACGTGCCCCGGAGGACATCGACCTGGCCCTGGCCCGTCTCTTCGCCGACACCGCAGCCCTCGCGATCGAACGACACCACATCGAGCAGGCGAAACAAGCCGCCGAGGCCAGCGCCAAGTCAGCCCTGGAGGAACTGGCCAAGACGGTCCGCGCAGAACGCCAGCTCCGCGCCGACGCCGAACAGCGCGCCACCGCCGCCGCCGAGCTCAACGCCCGGATGCGTGCCGCCGCCGCCACACAGGCCAACCGGCCCCACCCGGAACACTGCCAGCTCGGCGGCCCCACCCCCTGCGCCAAAGAGGCCACGATCAAGATCGCCGACTCGTGGGGCGACTCAGCATGGGGCTGCACCGACCACGTCGAGGAAGCCATCCTCAACGTCCGCAACGTATTCATCGCCAACGAAGAACTCGGCGGACTGGCCGCCTACCTCAACCGGTGACCCGCCCAGCGCCAAGTACCGCACGGCGGCTACCAGCGATCACGATGGTGGTCCGAGGTCGACGCCACCGATACTGATATCGACCGGTGCTGGCAGGCGTTCCTGCGCCGCTTCGACATCGAGCACACCTTCCGCCTGCCCGAACAGACGCTCGGCTGGACCGCACCGCAACTCCGCGAGCCGGCCGCCGCGGACGCTCAGCTGCGTCTTGCCCGGCAATGGCCGCGTACCCGCTCCGCCTGTCATACCCCCAGTACGGATCCAGCGGTGATCGGCTGCCGGAGGATGGTGCGCCGCTTCTCCGGGGCCACTCGCCGGGAGTCGCTGAGGTAGACCTCGTGGTGCGTGCCGGCCATGTGGAACCCCTGCCGCGGGATGAATTCGTCGTGCAGGTGCGCCAGGACGTCTGCCTCCTCGTCGAAGGAGCCGATGTGCAGGGTCTGCACGCACCGGCCCTCGGACAGGGTCTCGAGACGGAGGTCGCCGAGACGCGCGGGCCGGTCCTTCGCCCCGGCCCGCTCGACGGCGGCGGCGAACATGTCCGGGTGGATCCAGTCCGGGGTCATGAGCATCAGCGTCCAGTCCCAGCGCGACTTGTCGCGCGCCGTGGTGAAGGAGTCCATGTCCTCGGCCCACCAGAGGCCTTCCAGCGGCGGGACGACGTAGTCGCGATCGAGCTCCGTCTTGCTGGCGAACTTGAGCTTGTACGCGACCGGGTAGAGCGCCTGCAACGCCTCGGCGAAGACGGGCGAGGTGTTGGGGTCTCCGTGCCCGTCGATCATCAGATATTGCATGTCGGGCACGTCCACGACCCGGAACTGGCCCTGTCGCGCCTGGTAGGCGTCGAGGGTCTTCTTGAAGTCAGTCTTGTTCGTCATCGGGTACCTGGACTCGGCTGGCGAGCCACTGCCTTTCCGCCTCCATGAGGCTCAGTGAATACGAGAACACCTCACGCGCCGCCGGCGGAAGGGTGGCCTGTGCCTCGGCAGCCGCCCGGACTCCAGTGATGCGCGTTTCGATCGCAGCCAGGCGGGCGCGCAGTGCCTGCGCGTAGTCCTGTTCCGAGAACAAGGGCAGGTTTGCGATGCCGACGAGCAGCGGGTTCGGGACCGGCCGGGGGTCGGCGACGAGGGCCAGCGCCACTCGCGCCGCCACATCGCGGCCCTCGCTGGTGGCGTGCAGGACTCGGCGAGACTTCCCGCCGGCGGAACCCTCGGGGGCGTGCAGCAGGCCACGCTTCTCCAGCTTGCCGAGCAGGTAGTAGATCGAGGAGAACCCGATATCGGTCCACTGCCGTATGCCGCGCTGCTCGATCACCCGTTCCAGGTCGTAGCCGTGCTGGGGGCGCTCGATGATCAGACCCAGCACGGTGAGCTCAGCAGGCGTCAGGTCCATGCCGCTATTCTAGCACTAGAATAGCGGCATGCGGACGGAGGCGCCGCACCACGACCTCGGTGGCTATGCCGACCCTGTTCAGGGATCGATCGAGGTCGCAGCCGCGAGGCAGCGCCTGGCGCGAGCCTTCCTCAACCCCGGACCCCGCAACCGTACGGCGACGATCACGCACCGAGTCAGCGATCCAACCGGCCGCGCCCGCGCCGAACAGAACAGCGCAAGCACGAACCGCACCACCTCGGAAAGAACCAACGAAAGGGACCGCTCTTGCGCAAGCTTCTCCGCCGTTTCGCCCTGGCCGCCCTCATCGCCCCGGCCGCGGTCGGCATCACGATGACCGCGTCCCCGGCCGAAGCCGCGCCGGCGAAGTCCAGCGAGACCGCCCTGCAGACCGAGATCAACCGCCTGATCAACGTCCAGCGCACCTCGCACGGCTGCGCCGCGCTGAAGGTCGACGCCAAGCTCACCACCGCCGCCCGCGGCCACAGCGCCTGGATGGCCCAGACCGGCACGTTCTCGCACACCGGCCGCTCCGGCTCCAACTTCGTGGCTCGCACCAAGGCCGCCGGTTACGCCAAGCCCTCCGCGGAGAACATCGCCTGGGGTTACCGCTCCGCCGCGCAGGTGGTGAACGGCTGGATGAAGTCCCCCGGCCACCGCACCAACATCCTCAACTGCAAGTCCAAGAAGGTCGGCGTCGGCGCGGTCTACAGCAAGAGCGGCGCCCCGTACTACACCCAGAACTTCGGCTACTGACCCCCCTGAGCCGAGGAAAGCGATGCCCCAGCCGATCCCCCTGCGGCTGGGGCATCGCCGTGTTCAGAACGACCACCAACCTGACGACCACCAACGTAGAGGGACGCGGATAACACCGCCGTGACAGCGTTCGTCATGTCCGTGGATGATGACCCGATGATCAGCCGCATGCTCGCCGCGCTCCTGGTGGCGGCGCTGCCCGCCGCCTGCGCCGCCCCCGGAGCAAGCCCAGCCCCCGACGTCGCTGTCCCGGCCGGCTGCACCGTCTCCGGAGTCCGCTGGTCGGAGCCGGCCTTCGCCTCCCGGCTCACCCGCGTCACCGTGTTCGGCGAGAGCACGACGGTCTCGCCGACCGGCCGGACCGTCCTCGACGAGCCGTTCACGTCCTCGATCACCCGGCTCACCGCACCGGACGACTGGGCCACCGCGCTCGCGACGTCGCTGAGCGCCGCGTCCGGCCGTACCGTCAGCAGTGGCCCGGCCGTCACCGAAGACGGCGGCTACTCGCTGCCCGGCGGCAGCCAGGACGATCCGACCATTCCGGAGATGCTGTTCTACCAGGGCGTGCAGACGGTGACGGCCGATTTCGGCGTCGACTGCGGCGCGACACCGGTGTCCGGAACGTTCGCGGCGTGGACGGACCTGACGGTGGGCGGGGTGACCTGCGGTGGTGTCGAGGAGCCGGCCGAGGAGCTGGGGCGGCAGGCGCGCCGGCACTGCCCGCGAACGCCCGCGCCGGGCCGCTCAGCCGCCGTCCCGGACGCGGTCCCGTTCGACTCGTCCGACGTGCTGGTTCACGGTGCCGACGGCGGGGCTTCGCCGCCGAAGCTGGCCGCGGCGTGTCGGCCCGCTGCTTGGTTCTCGGCGACGTAGGGCCGCAGCCGCTGCTCGTAGGCGGTGTAGGCGATCTCGTGGCGGCCGCCGGCAGCTGACAGTTCCCGGGCCAGAGTCCATGCTCCTACCAGCGCCTGCGAGGTGCCCATCCCGCTCGTCGGCGCGGCGCAGTAGCCCGCGTCACCGAGCAGCGCCACCCGGCCACGGTGCCAGTGATCGAGGTGGACCTGGCAGCTGGAGGCGAAGTAGAAGTCGTCGGCTTCGCTCATCGCCGTCAGCAGCCGTGGCGCCTCCCAGCCGTGCCCGGCGAACGCGGCTCGCAGCGCCTGCTCCTGCTCCGCGCGGGTACGCCTGTCAAGTGCCGGTGAGTCGGTGGCGAAGGAGAGGCTGACGGTGAGCCGGTCGGCGGGGCTGGTGCTGAACAGGTAGACCGCCGCCTTTCCGGGCTGGAGCAGGCCCCGGCCGTCCAGGCCGAGGTAGTTAGGGGTGCTGAAGCCGGCTCCGGACATGCCGAGGTGCCGCAGGACGTCGTCGTTCGTGCCGAAGGCGAGGTTGCGGACGTTGGAGTGCACGCCGTCCGCTCCGAACACCAGGTCGAACTCGCGGGCAGCGTGACGCTCGAACTCGACGGTGACGCCCGCCGCGTCTTCGGTCAGCGCGGTGATGGAGTCGTCGAAGAGGTATTCCACGTCATCGGCGGTGATCCGGTGCAGGATGCGGGTCAGGTCCCGCTTGGGCACCTCCAGCTCGCCACCGAACGCCTCGGCGGGCAACTGGACGATCTCGTTTCCGGTCTCGTCGACGATGGTCGTGCCGCGCATCCTCGTTTCGTGGTCGCGCAGCTCGTCGCGGATGCCCATCGCGTCAAGCGCATCGAGCGCCGTGCCGCGGAAGTCGACGGCGTACCCGCTGTCGCGCAGGGCCGGTGCTCGCTCGACCACTGTCACGTCGTACCCGCCTCGGTGCAGGAAGTAGGCGAGGGCCGGTCCGGCCACGCTCGCGCCGGAGATGAGGACGTTCGGCTTCGTCATGGCGGCAACACTAACCGTCGATTATCCATATGGTCAATCCATTTGGATAATCCGCTTGGTTGATAGCTTGGTATCCTCCGCGTATGGGAAACCGGGAAGACCTGCTCAGAGGCGCCAAGCAATGCCTGATCGAACGTGGCTGGGCACGCACCACGGTGCGGGACATCGCCGCCGCGGCGGGCGTCAACCACGCCGCCATCGGCTACCACTTCGGGTCCAAGGACGCGCTGCTGACGCAGGCCCTGGTCGAGGCGATGGAGGACCTGTCAGGTCAACTGGCCAAAGAGGTTCCGGCCGACACGCCGGAGCAGCGGTGGCAGGCCCTCATCGACACCTTCAGCACCCACCGGCCGCTGTGGGTGGCCCAGCTGGAAGCCGCCGTCCAGGCGGAGCGATCTCCCGAGGTCCGCGAGCACCTGGCCAACGGCCAACGCGAGGGACGGCAGGGGCTCGGCGGCTCCGTGCCGCTCGCCCTGCTGACCGGGCTGATGTTGCAATGGCTGGTGGACCCCGAGCACGCCCCCTCCGGCGCCGACGTCGCCGCCGAGCTCCGCGCGCTCAACGCACGACCTTGATGGGGGTCGGTTATTCCTGTCCGTCGTCGCGGTTGACCAGCTGGTTGAGCAGTCCGACGATCTCGTTCAGGCTGGCGCCGTGCTGGTCCCGGATGCGGCCCACTGCCCCGGCCAGGTGGTCGACGTTCTCACCGAGCCCGGTGATCGCCTGTCCCTGTTCGAGCTGGGTCTCGCGGAGCGCGCCGAGCATGCGGGTGTGTCCGCGTAGTTCGGCCCGGTAGTCGGCGACGTCCCGGTCGGCGCCGGCGGCGAGGGCCCGGGCCAGAGCGGCCTCCTGGCGCAGCACGCCGACCTCGGCCTCGAGTGCGGCGACCCGCTGGGCGAGCTCCTCCAGGGTCATGGTGGTCACGGTACCTCGGGCCAACCGAGAGGGGTCGTCCCGAACGGGGGACCTCGCGGGCGGATCAGTCGGTGACCGGGGCGGGAAGCGGCCGCGCCGCGATCCGGCGGGCGTCGATCTCGGGCACGCCGAAAAGGCGCAGCAGGCCGAGCGCCGCCTGCCGGGCCGCCTGGTCAGTCTCGGACAAATCCGCGTCGGGCGCGGCCACCGTCAGGGTGTGCCTGAGCGCTCCCAGGGTGGCACCGCCGAGGCACGACAACGCCACTCCGCCGTCGTCGAAACAGAGCCGCCCGACGTTGTGGGCATGCCGCAGGAACCGCACCACGACCGGCGCGAGCGGCTCCAGGTACGCCAGCCCGGCCCGATCGATCACCCGCGCCAGATGAGGGTGGGTCCGCGGCAGCCGCACGGTGAGCCGGACCGCGGCCGACAGCACCTCGGCCGGATCGGTCAGCCCCGCGGTCGCCGCGTCCAGCAGCTCCTGATGCTCGGCCGCGACCTGAGCGATTGCCTGATCGAAAAGGGCCTGCTTCGACTCGAAGTGGTTATAGAAGCTGCCGAAGCCCACATCCGCGGCCTCGGTGATCTCCTGGATGGACACCTCGGCGGGCGCCCGGGAGACCAGCAGGTCCCGGGCCGCTCCGAGCAGGGCCGCGCGCGTGCGGGCGCGGCGCTGGTCGAGGCGGTTCGGCGGCATGCCCCGATCCTAAGCCGTCCGCCAAGTTGATGATTTCATCAGAACTGATTAGCGTTCCCGTATGAAGAAGATCCTCCAGGCCGCCCTCGGCGCCACCCTGGCTTTCGCCGGCACCACTCACCTGACCGTCGCCCGCGAGGAGTTCCAGGCCCAGGTGCCGAGCTGGTTCCCGATCGACGCGGACCTCGTCGTGCTCGCCTCCGGAGTGGCCGAGATCGGACTCGGCGCGGCGCTGCTGACGGTGTGGAAGCAGCCGTACCGGGGGCTGGTCGGCGCGGCCGCCGGCACGTTCTTCGTCGTCGTCTTCCCGGGCAACGTCGCGCAGTGGCTGGAACACAAGGACGGCTTCGGCCTGGACACCGACACGAAGCGGTTCGTGCGGCTGTTCTTCCAGCCGCTGCTGGTGGCGTGGGCGCTCGGCGCGACCGACGCGATCCCGGCCGTCCGGTCGCTGCGTGGACGGCGCGGGCTACGCTCCCGCCCATGATCACAAGGGCGTACCTGGCGCTGCTCGGCTGGTATCTCGCGGTCGCCGCTGTGCCCGCCCTGCTCCTGCAGCAGCATCCGGACAGTCCCGGCTACACCGAGGTGTCCGGCGCCAGGAAATCGTGCGTGGGCGACCTCGGCTGCCCGAAAGTGATCGAAGCCGGCGACATCTTCGTCCCCGTCTTCCTCTGGATCACGCCGAGCCTGCTCGTCTCGGCGCCCCTCTGCTGGTACCTGGTCCGTAAATGGAAGAAACCGGGAGCGGCCGCCTTCACCGCCGCGATCGGCGGCTGGGTGGCGCTGTGCTTCGGCGCCTGGTTCTATCTCGAACTCGGCTGACCAGCGGCTCAGAAGTGCTCCTTGAGAAAACCCCGCCATCGCCCCACCGGCCCCTGATCCCCGGGCGGCGGCAGCGCCCGCACGATCTCCCTGCCGGTCGGATGCCGAGCCGCCAGCACCGCCGTCCGCAACACCGCCCGATCCACCGCCGCCCCACCGGTGACCTGCACCGTCGTGTCCGCGCGCGCCAGCAGATAACCGGACTGTTCCTCGACCGCGCCCGACCCCGTCCCGTGGCGATAGAGCAGACCCCCGGGCTCGGTCTCGCAGCGCATCCTCGCGCAGAACTCCGCACGCCCCGCCCCGGTCGACAGCATGATGCTCACGGCCTCCGGTCCGCCGCGCCCGCCCAGCGGCGCGAACGCGACGCCGTCGGCCAGCACCGGGTCGACGCGGAAGCCGGGCAGGTCGGCGACGAAAAGACCCTTCTCCCCGGTACGGCGCATCGCCTCCAGATCCTTCGCACCGGCCGGCCGCACGGTGCGAGCGCCCTCGCGGAGCACGGCCCGGTCCACACCGATCGACCCGCTGACGATCACCGTGCGCCCGTGACGGCGCACCTCGTACCCGTGACTGTCGGCCCCGTGCCGGTACACCAGTCCCCCGGGCTCGGTCTCACACGGCTGGAAGTCCAAGCGCGAGCCGGTCAGCGAATCACTGCAGAGTGGACGATCAAAAGCCGCCACATTCGCCGTCAGATAGGGCGGGATCTTCGCGTGATCCTCGAGCATGAACGCCCGTGAGCCGAGCCGGCGCCCGTACCCGTCCCCAGACGGCAGATAGCCCGGCACCTCGACCACGTAGAGCGACCCACGCTCCTCGCCCGCCGCCGCCAGGCGCAGGGCCGCCTCGTCGGGGCCGGTGAAGCGCAGCGCGACGGACCCGGCGACGAAGGTCGCGAGCAGCGCGCCCCCGGCGATCATGCCGGGCAGGCG
Source organism: Actinoplanes sp. NPDC023936 (assembly GCF_040639325.1). NCBI lineage: Bacteria > Bacillati > Actinomycetota > Actinomycetes > Micromonosporales > Micromonosporaceae > Actinoplanes > Actinoplanes sp. NPDC023936. The sequence goes on along the minus strand of NZ_JBEZZR010000034.1, from coordinate 43,535 downwards.
GCCCGGCGCGAGGAGGGCGGCGACCACCGCGTACGGGAGGCCGGCGAGCACCAGCAACGCCGGGTCGGGCCGGGCGATCTCGGCCACGACCGCCCAGCCCGCGGCGAGCAGGACGGTCCCGCCGAGGAACACGCCGACGGCCCGCGGCCACGGCTCGGGCGACCCGTCGACCAGCCGGAAGACGACGACCGCTCCGATCGGCGCGGCGATCAGCAGCGGCACGGCGGCGCCACCGGCGAACAGCACGCCGGCGAGCGCGGAGAGGGAGAACGCGACGAGCATGCTGCCGGCGATCCACACCAGAAGCAGCCGCACGAGAACCGGGAGCCGCTGCGGATCTTCCATGTCCGTGGAGTGTGCCCGGCTCCCGCAACAGCCGTGTCACACCCCCTAAGGCGTCCTAGGACACTAGGTCAAGGCTTGAGGACCACCTTGACGCAGCCGTCCTGCTTCTTCTTGAAGATCTCGTACGCGTGCGGCGCCTCCTCCAGCGGCAACCGGTGCGTCACCAGGTCGTCCACGCCGAGCGGGTCGCCGTCGCCGCTGAGCAGCGGCATGATGTCGTCGACCCAGCGCTTCACGTGCGCCTGGCCCATCCGCAGCGTCACGCCCTTGTCGAAGAGGTCCATCATCGGCATCGGGTCCGCGTTCCCGCCGTACACCCCGATGATCGACACCGTTCCGGCGCGGCGGACCGCGGCGAACGCCGTGGTGAGCGCGGCCATCCGGTCGATGCCGGCGGTCTCCACGGCCTTGCGGGCGAGCGCGTCCGGCAGCATCCCGGCCGCCTTGACCGCGGCGGCCTGGACCGGCGAGCCGTGCGCCTCCATGCCGACGGACTCGATGACGCTGTCGGCGCCACGGCCGGACGTCAGGTCGTACACCGCGGCCGGCACGTCGACGTCGCTGGTGTCCAGGGTCTCGATGCCGTGGCGGCGGGCCATCTCCAGGCGCTCCGGCACGTTGTCGGAGGCGATCACCCGCTCCGCGCCGAGGTGCCGGGCGATCCGCGCGGTCATCTGCCCGATCGGGCCGAGGCCGGTGACGAAGACCGTGCCGCCGGGCTGCACGTCCGCGTACTTGACCGCCTGCCACGACGTGGTCAGCACGTCGGAGAGGAAGAGGAAGCGCTCGTCGGGCAGATCGGACGGCACCTTGATCGGCCCGAACTGGGCCTGCGGCACCCGCAGGTACTCGGCCTGGCCGCCGGGCACCTGCCCGTAGAGCTTGGTGTAGCCGAACAGCGCGGCGCCCTTGCCCTGACTCGTCACCTGGGTGGTCTCGCACTGCGCGAAGAACCCGCGCCGGCACATCCAGCAGTGCCCGCAGGAGATGTTGAACGGGATCACCACCCGGTCGCCGGGCTTGATGTGGGTGACCTCGGCGCCGACCTCCTCGACGATGCCCATCGGCTCGTGGCCGAGCACGTCACCCTTGTCGAGGTACATGCCGAGCACGTCGTACAGGTGAAGGTCGGATCCGCAGATCGCGGTCGAGGTGATCCGCACGATGGCGTCGGTCGGTTCCTGGATCTTCGGGTCCGGCACGGTCTCCACCGAGACCTTGCTCGTCCCCTGCCACGTCAAAGCTCGCATACCGTCTGCTTGCCCGCCAGCCGCGGGGTCAATCCCCGGATCCGCGTCGTGAACCTTTCCGGATCCGCATGCGACTGTTCGGGTGTGATCGATCGAGTGGCGCGGGACGCCAGGCTGGTGGTGCGGGCCCAACTGGGCGACCGGCGGGCTCTCGCCGAGCTGGTCGGGCACTGGCACGAGCCCCTCTGGCGCTACGTCCGCCGGATGACGCCGAACGCCGACGACGTCACCCAGCAGGCATGGGCGGCGGCGCTGGGCTCGCTGCCCCGGTTGCGCGAGCCCGAGCGCTTCGCGCCCTGGCTCTTCACGATCGCGCGGCGCGCGGTGATGAACCAGCTGCGTCAGGGGTACGGGTCACCGGACCCGCTCGAGAGCGACCTCCCCGACGGCCGTGACCCGCTCGCCGGCGTGCTGGACCGGGCGCAGATCGCCGAGGGCCTGGACGGCCTTCCCCCGCCCGAACGGGAGGTGATCGAGCTGTTCCATCTGCAGGACCTGAGCCTCCAGGAGTGCGCGGAGATCCTGGCCGTGCCGGTGGGGACGGTCAAGTCCCGCCTGCACCGCGCGCGGCGCCTGCTGCGCGACCATCTCATCGCGAAGGGATATGCGTCGTGACCGAGCGCCCGGGTTTCCCGCCGGAGGCCGTGCTCCGGGGCCTGTCGCTGCGCCGCCGGATCCTGCTGGCGCTGGCCGGGCTGGCCGGCGGCTGCGGCGCGGCGTTGCTGCTCCTGCTCTGGCTGACCGAGCCCGATCCACTGCCGCTGCGCACCAGGGTCGCGTTCGGCGGGCTCGTCGCCGTGGGCGTGAGCTGGGCCGCGTACGCCGCCGGGACGCTGGCCCGGATGCCGTTGTTCGCGGCGGACCGGGTGATCGCCGCCTGGCTCGCGCTGATCTTCACGACCGCCACCACGGCCGCCTCGCTGGCGGTCGCGATCACCCGCCCGAGCCCGGCGGCCGGGGCCGCCACCGTGATCGCCCTGGGCACCGTGCTCGCGGCCGGGACGCTGCTGCGCCGCGCCCGCCGGCGCCGGGCCGCGCTGCTGGCCAGGCTGTCGCCGGACTGACCTCCCGATCCGGCCGGGACCCGGCCTCAGCGGGCCGCCGCCCCGGCCGATGGTGGGGGGAGCGGAACGCCCGGGCCGGCGGAAGCCATGGCTCCCTGAAGGTCACAGCCACCCACCGGCTCAGGGCGACCGCGGCGTCACGGTCACGGCCAGCGCGGCAGCTCGATGTGGACGCACGTGCCCTGCCGCTGATCGTTCGGCGTCACCGTGATGACGCCCTGGTGACGCTCGACGATCAGTTTCGCGATCGACAGCCCGAGGCCGGCGCCGGCGATCGCCAGCTCGGTGGTGACCGCGCCCCGGAAGAACCTGTCGAACACGTGCGGGCGCTCGTGCTCCGGAATCCCCAGCCCGGTGTCGACGACGTCGACGCACGCCCGGGTGGCGCTGCCGGAGACGGTCACGGTGATCGTCCCGCCGCCCGGGGTGTACGTGATCGCGTTGTCCAGCACCGCCGTGACCAGCTGGGTCAGCCGCCGCGGGTCGCCGCGCAGGGGCAGCCGCTCGGGCCCGGAGCGGTGCACCGACAGATTCTTCACGGTGGCCCGGGACGCGACGTCGCCGACCGCGCTCGCGACCAGGCCGGCCAGATCGAGATCGGCCACCTGCATCGGATTGCGGCCGGCGTCGAACGCCGACAGATCGAGCAGCGCCTCGACCAGGCGGCGCAGCCGTTCACTGCCGCGCCGGGCGGCGGCGACCATCGGCAGCAGCTCGGCGGCCGGGCTCTCCGGGTCGCTCTCGCCGAGCAGCTCCAGGTACGAGCCGATGATCGTCACCGGGGTGCGCAGCTCGTGCCCGATCAGGTTGAGGTACTCGTCCTTGCTGCGGGTCAGCTCCCGTTGCAGCTCCTCGGCCCGGCGGGCCTCGGTCACGTCGTGCACGACCGCCACCGCGCCCAGGCTGCGCCCGCGCCCGCTGGTGATCGGGTGACCGTTGATGATCAGCCAGCGCCGGGTGCCGTCCGGCCGGTGCAGCACGTACTCGACGCCGCGCACGTCGGCGCCGCCGAGGGCCAGCAGCAGCGGCAGCCGGGACGGGTCGATCGGGGCGCCCGCCGGCGTGGTGAGCGGCAGCCCGCGCGCCCACTGCTCGACCGTGCCCTCGACCTGCTCGGTGCCGAACCGCTCGCGCAGGGACCGGTTGACCAGCACCAGCCGGCCGGCCGCGTCGCAGGCGGCCACCCCGGTGTCGAGGCTCTCCAGCAGGGTGTCCCGGAACATCCGCTGCCGGTACTCGGTCTCGTGGGCGCGCAGCTCGGCGACGAACGCGGTGCACGCCTGCGCGCCGTCGTCGAGCGCGGCCAGCTCGTCGGGCAGCCACTGGCGGGGTGGGTAGTCCATCACCGAGCAGGTGCCGGTGATCGTGCCGGTCGGGTCGCGGACCGGGTAGCCGGCGAAGGAGCGCAGGCCGACGGCCCGCACCGGCGCGTCCGGCGGTACCCGGTCGTCGCTGTTCACGTCGTTGATCACGACCGGGAAGCCGGTGCGCAGGATCAGCCCGCCGACCGTCGCCGAGACCGGCACCCGCTGCATCGTCTCGAACCCGGACGGCAGATTGTGCCCGCCGATCAGCCGCAGGTTCCGGCCGTCGATCAGGTGGATGATCCCGCAGGCGGCGTGCGCGCCGCGGGCGATGAGCGCGGCGAGCCGGTCGGCCGCCGACCGGGTCATGCCTCCGGCGGCCATCTCCATCGCCGGCGCCGACCTGTCCATGCCGCTGATTCTTGTCGCCGCCGTGGACCGGCACGCCCGGTTCGGCGAACCCGCGCCTCAGAGGTTGCCGACAATCGCGCCGGTCACCTCCCGGGTGGTCGCGGTCCCGCCGACGTCACGCGTGCGGACACCGCCGGCGGTGGTCCGCTCGATGGCCTGCCGGACGGCTGTCGCCTCGTCGTGCAGACCGAAATGGTCCAGCATGAGGGCGGCGCTGCCGATCGCCCCGATCGGGTTGGCGATGCCCCGGCCGGCGATGTCCGGCGCCGACCCGTGCACCGGCTCGAACATCGACGGGAATCGGCGCTCCGGGTTCAGGTTGGCGCTGGCGGCCAGGCCGAGGCTGCCGGCCAGCGCGCTGCCCAGGTCGGAGAGGATGTCCGCGTTCAGGTTCGAGGCGACCACGACGGAGAGCTCCTCGGGACGCAGGACGAACTTCGCCGCCATCGCGTCGACCAGCACGCTTTCCGTCTCGACGTCCGGGAATTCGCCCGCCACGCGTGCGAAAACATCGTCCCACAAGACCATTCCGTACTGTTGCGCATTGCTTTTGGTCACGCTGGAGACCTTCTTGCGGGTACGGGTCCGCGCGAGCTCGAAGGCGAACCGCATGATCCGCTCGCACCCGAATTCGGTGAAGAGCGCCGACTGCACGGCCACCTCCGATCCGCCCGCCCGGGCGCCGAAGGTGCGGCCACCGAGGCCGACGTATTCGCCTTCCGAGTTCTCCCGGACCACCACCCAGTCCAGGTCCGCCCGGTCGGCGGCGCGCAGCGGGCTCTCGATGCCGGGCAGGAACGTGACCGGACGCACGTTCGCCCACTGGTCGAAGTTCTGGCAGATGTTCAGGCGCAGGCCCCACAGGCTCACGTGGTCGGGCACACCGGGCCAGCCGACCGCGCCGAAATAGATGGCGTCGAAGCCCTTGAGCTGGTCGAGCCCGTCCTCGGCCATCATCCGGCCGTGCTCGGCGTAGTAGGCGCTCCCCCACGGGAATTCGTGCCAGTCGAACCCGAACCGGCCCGCCGAGGCTCCGGCGAGCGCGTCGAGCACGGCGCGACCGGCCTCGACCACCTCGGCGCCGACGCCGTCGGCGGGAATGACAGCGATCCGATACGTATTGACGGTCATGCCTCCGAGTACACGCCCGCCCACCCCGCGTCGTCCAGGACCGGGCACCGGCCCGGCCCGCACGGAAGGAGAAAAGCCGGCAGGATAGCAACCCCGCGCAAATAGCGCGCATTCTCGATCGCCGATCTTTGTTTCACCGCGAGCGGCGTCACATTCCGGCAGTTCCGGTGTCGCATTTGCGCTTTTGTTCTGGTGTTGATCATCACGGTGCAGGCGAATGGGTTGACGGTGAAAACGGTCGATCGCAACCATGGGCGCTCCGCGAAAGTACAGGGGGATTCTCGCGATGACGGAAATCGTCAGCAATCGGCCCGCACAGTCGGGTCGTTCACGCCGCCGCATCGGCGCGCAGCTCGCCGTCGGCCTGGTCGCCGGCTCGATGGTGGTGGCCGCCGCGCCGCAGGCCGGGCAGGCGGCGCCCGCGACAGTGACCGCCGCCGCGCCGGCCGCGAACGCCGCCCGGCAGGCCCGGGCCGCCGAGGCCGCCGCGCCCCGGGTGCGCACCCTCGAGGTCGCCTACTCCGCCGCCGCGGCACGGGCCAAGCGCAAGACGGTGGCGCTCACGTTCGACGACGGCCCGTCGAAGTACACCCCGCAGGTCCTCGACATCCTCAAGCGGAACAACGTGAAGGCGACGTTCTGCATGCTCGGGAACAACGTCGGGCCGTACCAGAAGACCGCGAAGCGCATCGTCCGGGAGGGACACCGGCTGTGCAACCACAGCCGCAGCCACCCGGACTTCACCGATCTGTCGAACAGCGCGGCGCGCTCGCAGGTGGTCTGGACCCAGAAGAAGATCAAGAGCGTGACCGGCCGCAGCCCGCAGGTCTTCCGGTTCCCGTACGGGGCGAGCAACTCCCGTACCCGCAAGGTCGTCCGTGACCAGGGCCTGCGGATCCTGGGCTGGACCGTCGACACGCGGGACTGGTCGCGGCCGGGCACCAGCGTGATCGTCAGCCGGGCGGTGAACAACACCCGGCCCGGCGGCGTGGTCCTGATGCACGACGGCGGCGGCAACCGCAGCCAGACCGTCGCGGCGCTGGACAAGACCATCAAGAAGCTCAAGGCCAAGGGCTACACGTTCGTCCTGGCCTGACCAGCGAGCAGTCCCTCGCACGGGTGGCGGGGCAGGCCGGATCGCCGGTGCCGTCGTTGGGTACGGCATGCGTAGAGCGCTTCTCCTCCCCGTACTCGTGCTGGCTCTGGCAGGTTGTGGCGCGGAGCCCGCGGCCGCCCCGGTGGCCGCGGGTGAACCGGCGGCCGCGGACGCCGACAAGGCGGCCTGCGCCGCGGTGAGCGACGTGAACACCGCGAAGGCACACCTCGATCCTGCCCGGACCGGACCGGCCGCCCAGCTCGCGGCGAAGGCCACTCAGGAGTCGATCCGCACGGCGGCCGGGCCGGTGCGGGACACCAGCGCCGCGGTGGCGGCGGCCGCGCCGAAGCCGCCGGAGAAGCTGAACCTGGCGATGGCCGAGGCCTGGCTGAACCTCTCCAGCGCGTGCGGAGCCCTCACGACCGAGTAACGCCGGGGACGGCTACTTCTTCGCGGCGTCGGTCTTGAAGACGGACATGATGTCCTTCGTGGCCTGCAGCCGCGACGACAGCAGCGGATCCATCACGGCCAGGATGCCGATCACCGCCCAGACCAGGGCGATCGTCACCACGGTCCGGCCGAACGCGGCCGGCTCCAGATAGCCGGCCGCGTTCAGGGGCAGCGCCACGGCGAGCGGCAGCAGCGCCACGACGATCGACCGGAGCACGTGCACGGCAGCACGCAGCCGGCTCCGGCCGGGCGTGGCGTCGGTGGCACGCCGCATCGGCCAGGCGCCGACCGCGCCGGTGCAGACGGTCAGCATGATCTGCTGGGTGAGCCGGCGGATCTCCGGCCAGCCGGCCTGGGTCGGCGCGGCGACGTCCACCTGGTACGACCGGATCGACGCGGCGACCACGTCGAGCTGGGCGTGCAGCTGGGCGCGGCTGACCGGGTCCGGCAGGGCCAGCGACCGTTTCATCCGGACCCCGAACACCTCGGCGATCCGTTCCAGCTGCCGGGCCGTGCGCAGGCGTGCCGCCCGGTCGAGGCGGCGCTCGGGGCTGCGGCCGATCAGGGTGGCGAGGCCCAGGGTGTACATGAAGGCGAGCGCGTCGGGTCCGGTCCGGGCGTCGTTGTACAGGTCGAACAGCGCGGTGGAGAGGACCACGAACAGGACGATCCCGAGCACGATGACGGCGGACCAGGCCAGCGCGGAGAGGGCGATCGGCCCCAGGTCTCCGCGGCTCAGCACCGGGGCGGCGGCCGCGCTCGGCAGAGCCGTGTCGCGCAGGATGTCCGGCAGGTAGAAGCAGAGTGACGCGGTGGCCGCGGGGATCAGCCAGCACGTGATCAGGAACGCCCGGGGGAACATCTTCCCGACCGCGATGACGGCGCCGAGCACGACCAGCGTGCCGGCGTAGATCGCGATGCCGTAGAACACCTTGGCCTCGACGGCGGCGGACTCCGCCATCGCGGGCGCCGCCAGCAGCGGGACCAGGAAGCCGATCACCATCCCGGTGACGGCGACCGCGTTGAACCGGTCCGCCCGCAGCTCGTGCCGTACGGCGTCGCCGGCGAGCACCCGGAAACGGGTGCGGACCAGTGCCGCCGCGGGATGCGACCCGCGCAGCACCGCGTCGAAGGCGGAGCGTCCTTCGAAGAGCGGGCGGGCATGCGCCAGGACACGCCGCCGGCGAGCCGCGCCGGACCGGTGGTCGCCCACCGCCTTGCGGATGGCTCGCGGCACGCTCATCACCTCGGCCCAGAGCTCCGCGATGTCGCTGCGGCGGGCCGGAACCTGTGCATCCTGCTGCATCCCCGAGATGATGCCGATCGACGTCCGTCGAGTACAGACTCCGATCGGCTACGGTCTCCGACCGGTCACGGCCTCCGATTGGTCACGGCCTCCGATTGGTCACGGTCTCGGGCCGGGGGTGGCGGAGCGGATGGGCACCCCCGTACCCGGGGAACCGGTGGTGATCTGGTCGGAGAGTGAGCGGGCCGCCGAGAGTGACCCCTCCGCCCGCCGGCGGCGCTCGGCCAGGACGGCGGCGAGGTAGGCGTCCGGCGGGGTGCCGGGCGGCGGCGCCGGACGCACCCGGTCCGCGACCTCCGTGGCCAGCTCGCGGGAGAGGCGGGAACGCTGCGGCTCGCGCAGCAGGTAGGCACGGGAGAGGTACTGCCGGGCCGCGAGGGCGAGACGGTCGTCGATCGCCGAGAGGTCGGCGACGGAGATCCACCCGGCCAGCGCGGGCGGCATCGGGGGGACCGGCTGCCAGGAGTACGGGCGACGCACGTGCACCACCATCGTCCCGGCCGCCAGGTCACCGAGGCGGCGTCCGCGCGACGACCCGAGCATCGTGCCGAGGCTGACCACCCAGGTCACCAGCGGCAGGAGCAGACCGGGCCATTCCACCGCGAAGCCGACCAGCGCGCGGGTGAACGCGTGCCGCGCCCGGATCGGCCCGCCGTCCTCGCGGATCACCCGCAGGCCGACCACCGCCTTGCCGAGGCTGCGGCCGTTGGTGACCGTCTCGACCACCGCCGGATAGCCGAGCAGGACGATCACGATCACCAGGCGCAGCGACGTGTCGAACAACGCTTCGTCCACCAGGCTGGGCGGCAGCGCGCGCAGCGTGAGAGAGGTGAGCAGCAGCAGGAACAGCACCAGGACCGCCTGCACGCCGATGTCCACGGCGAGGGCCAGGGCCCGGGACCCGAGCCGGGCCGGACGGACGTCGAGCGCCACCGCCTCCGCGTTGACAACACGCCCCTCACCCAGCACAGTCACCCGGACAGTAAACATGAAGGGCGCACGGTGGACCTCGACGCGTACGTGCTGGAACGCGCCGGCGAGTGGGATCGGATGGCGAACCTCGCGCGGCGGCGCCGGCTCACCGCCGCGGAGGCCGACGAGCTGGTCACGCTCTACCAGCGGGCCGCGACACACCTCTCGGTGCTGCGCCGGCGCGCCCCCGACCCGGTCGTCCTGGCCGCCCTCTCCGAGCAGCTGTTGGCCGGTCGCGCGGCGATCAATCGCGGACAGGGCTTCGCATGGCGCTCGGTGCCGCGGTTCTTCCTGCGGACCTTTCCGTCCGAGTTGTATCAGGCCCGCCGCTGGTGGCTCCCGCTCGGCGTCCTGCTGGTCGCCGCGGGCGTCGCCCTGACCTGGTACATCGCGTCCTATCCGCAGGTGGCCGCGCACTTCCTCACCGCGGATCAGATCGCCGGGATCGTCGGCGGCGACTTCGTCGGCTACTACAGCCAGTATCAGCCGCAGAACTTCGCCGGCCAGGTCTGGACCAACAACGCCGTGCTCACCGCGCAGTGCATCGCCTCCGGCGTCCTCGTGCTGCCGGTGTTCTACCTGCTCGGCGTGAACCTGCTCAACATCGCGCTCTCCGGCGGCGTCCTGACCGGCGCGGGTCTCGGCGGCACGTTCCTGAGCTTCCTCGCCCCGCACGGCCTGCTGGAGCTGACCTGCGTGATCGTCGGCGCGGCGGCCGGCCTGCGGATCGGCTGGGCCTGGATCGCCCCCGGCGCCACCCGCACCCGGCGGCAGGCGCTGACCGAACGCGCCCGCTCCGGCATGCTGATCGCGATCGGACTGGTGCCGGTCCTGGCGGTCGCCGGCGCGCTGGAGGCCTACATCACGCCGTCACCGCTGCCGCCGGCCGCGCGCATCGGCGTCGGCGCGGTGGCCTGGCTGGGATTCCTCGCTTACGCGCTGCTGCTGGGCCGGGCGGCCCAGGCCCGCGCGGTTCCCGGCGACGGCGCGGCCTACGAGCTTCCGTCCGCCTGATCCCCGGTACGGGCCATCGCCCGGCCGGCCACGAATCCGGCCCGCTCGGCCCGCAACTCGGAGCGGACCAGCTCCAGCAGGCGACCAAGCCAGTTGCGCCCCTCGCTGCCGCCGCTCCAGTAGGCGGAGCTCAGGTTGTACTCGATCCGTGCGTCACCGGTGCCGAGCAGCACGCCGGCCAGGTCGGCGTGCTGCCCGAACTTCGCCCGCAGGACCGCGTGCATGGCGGTGAGCCGCACCTCCGGCCAGTCCCGCCGGATGGTCGCCCGCCCGGCCGCCGCCTCCGCGTCGACGGGGGTCGCCGCGGCCTGGATGGCCTCCCGCGCCGCGTCGTCCGTGACGGCGAGGGCCCAGTAGGCGTGCACCGCGCTCGGGTACGTCCGGCCGCCGATCTCGATCGCGGTGGGCCGTTCGTTGCGCAGCCACGCCACGTCCGGCTCGGCGGGGAAACGGCCCAGCACCGCCAGCTTCACGGTCGGGCGCGACGGCTGGTCGGGGCCGTCCAGGGGCCTCGACTCCGCCCACTCCCCCACCGACTGGTCCCGGCCGGCGAAGTAGGCGAACGCCTCGGCCCGGTCCTCCTCGGTGACCGGCTCGCCGTCCGGCCCCAGCAGGCCGCTCAGCACCTGCAGCGGCCAGTCCCGGTAGTCCATGTCGCCGAGCGCGTAGACCCGCAGATGCCCGGGGATCGCCAGGTACGCCCGCCGCAGCGCCTCGCGGTCCTCCTCGCTGCGGCTCGCCAGGTACCGGTCGAGGGCGGCCATGCACCGGCTCGTCGAGTCCGGCCGCCCGTTGAGCTGCTCGATCTCGTCGGCGACCTCGCCGAGCAGGTCCTCGGCGGACAGCGCCATCGCCGGGTCCGCGAACACCCAGGACGCGAGATGATGGGCGGACGCGGTGACGCCGGGCTCGAGCGCGGTCGCCACCCAGCCGCTCTCCAGCTTGCTCCGCAGACCCTCGAGGTCGACCCACTCCCAGCAGTAGAGCGCGCCGTCCGCGAAGATCAGCAGGTCGGTCAGGAAGTAGTTACGGCCGTTACGAATGAAGATCGGCCGCCAGGTGCCCTCGATCCGCTCGCCGTCGACGGTGCGGTACGTCCTCCGGTCCAATGCCACCGTCGCAGTCTAGGACTATTGATCCACTGTCTGGCTGATGAGGACACTCAGGTCCGAACCGGGAATTTGCTCCTGCAGGAAGACGACCCGGTAGACCAGGTAGCCCATCCAGGCGTGGGCGGTCACCGTCACCGGGAAGCCGGCCGGCAGCTCCCCTCTGCGGATCGCCCGCTCGAGGATCTCCACGAGGCCTTCGAACCACGGGTGCAGGATGTCGCGCAGGTCGGCGACGCCGGCCTCGCCACGGGAGCTCATCGCGCCGGCCACCACGCTGGCGTCACCGTACTTCGTCAGGGTGCCGAGCATCGCCTCCAGTTGCGCCCGGGCGTCGCCGGTCACCGTACCCGTGTCGGGGGTGGAGAGCGGCGCGAGCCGCGACCGGACCGCATCGGTGACCACCGCGGCCTTGTTCGGCCACCAGCGGTAGAGCGTCATCTTGGCCACGCCGGACCGCTCGGCGATCCGCTCCATCGTGACCTTGTGATAGCCGATCTCGTTGAGCAGCTCCTCGGCGGCGGCGAGGACCGCCGCGTGGGCCTGCGGGTCACGTTTGCGGCCGGCTCCGGGCCGGGCTCCTCCGACGGGCATGACGTCCATCCTCCGCTCAGGGCCGGCGACCTAGATCACAGGGTCCAGAAACCAATACGAGACGTATCGTAAAGGAATCAACACGGCACTCTGTGAGGGAGCAGGACGATGGCTCGATTCGATGGCAGGACCGCGCTCGTGACCGGCGGAGCGAGCGGCATCGGCAGGCAGACGGCGCTGCGGCTGGCGTCCGAGGGCGCCGCGGTCGTGGTCGCCGATGTGCAGGACGGTCCCGGCGCCGCGGTGGCGGCCGAGATCGAGAAGACCGGTGGCACGGCGCTCCACCTGCACCTCGACGTCACCGACGAGGCAGCGTGGGCGTCCGCGGTCACCGCCGTGCAGTCCCGGTTCGGCGGACTCGACATCCTCGTCAACAACGCCGGGCTCGGCCACGCGGAAACCCTCGAGGAGACCACGCTCGGGCTCTACGAGAAGGTCGTCGCGGTCACCCAGACCAGCGTCTTCCTCGGCACGAAGGCGTTCGCGCCACTGCTCAAGGCCTCCCCCGCCGCCGCGGTCGTCAACATCAGCTCGATCTTCGGAGCGTCCGGCGGCTTCGGCACCTCGCCGGCGTACCACGCGGCCAAGGGCGCTGTCCGCACGCTGACCAAGAACGTCGCCGTCGCGTGGGCGCCGCTGGGCATCCGGGTCAACAGCATCCACCCCGGTTTCATCGAGACGCCGATGATGGGCGACACCGACCAGGAGCCGTACGTCGCCACCACGCCGCTCGGCCGGGTCGGGCGTCCCGAGGAGGTGGCGGCCGCGATCGTCTTCCTGGCCGGCGACGACGCCTCGTTCATCACCGGCGCGGAGCTGTTCGTGGACGGCGGCTACATCGCCCGCTGACCCCACCGGGACCCTGCCGTGTCGTCCCCCGTGCGGCGCGTCCCCGTCTGCCGGCGCGGGTGAGCGGACACGGTGACCCCATCGCAGCGTGGATGAAGGCGCACGTTGCCGTTGCGTGCGACTTCACCCACGTCAGGGCAGAGATGAAGTCGCACAATGCTGTTCTGTGCGGTTTCATCTGAGCTGCCGCGATGAGGGCCCACGGTGAGCCGCCACCCCGCCCGGACAAACGCCTGAGCCGCCACGCCCGCCGCCACCCCACGCCGGCGCTACAGGCGGCCGGTGGCCTTGAGCAGCAGGTACACGTCGGCGACCTGGCCGGCGAACGGGCCCGCGTCCGCGTCCACCACGATCGCCCCGTGCCGGCTGAGCACGTCCCGCACCCGATCCCGCTCGCTCAGCACCCGCTGCGCCGCCGCGGCCGTGTGCACGTCGGCCGCCGACGCGGACGGCTCCAGCTCCGCCAGCCGGGTGACGGCCGGGTCCCGTACCCCCGCGATCAGCACCTGATGCCGGGCCGCGAGGCGCGGGAGCAGCGGCAGCAGGCCCTCCACGATCGGCGCCGGTTCCAGAGCCGTAAAGATCACCACGAGCGACCGTTTCTGATCGCGCCGCAGCAGGGACGTGGCGAGCGCTGTCCAGTCCGTCTCCACCGGCGACGGGACCAGGGACGCCATCGCGTCGATCAGCCGTTCCAGCTTCGACGCGGACGCGCCCGAACCGGCCACCCGGGCCCGCACCACACCGTCCAGGGCGATCAGATCCACCCGGTCCTCGGCCCGGACGGCGAGCACCGACAGCAGCAGCGCCGCGTCGACGGCCGCGTCCAGGCGTGGTGCGTTCCCCACCCGGGCAGCCGACGTGCGACCGGTATCGATCACGCACACCACGCGCCTGTCGCGTTCCGGCCGCCACGTCCGGACCATCACGTCGTTGTGGCGCGCGCTGGCCCGCCAGTCGATCGAGCGGACGTCGTCGCCGATCACGTACTCGCGCAGCGCGTCGAACTCGGTGCCGTGCCCGCGCCCCCGGGTCACCGACGAGCCCTCGATCACGCGCATCCGCGCCAGCTTCTCCGGCAGGATCCGGCGGGACGGGAAGTGCGGCAGCACCCGCAGCACCCACGGCGGCGAGATCGCGGCGTTCCACCGCCGGCTTCGTTGCCGGTACGCGACACCGAACGGCCCGAGAGACCGGAGGGTGACGCGTACCGCCGGCCGGTCGCCGTACCGTACCGGATTGAGTTTGACGGTCAGCGCCTCGTGCGCGCCGCGCGGCAGCCACACGTCGTGCCGGGCCGGCCACGCCCCGGCCGACGGCACCCAGCTGTCGCGCAGGTGCAGGCGCAGCGGGCGGCGGCCGGTGTTCGTGACGGTGAGGGTGACGGTCGCGGTGCCGCCGAGCCACACGGTCCGGTCGCCGGCGCGGGACAGCCGTACCGCGGTCAGCGGCCCGGCCACCGCGACGTCGATCGCCGCGACCGCGGCAGCGAACCCGAGAACGATCAGCAGACCGGTCCACGGCGACGGCAGCAGCGCGGGCAGCGGCAGCCCCGCGAGCAGGATCAGCGCGAATCGGCGGGTGACCATCAGCGCGGGGCGGGCACGGCGGCGAGCACCCCGGCGAGCACCGCCGGCACCGTCGCGCCGTCGAGCTCGGCGTCGGCGCGCAGCCGCACCCGGTGCCGCAGGGCGGCGATCGCGTACGCCTTCACGTCGTCCGGCACCACGTAGTCGCGGCCGGACAGCCACGCGTACGCCTTGGCGATCGCGAGCAGGGCCGTCGCGCCGCGCGGTGACGCGCCGAGTTCCAGGGCCGGGGTCTGCCGGGTGGCCCGGCAGAGGTCGACGATGTACGCGAGGACCGGCTCGGCGACGGCCACCCGCTGCACCGCGGCGCGCCCGGCGGCCAGGTCGGCGGGCCCGGCGACCGGGGTGATCCCGGCGGCTTTCAGGTCACGCGGGTCGAACCCGTGGTGGTGGGCGCGCAGCACGTTGAGCTCGTCGTCGCGCTCGGGCAGCGGGACCGAGAGTTTGAGCAGGAACCGGTCGAGTTGCGCTTCGGGCAGCGGGTACGTGCCCTCGTACTCGATCGGGTTCTGGGTGGCCGCGACAAGGAACGGCTGCGGCAGCGGCCGGGGCGTGCCGTCGACGCTGACCTGGCGTTCCTCCATCGCCTCGAGCAGCGCCGCCTGGGTCTTCGGCGGCGTCCGGTTGATCTCGTCGGCGAGCAGCAGGTTGGTGAAGACCGGTCCGGGCCGGAAGTTGAACGCGGAGCTGCGCGCGTCGTAGACCAGCGAGCCGGTCACGTCGCCGGGCATCAGGTCGGGAGTGAACTGCACCCGCTTGGTGTCCAGGTTGAGCGCGGCGGCGACGGCCCGGACCAGCAGGGTCTTGGCCACTCCGGGTACGCCTTCGAGCAGCACATGCCCGCCGCAGAGCAGCGCCACCATGACCCCGCCGACGACCGCGTCCTGCCCGACGACGGCCTTGCCGACCTCGGCGCGCAGACGGCTCAGCGCGTGGCGGGCCTGTTCGGATTCGGCGGTCACGACGGTTCTCCTCCGGCGGTGCGATGGTCGATGACGGAACGGTTCTCGGTGATGGGACGGCGCGTGACGTCACGCACCAGGTCCTGCACGGCCCGCGCGGCCGCCACCAGATCCGCGTCGGTCTCCGGCGAGTCGCCGCCGAGCACACTACGGACGTGGTCCGGCGCGAGCCCGGCCTGCCCGGCGATCTCGGTGACGCTCGCGTCGCGCGGCAGCCCGAGGTGCTCGGCGAGCCGCCGCCGCGCCGCCGCGCGCAGCACGTCGAGGGACGGTCCGCGGGCGCGGGCCCGCTGGTAGAGCCGGGCGTGGCCGAGCATCGTCTCGTGGGCGGGCACCCGCGACGGCAGCGGTTCGGCGACCGGGGCGCCGAGCCGGCGGGCGGCGGCCGCGGCCAGGGCGAGCAGGGCCAGGGCGGCGAGCACCAGGGTGGCCCAGAACCCGGCCGGGAACGCGTCGGTGAGCGGTGGCCGCGCGGCCTGCCGGCCACCGGCGTCCGGCGGCGCGGCGGGGGTGCCGGTCCCGGCGTCCGGCGGCGGGGCGGGCAGCGACTGCTCCTCGGACGGCAGCTCGAACGGTGACGGCGAGGTGGACTCGGACGGCTCGGGTTCGGCGACCCGGTTCTCCCGTTCGTGCAGGTCCAGCCAGACGACCCGGTCGCCGCCGAGCACCGCGGTCGCGAACGCCTGGTTGGCGTGCTCGCCGATCCGGTCGTTGCGGAACGGGTCGGCGGCCCCGACCAGGATCACCGTGACCGCCCCGTCCTCGTAGGCGACCAGGCCGCCGCCGTAGCAGACCGTGCCGTCCGGTGTCGCGTACTTCTGGCGCAGCACGGCGGCCGGGCCCGGCAGCAGCGGGAGCGCGCAGTCCTTCTCCACGGCCTTGGCGGCCCACCGGGCGCCGGCGTGACCGATCGGCCAGCCGGTCCGCTCCAGGTCCCGCAGCTCCGCGCCGGCCACCACGATCCGGGTGTCCGGCGGCAGACCGGTGGAATTGCTGAGGGTCTGCAGGTCGACGAAGGACGGCGCCGGCACGAACAGCGTGACGCCGGGCTTCTCCCGTACCCGGTCGAGGGCCTCCTCGGTGCCGGTCACCGGCACCACCTCGGTGCCTGCGGCGCGCAGCGCGGCGGCCAGCCGGTCACTGCCGGTGCCGCCGCTCGCGCCGGGATCGAGGTACCCGGGATCGCCCGGATCCGGCTGCTCCAGCGCGTGCACGAGCAGCGTGCCGAGGACCAGGACGAGCAGGGTGGCGAACGGCAGCACGACCCGCATCCGCCGATGGGTGCGCGGGTTCAGGCCGCTCAGCCACCGCCTCACCGCGGGCCTCCGGCGTCGCCGCGGACCTCGTCGGTGAGGCGGCGCATCCGCTCGTCGTGTTCGGCGCGGGCCGGGCGGTGGCCGTACCAGACCTCGGAGAAGAGCTCGGTGGCCGCGTCCATGGCGGGCGCGACGCCGGGGCGGGCGCCGGCGGCGGCGCCGGCGAGCTCGGCGGCGGTGCTGCCGGGCTGCGGGGAGACCACGCCGGCCCGGGTCAGGTCGGCGACGGTGTCGCGCAGGCGCTGGCGGATGGCCTCGGCGTAACGGCCCTCGGCCGCCAGCCGGTCGGCATCCGGCCCGATGGGTGACGCGTGGTCCCGTACCCGGGTGGGCCGAAGAATTTGATCTTGATTGCCGGCCTCGCGCGCCGCGGGACGCCGGCGGGTCCGGCGGCGCGGCAGGCGCAGGTCGATCCGGGGCATCCGCAGGCGTGGCCAGCGACGCGGGACCCAGGCCGGGAAGGAGTACCAGAGGACGGCGCCGACCAGGGTGATCAGGAACAGTCCGAGCAGGACCAGGCGGGCCGGCACCACGTCGAAGACGGCGGCGATCCACTCGTCGTAGGCGCGGGTCATGCCGCGTCCACCAGCGCCACCGATCCGTCGCCGCCACGGGCGCGTTCCCGGCCGATCTCGATGTCCAGGCCCTCGCTGCGGATCCGCGTCTCCACCAGCATCGCGGCGTCCAGGCAGGCGAGCGCCGGATAGGCGACGGTGTTCGCGAGTCCCCAGGCGATCGGCACCACCCAGGCCACCACGTCGTCGCTGACCGCCCAGCCGATCTGCGAGGCGACCGCGACCCAGCCGGTCCCGAGCGCGAACCGGACCAGGAACCAGGTGCCGTAGCCGAGCAGCCGGATCAGGGCCGGTCGCAGGCCGTCCCGGGTGGCGAGCCGGGCGGACCGGCCGAACGGGTGGCGGGTGCGGGCGAGCGTCAGCGCCGGGGTGGCCATCCCGATCAGTCCGTAGACGATCAGCCAGGGGACGAACCCGCAGTAGGCGGCGAGCGCGGCGGTGACGCCGGAGATCACGGCGGTGGCCGCGACCGCCCACGGCCGGGTCCACCAGCGCGCCCGGGTGCCGATCAGCGCGGACCCGGCCGCCACGCCGGCGTAACCGCCGAGCAGCGCGATGATCGCCGCCTCCATGCCGAACCCGGCCGCGACGACCACCCACCACCCGCCCAGGTCACCGAGCTCCGGCAGGAACGCCGGCGGGCTCAGCCCGGCCCGCTGCCGCATCCCGGCCAGGACCAGCTGCTCCACGGCGACCAGCGGCGCGGCGGCGGCCAGCAACGGCCAGGCGCGCTGGCGCAGCAGGGCGGCGCCCGCGTCGAGGAGTTCCCCGGCGGTCATCGGCCGCATCGGCAGAACTTCGGGCGCCATGGCGGGCAATCCTAGGTGATCACCCTGCAGTATTGTTGGCGGCTATGTCGGGGCTCTCGCGGTTACAGCACGTCCTGGTGGTCGACGACGATCCGGCGGACACCATGATGATCGAGGAAGCGCTGCTCGGCGTGTCCGCTCCGCCCGTCGTGCACTCGGTCGAGGACGGCCGGGAAGCGCTGGACTACCTGCGGCAGCACGGCCGGTACGCCGACATGCCCCGCCCCGACCTGGTGCTGCTCGACCTCAACATGCCCCGGATGAGCGGCCACGAGGTGCTCAACGAGATCAAGGCCGACGACGACCTGAAAAGCATCCCGATCGTCGTGCTGACCACGTCGACGGCCGCGCCGGACATCACCGCGAGTTACGCGAGTCATGCGAACGCGTACGTCTCCAAGCCGATGGACCTGGAGTCGTTCGAGGCCGCGGTGCGCCAGATCAACAACTTCTACAGCGAGATCGCGATCCTGCCCGCCCCGTGACCGCCGCGCGGCCCGGCGGTCGTCAGTCGCGCCCGGTCTCGCACGTGGTCAGGAACGCCTCGATCCGGTCGGCGACCAGGTCCGGCGAGTGCACCGGCAGGTCGTGCGACGCGCCCGGCACGATCTGCACCCGCGCCGCCGGCATGACCCGCCTCAGTCGCTCCGCGACCTCGGCCGACCGGTACAGCGCGCTGCGTTCCCCCAGCAGCACCAGACTGGGTACGGTCACCGCGCCCAGTTCCGCGTCGGAGATCGGCGGCGGAGCGGGCAACCGGCGCCGGAACGACATGGTCAGCGGCAGCAGCGGCATCATCTCCTCGTCCCGTAGCGTGGCGTTGCGGACCACCCCGGCGAGCCGGCGGCGGACCGGTCGCGGGCTGACCCCGGCGAGCCCGCCGCCGAACAGCCACACCCAGAACCGCAGCCCGATCGCCCCGAACCCGCCCGGATCGAGCAGGCTGAGGCTGGCGGCCCGGCCGGGGAACTCCAGCTCGTACCGCAGGGCGGCCCACCCGCCGTAGGACATGCCGACCAGGTGGGCGCCGTCCAGCCCGAGGCCGTCGAGCGTCTCGTCCAGGCAGATCGCGACGTCACGCCCGGTGGCCAGGGCGCGGGTCTGCCGGGCCGCGCCGGGCTCGCCGAGCGGGTCGAGCGCGATCACCGGGCGCCGCCGGCCGAGGCGCTCGGCGTAGTGGTACCAGGTCACCGCGTTGCCACCGGCGCCCGGCAGCAGCACGACCGGAGTGCCGGTGGCGGCGCCGCTGCGGTAGGCGACGGCCTCCCCGAAGCTGGTCGTGACCGGGATCGGCGCGGCCCCGCCGGGCAGCAGGCGGGCGAGCGCTGCCCGGTACGCCGTGTCGAACCGCTCCCGGGCCCGGTCGCTGGTGAAAGCGCTGATCCCCGTCGCAGTTTTCATGGTGCAAACGTATCATTTAAATACGTGACTGCGGCGTCGCAAGCCGCTATCAAGACCCTGACGAATCGTTGATCGTCAATTAAAGGTTTCTCCCTAGCGTCATCGGCAGGCGTCAACCCAGCCCTGGAGGAACCCATGCGAACCACCGTGACCCGCGCCGCCGCCGTCCTGGCCGGCACGCGCGTGGCCGGGGCGGCCGCGCTCTACCTGGCCGCGCACCCGGGCGCCGCGGTGACCACTGTCAACTCCGCGATCGTGAACGCCGCGACGACGGGGGTGGTGACCAACCCGGGCAGTGGCTCGCCGAACCGGCTGCTCTACACCGCGACGCTGTCCAGCTGACCGCGCTGTCCAGCTGACCGGTTGTCGGCCGCCTGCCCTGCTGAGGGCGGGCGGCCGGTCGGTGTGAGCACTGTGATCCAGCCGGACCAGCCGGACCAGCCGGACCAGCCGGCGCTCAGCGCTGGTGTGAGGGCTGCTGGCAGCACTGTCCCTGCTGGCTAGTTAAGAAAACTCCGCTACCAGCAGATATTCGGCCTTCACGGCTGTCGCGAGGTGGCATCCCCCGATCTTGGAACGCGCCGTCCCGGCCGTAGCCCAGGCATGTGATCAAGCCCGGATAACCGCTCTGGCCTACGGCTGGCGTCGCCCGGCCGTAGCCCAGGCATGTGATCAAGCTCGGATGGCCGCTCTGGCCTACGGCTGGCGTCGCCGAGCCGTAGCTCAGACATGTGATCAAGCTCGGATGGCCGCTCTGGCCTACGCTCCGCCGGCCCAAGGGACGGCTTGGCGACTGGTCAGCGGCGGCCGCACCCACGTTTCCGCAGGCAGAGTGTTCCTCAATTTGACCAGCAGGGTCAGCACTGGGAACCAGCTCACCCCGCCCGGCGGGCTCCCAGTGCTGACCCCGTTCGGCTGAACCCGCCACCCGGTAGTGCGCCGATGCGGCCGTGTGTCACGGCCGGTTGCCGGTGACCGCGGAGCGCTGTGGGGTCTGCGTCAATCTGCGGGGCCTGGGCCGTCCGCGGGTTTCCGAAAAGCGCGACGTTGACCCCGGATGTCGGCACGCTGGGTGACAACGGTTCGCGCTGACGGGCGGCCCGGCCCCGGTCGTCGGCTGGCCCCCGCAGCGGCGATGACCCCACCTCGGGAACGTTGCCGCGCCCGGGAGCACTGACGACCGGTCCGACCAGCCGGACCAGCCGGTCGGGAGTGCTGTCCTCGACTGGCGTGGATCGTGGAAAGGCGTGGCCCGGCTGCCGCTCAGTGCTACCCCGGCCAGCCGGCGAGAACACTGACAGCAAGCCGGGCACGACGAGCTGGTCACCAGTGCTGCCGAAGGCCTCTTCCGAGAACACTGAGCGCCAGCCCGCCCGCATCGCTCCACGGTCGACAACCGGGCGGCGCCACCTCACGTCCCTACCCGGCGACGGCTCCCTCGATCAGCCAGCAAGGTCAGCGCTGCCACCCGTCCGTCTTGTGAACGCTGAGCGCCAGCCCGCATCGACATTTCCACGATCCACAGCACTGAGGCCGCTGGCGTCCCGGCAAACGCGGACCCGCAAACGCGGACCGCAAAGGCCGACCGCAAACGCTGACCGCAGACGCCGACCGCACGTGCCGGCTGCCGGTCCGCGAGCGCGGGGATACCCGGACACCCCGTGGGTGCGGCATCCTGGCCGGATGACACGTGCGGGACTACTGCGCCACGCGTTCGCCGTGCTGGTCTTCCTGCTGATGATCGGGTCGGGAGTGGACCTGCTGCTGCACCGCGCGCCCGGCATGGGCGTGCCGTTCGTGATCGCCGGCGTGGCCGGGGCGGCCGGGTCGGCCGCCACGATGCTGGGCCGTCCGCGCGCCGCCCGGTTCGGCATGCTGGCCGGCGCGGCCGCGGCCACCGGCGCCGGCTGGGCGCTCGCGCCGGACGGGTGGGAGCGCGGGTTCGTGACAGGCGTGGGAGCGGTGCTCGGCGGCTTGCTGGCGATCTTCGCCGTGCTGTCCACCCCGCAGCCGCCCGCCGGTCGACCCCGGAGACCGACCGGCGGGTCGCCCCACGGGCCGACCGGCAGTCAACCTCACGGGCCGACCGGCGATCCACCCCACGAGCCGCCCGGCAGTCCACCCCACGAGCCGCCCGGCAGTCCACCCCACGAGCCGCCCGGCGGGTCGCCCCACGAGCCGACCAGGTCCGGATGACGGGTCCCGGAGAGCGGCGGCAACCACCGGCGCAGGATCGGAGAAGCCGGACTCACGGGAGCCGGGCTTCCCTCCGTACCCCCGCAATCAGGGTTTGAGCTCGCGCAGGATCTCCGTGCCCGACCCGCCGGGGGTTGTCGGGTCGACCGCGAGGCGTTCGGCCTCGAGGAAGCCGGCCTTCTCGGCGACGCGGCCGGAGGCGGTGTTCTCGGCGTCGTGGCGGATCACCACGCGCTCGATGCCCGGCAGGGTCAGCGCCACCCGGGTCAGCACGCGCACCGCGGCGGTCATGTGGCCGCGGCCGGCCCACGGGGTACGGATCCAGTAGCCGATCTCCAGCGCGCCCGGGCCGACCCGGGTCATCAGGCCGATCGCGCCGATCAGGTCGCCGACCGCGGTGAAGACGGCGTAGTTGAACTCGGTGCCCGCAGCCCAGCTCTCCACCGAGCGGTCGATGAAGAACTGCGAGGCGGCGAGGTCGTAACCGTCGGTGGCCCACGGCATCCACGGTTTGAGCTCGGGCAGCGACTCCTGGACCGCGGCGGTGGCCTCGGGCGCCCACTCCGGCTCCCAGCGTTTCAGGACGAGGTCACCGGCGTTGATCATTTCGGGTGGTTCCATGCCGGGTAGCTTGCAACCGGCGCGGAATCCGCGCAAACCGTTTCAGCGGCCCCTGCTGACGGCGGCGGTCACGGCTCGTTGTCGAGCCTCTTCACCAGGGCGGCGACCAGGGCGGCCCGCTCGGCCTTGGTGACGTTGGTGCCCCGGATCTCGTAGTCGCCGATCTTGACGAAGAAGTCGTTCGGCTGGCGGCTCACCCAGGACGCCACGATGTCCATCAGCGACTGCACGACGATCGGGGTGAGGGTCACCACGAGCGCGCCGACGGCCAGGGCCTCGCCCGGTTTCGCGCCGTCCGGAACCGAGCCGCCGACGGGAACCACCCGGTCCACCCCGGTCTCGCGGATCTCGGCCAGCAACGTCCGGGTGCGGCGGTCGATCTCCTCCGCGCCCGCACCGGATCCGTGCACCTGAAGAGTCAACTCGCCCGCCATGGCCGCACCTTACTCCCCCGGATCGATCTCCCGGCCGGTTCTCTGCTGTCCGGGCCGGCCCGATTAAGACCGCGGCATCGTCCGGGAGAGCCTGGAGAACGGCCGGACGGCGGTGGCCGGCGCCCGCTGCGACCGGGAGACTGGGCGGGCGACACCGGTCCACTGAGCACCTACCCGGCTTGCGACGACTTGGAGAGCGTATGCGCGTCAGCCTCATCCCGGACCAGGCCATCGGCGAGTCGGCGGCGCGGGCCGACGGCCTGGGGTTCCGGGCCTACTCCCGGGTGCTGGCCGCCGCGGCTTCGCAGACCCGGGGACCGTTCACGATCGGGGTGTTCGGCGAGTGGGGCATGGGCAAGACCAGCCTGATGCGCCTGATCCAGGGCGAGCTGGACAGCGACCCCGAGATCGTCACGGTCTGGTTCAACGCGTGGCGGTACGAGAAGGAGGAGCATCCGATCGTCCCGCTCGTCGGCACCATCGTGCACGAGCTGGAGAACCGGCCGGGGCTGCTGCAGAAACTCGGGGACGGCGGCAAGTCCCTGGTCCGCTCGCTGCGGGCGATCGCCTACGGGTTCTCGTCGAAGGCGAAGCTGAAGGTGCCCGGTTTCGCGGAGATCGAGGCGTCGTTCGTGGCCAAGGACATGATCGAACGTGACGATCGGCTGCGGCTGGACCCGCTGCTGGACCGCAGCCTGTACTACGGGGCGTTCCAGAGCCTGGAGGCGGTCCGGATCGCCGACCAGGTCCGGGTGGTGATCCTCATCGACGACCTGGACCGGTGTTTCCCGGACCAGGCGATCCGGCTGCTGGAGAGCATCAAGCTGGTGCTCTCCCAGCCGGAGTTCGTCTTCGTGCTCGGCGTGTCCCGCCGGGTGATCGAGGGCTACCTCAGTCACCGGTACACCTCGGAGTACGGGATCAGCGACTTCAAGGGCGCCCTCTACCTCGACAAGATCGTGCAGTTGCCGTTCCACATCCCCCGGTCCAGCGGCCGGATGGCCGACTTCTGCCGGGACCTGCTCGCCGGCCAGCCGGCCGAGATGGCCGACGAGATGGCCGGCCTGATGCCGATCGTGGCCGAGGCCCTGGACGCGAACCCGCGCGCCGTGGTCCGGTACGTCAACAACATCCTCATCGACGTGGCGATCAACTCGGAGCTGGCGGCGGAGAGCGACCTGGAGGCCGTCCCGGTCCGGTACTTCGCCGTCTCCCGGGCGCTGGAGCACCGCTGGCCGGACGTGTTCGCCCGGCTGTCCCGGTCGGACGAGCTGGCGGCCGGGGTCGCGACGTGGGAGCCGTCGTCGCTGGCGGCCCGGGCCGCGGGCATCGACGACGAGGCGCAGATCGCCACCGCGCTGGTGACCGACAGCCAGCTGGTGGAGATCCTGTTCAGCGGTCCGGGGCGGGACTGGCTCACCGACGCGGGCCTGCGCACCGCGAGTGTCAGTTTCTTGAAACAACGGCGATTCTCCGCGTACGACTACAGTGCGGCCCGGTCCGGCTATGACACGTTAGTGCTGGCGCCGGCGACCCTCAAGATGGAGGCGCTGCGGCTCGCCCAGGGGCTGTCCGGGAACGACTTGAAGATCTTCCTGGACTACTACGACAGCGCGGCGGCGGAGTGGCGCAAGCCGCCCACCATCCCGCCGGGCGTCGGCGTGTGCGTGCTGGTCGGGCCGGAGGAACTGTCCCCCGCCGGGGTGACCGGGGTGACCGAGCTGATCGGCGGGCGGCCCAACGCCGCGCTGGTCCGGGTCGGCGGCAGCCCCTCGGCGGCCTGGCCGGCGGAATGGGCGACGTTCACCCGCTTCCAGCCCGACGACGTCCTGTCCCCGGAGTGGCATCCGCGGCTCGCCGAGGCGCTGCGCCCCTACGAGCCGGAACTGATCGTGCAGAAAACGCCGGAGGGCTTCCGGATGGCGATCGACGTGGTCTAGGAGCCCGAGGCTCGACGCGAGCGACGAGGACAGCTTCCGTGCGCGTCGGCCAGCTTGATGAGGGTGGGGGCCAGGGCGTCACCGCGCGTTCCAGTAGGCCGCCGATGCCGTAGCCGAGCAACCCGCCGTAACGTTCAGCTTCCTGGCCTTCGCTACACGTCAGCTTGGCTGTGCCCGTGGTGCCGGGCCTCCGGAGCCAGATCCTGGGAGCCGATGACGCTCAGCAGTTGGAGCTGACTCACGGCCTCCGAGCCGGGCCTCGGGGTGAGGATGACCAGGCGCTGATCCTGGCGCGGAGTGCCGAGCACCTCGCAGTCCAGTTCGATGGTGCCGACCGAGGGATGGACGATGCGTTTGCGGTCCGAGCGGCGTACGGCCACGTCGTGTTGCTGCCAGAGCGTTGCGAACTCGTCGCTGCTGTTCCGCAGAGCGCGGATCATTTTTGCGGCTTCGGGGTCACCCGGGCGCAGGGCGATGGCGGCCCGGACGTCGGCGACCATGATGCGGGCCTGCTCCTGCTGATCCTCGGCGGGGTATTGGGCGCGGGCGGCGGGGTCGGTGAAGAAGCGGTAGATGTGACTGCGTGCCATGCCCCGGAACGCCGAGATCTGATCGCCGAGCAGGGCGACTGACAGACGGTTCTGCGCGAGCGTGATCCCCAGGTCGGAGCCGATCTGAGCGGGTATGGCGGTGAGAGCATCCAGCAGGCGCAGCAGGCCGGGGCTGACATGTTCGTCGACGCCGAGAACCGGCGGTGCGTGGTGCCCGGCCAGCCGGTACAGGTGGTCGCGCTCGTCCGTGGTGAGGCGCAACGCGCGGGACAGGGCGCTGAGCATCTGCGGTGAGGGCTGGGGTCCGCGTGCCTGTTCGAGGCGGATGTAGTAGTCCGGGGACATGCCGGCGAGGTCGGCGACCTCGTGACGGCGCAGCCCCGGTGTGCGCCGGCGGGCGCCCGCGTGCAGGCCGACGTCGGCGGGCTGAAGGTGCTCACGGCGCGTCCGGAGGAAACCGGCCAGCTCCTTTTGTTGCATCTGACCAGCCTGCCTGATGGCCGCCGGGCGAGACAGGGATCGGTGATACCTGTCTCACGGAGTCTCTCCCGCCGATGACCGGGCGGGCTCAGGCTCAAGCCCATGAAGATTCTTGTCACCGGCGCGACCGGTACCGTCGGCGGTCACATCGTCCGTAAGCTCCGAGGCCACGAGGTCGTCGCTCTCGTCCGCGATCCGTCGGCCGCAATGCCCGCTGGTGTCACAGCGATCGCCGGCAACTTGACCGACCGCGACGACGTGAACCGCGCGCTGGAAGGTGTCGACCGGGCGTTTCTGATCCTGGCCGACG
The DNA here is from genome assembly GCF_040639325.1 of Actinoplanes sp. NPDC023936. Taxonomy (NCBI): domain Bacteria; kingdom Bacillati; phylum Actinomycetota; class Actinomycetes; order Micromonosporales; family Micromonosporaceae; genus Actinoplanes; species Actinoplanes sp. NPDC023936. The sequence goes on along the minus strand of NZ_JBEZZR010000034.1, from coordinate 17,456 downwards.
ACAGCGGGGCGGTCTTCGCGGAGGCCGCCGCCGAGGCCGGCCTGCAGTTGGTCGTCATGCTGTCCTCGTTCACCGTGGACACGCCGCTGCGGTCCGGAGCGGCCAACGTCGTCGCCGCACATCACCGGGCCGGGGAACAGGCACTGACGGAGGCGGGGGTGCCGTCCGCCTTTCTGCGGGCCGGAGGGTTCGACTACAACATCGTGCCGTGGGTGGCGGCGGCACGCGACGACGTCGTACGCCTGCCGTACCCGGACATGCGATCACCGTTCGTGGATCCCGCAGACATCGCGGCGTCGGCGGTCGCGCTGCTGAGCGCCGCCGAGCCGATGCCCGGTGCGTACTCGATCACCGGCCCGGAGGCCGGGTCACTGCGGGAGCAGGTCGCCGAGATCAACAGGGCCTTCGGCCGCTCGTACGTCGTGCAGGAGCTCGGCGAGAAGGAGACCGGGATCGGCTTCCTGGACGAGATGCCGGACCCCGTACGCACGTCGTTCCTCGAGGTCTTCGAGGGCGCGGGGCAGGTGACACCGAGCGACGACGTCCTGCGTCTGACGGGCACACCCGCACGTCCGTTCAGCGCTTGGCTCGATGAGAACCGCGGAGCTTTCGCCATGCATCAGTGATGCTTTCGGCGGTCTCACCAGTCTCAAGGGCGGTCTAGGTGGTGGCCCGGTGCCTGATCTGGAACGCCGGGCCGGCGTGGTCGCGGGGCTCGGCTCCGGCCAGCAGCTCGGCCACCGCCCGGCCGAGGATGCGGCCGTGGTCGTGGACGTCGGTGCTCAGCGCGGAGAGCGGCGGTGACGCCAGCTCGCAGAGCGGGGAGTCGTCGCCGGCCAGCAGGCTGACGCCGGTGACGCCGGTGCGGGACAGCTCCTGGGCGGCGGCGACCGCCATCACGTCGTTGTCGAAGATGACGGCGGTCGGCGGCGGGTCGGCGGCGAGCAGGGTGCGGATGCCACGGACGCCCGACTCGGCGCCGTAGTCACCTTCGGTCTCGATCACCCGTACCCCGGGATGGTCGTGCTCGGCCGCCGACAGGGCGGCGGAGCGCTCGGCGGTGTGCAGCAGGGTTCGCGGGCCGGTGACCCGGCCGATCGTGCGGTGACCGCGAGCGATCAGGGCCTCGACGGCCGCCGTCATGGCTGCCGCGTCGTCGGTGAGCACCCTCGGGAAGCCGGGGTGCTCGCCGCGGCCGGCCAGCACGGCGGGCAGGCCGAGCGCGGCGAGACGCCCCGGGCGGACGTCGCCGTGGACCAGGTTGACGACGATCACCGCCGCGACGGTGTGGCCGGCCGCCCAGCGGCGGTAGGCCGCCAGTTCCGCCTCCAGGTCGGGCGTGACAAGCAGCAGCACCGTCACGCCGCGCGGGGCGAGGATCTCCTCGATGCCGTCGATCAACTCCAGGAAGAACGGCTCGACGCCGACCCGGGCGGCGCTGCCGGTCAGGACCAGGCCGACCAGCCCGCCCATCTCAGCCGGCCAGGCTGTTCGCCGAGCGCAGCGCCGCGAGGAAAGCCGAGTCGTCGACAGTGGCGGTGGTCGTGACCGAGAAGGTATGGCTCTCGCCGGGCAGCAGATCGATCAGCATGTCGTCCACTGTCGCGTCGGGCGCCACCCGGTCCGCCAGAAGACCACAGTCCCGCAGGTACGCGGTCGCGGTGACGGTCACCTGATATCCGGTGTCGACGCGCCGCACGGCCACCGTCGGCGGCGCGGGGTCGTAGGCGAGGTCGTAGTCCTCGGCGAACAGGTGGGTGGCGCGCAGGCCGCCGGCGTCGGCGACGAGGACCTCGCGGGCCGGGTCGCCGACCGTCAGTTCCCCGATCGGCGTCAGACTCACCCCGTAGGCGGCGACGTCGAGATCGACCGTACGCTCGCCGGCGATTTTTCCGTCGAATGCGATCTGCCGGATCGATGCGGTCGTCGCCCACGGCTCAGCGGTGTCGTTGATCGCGGCCAGCATCAACCCACCCTCCCGGGTCACGAACCCGAGCGCCCGTGGCGCATACGCCGACCGCGCCGCGTACCACGCCGGCTTGAGCCGCTCCGCGCCGTCGACCACGGCCCACGACGTCACCGGCCAGCAGTCGTTGAGCTGCCACAGGATGCTGCCCATGGTGCGCGGCGCGTGCGAGCGCAGGTGCAGCACCGCGTGCCGGGTGGCCCGCGCCTGGTTCAGCTGGGTGGCCCAGTGCCAGTCGGCGAAGTCGGACGGCACCCGCATGTGCCGCGCCAGGCCCCGGTTCAGTTTGCCGTTGCCGTCCTCCGCCTTCTGGTGCAGCAGGAACGCCGGTGAATCCGGGCGCAGGTCGCCCGGCGCGAGGGTCTCGGTCAGCGTGGACCACGCCGGCGGCGCCTGCCAGCCGAACTCGGAGCAGAACCGGGGCACGAAACGGTCGTGGAACGTGTAGTCCTCGCGGTTCCAGGCCTCCCACTCGTGGCGGGTGCCGTACCGGTCGTCGTTGGGGTGTGCGTCCTGGCCGGGGCTGGACGGGCTGCCCGGATGGTACGGGCGGGTCGGGTCCAGTTCGGCCAGCAGCGCCGGGAAGTCCTCGTAGTAGTAGCGGGCGCCCCAGGTCAGGCCGTTCAGGGCGTCCTTCCAGCCCCAGTCCTCGTACCCCCAGATGTTCTCGTTCCCGCCGTTCCAGAGGATCAGCGACGGGTGCGCGGCGAGACGTGTCACGTTCTCCCGGGCCTCGGCGAGGATCTCGGAGCGGATCGGCTCCTCCTCGGCGTAGCCCGCGCAGGCCAGCGGGAAGTCCTGCCAGACCAGAATGCCGCGGGCGTCGCAGACGTCGTAGAAGTCGTCGCTCTCCCAGATGCCGCCGCCCCAGACCCGCAACAGGTTCGCGTTGGCGGCGGCGGCGCGGTCCACCGCGCGCTCCAACCGGGTACGGGTGATCCGGGTCAGCAGATGATCCTCCGGAATCCAGTTGAACCCGCGGACGAAGATCGGCTGATCGTTGACGACCAGGGTGAACGCGGTGCCGTGCTCGTCGGGTGACTCGTCCAGGCGCACGTCACGGAACCCGACCTGGGAGTCGTGGCGGTCCAGGGTGTCGCCCTGGTGCAGCAGTCTCACCGTCACCGGGACGAGCGTCTGCTCGCCGTAGCCGGCCGGCCACCAGACCGGCGCGTCCGGCACGTCGATCTCGACGGTGGCGCTGGCCGGTCCGGTGGCCGGCAGCGGATGGCGGCGGCGGATCCCCTCGCCGACCAGCACCTCCAGGGACAACGACTGCGCGGCCGGGCGGTCCACCTCGACGGCCACGGTCAGATGCGTGCGGGTGGCCAGGGGACGGACCGCGGCGAGCCGGGCGACACTCCAGCGTTCCAGCCGGACCGGCTTCCAGATCCCGGCGGTCTGCAGGTCGGGACCCCAGTCCCAGCCGAACGAGCAGGCCATCTTGCGGACCGCGTTGAACGGATGAGGGTACGGCCGGGGCCGCTCGCCGATCTCCTGCTGCACCTTTTCGGCGTGGTCGAGAGCGGGTTCGAACCGTACCGTCAGGGTCTGATCCTCTCCGGTCAGCAGGCCGCTCACGTCGAATCGGTAGCCCCGGTGCATGTTCGCGGTCCGGCCGAGCTCCACGCCGTCCAGTTCGATCGACGCCACCGTGTCCAGGCCGTCGAAGACCAGGTCGACCCGCTCCCCCGGCGCGGCGGGCGCGGCGCGCAGGACCGTGTCGTACCGCCAGGAGGACCGATGGAACCAGGCGAGCGCCGCCTCGTTCTCGCCCACGTAGGGGTCCGGGATCAGGCCGGCCGCCAGCAGGTCGGTGTGCACGGTGCCCGGCACGGCGGCCGGGACGGTGACGTCGGCAATCTCCGGTGGGACCGGGCCGCCGGTCGCTCGGACGGTCCACCCGCTGTGCAGCTCGGTCTTGCGCATGACCAATATTCTTAAGCTGCTGAACTAAGCCCGTCAACGAAGGGGGCCGCGTGGGACGAACGGCGCGTTCCGCCGGGGGACGGGTGCGGTCCGCCCGGGGCCGGGCTCGGGAGGCGATCCTCGACGCGATCCGGGCCGCCGAGCCGCTGAGCCGGGTCGAGATCGCGGCGGCGACCGGGCTCACCGAGGCGTCCGTGTCGATGACGGTACGCCGGCTGATCGACGAGGGCCTGGTCGTCGAGACCGGCCGTGCGCCGACGGCCGGGAAGCCGCGCACCCTGCTGCGCCTGGACCCGGCGGCCCGGATCGCGGTCGGGGTCTACCTGGACTCCGGGGTGGCGACGTTCGTGCTGACCGGGCAGACCGGCGGCATCATCTCCCGGCTCGCCCGCCCGGTCTCGCCGGTTCCCTCCGCGGACGAGCTGGCCGCCGGGGTGGTGGTGCTGCTCGCCGGGTCCGGGGTGGACGCCGCGCGCTGCGCCGGCATCGGGCTCGCGGGCGCCGGGTTGCCGCCCGCTCCCGGCGCCGAGCTCGCGGACGCCGGGTTGCCGCCCGCTGCCGGTGCGGAGCTCGCGGACGCCGGGTTGCCGCCCGCTCCCGGCGCCGAGCTCGCCGCCGCCACCGGCATGCACGTGCTGGTGGAGAACGAGGCGACGGCTGCCGCGATCGGCGAGTACTGGGTGGCCCGGCTCGGCCCGGAACGGGCCTTCGCCGCGTTGCACATGGGCAGCGGCATCGGCGCCGGCATCGTGGTGGGCGGCCAGGCGCTGCGCGGCGGCGAGTTCGGCCATTTCTGCGTACGCGTCGACGGCCCGCCCTGCTGGTGCGGCGCGCGCGGCTGCCTCGAGGCGGTGGCCGGCCCCCGCGCCGTGGTGACAGCGGCCAGGGCAGACCCGGAAGCGGCAGCCGAAGCGGGCCTCACCCCCGGGGTCGCCTCCGGATCGCCCGGGGTCGCCGCGGGATCCCGCGGGGTCGCCGCCGACTTCGCCGCCGTGGCGCGTGCCGCCCGCGCGGGGGCGCCGGCCTGCCTCGCGCTGCTGGAGGAGTCGGCGGCCTATCTGGCGGCCGCCGCGGAATCCGTGGTCAACCTGCTCGATCTCGATCTCGTCGTGCTGACCGGGGCGGGCTTCGCGGCGGCGTCGTTCGTCTACGGCCCGGCGATCCAGCGCCGGATAGCCCCGGCCGACGCCCGCACCTGGCACCGCGCGGTGACCGTGACGGTCTCCCTGGCCGCCGCGACGGCCTCCGCCACCGGCGCCGCCGCTCTGGTCCTCCAGCCCGGCCTGCGCCACTGACCCGCGACCATGTGAAGCGCCGCCAAGCCCCAACTCCACACACGCCGCCCGCTCCGCCTCCGCGTGTGGAATTCCGGCACGATCCGCACCCGAATTCAACACGCCCCGCCCGTTTCGCATCCGCGTGTGGAACTCGGGCACGCTCCGCACCCGAATTCCACACGCCCCGCCCGTTTCGCCCCCGCGTGTGGAACTTGGGCACGCTCCGCACCCCAACTCCACACACGCCGCCCGTTTCGCACCCGCGTGTGGAACTTGGGCGCGCTGCGGCTCCGCGCGCTGCCGTTCTTCACCGCCGGCACGGTGGTGGTCGCCGTGCGCCAGGCCGCCGAGTGACCACCTGGTCACCGATGGTTGCCGTCGGATAGCGTTCCGTCATCACCGTCCATGAAGGAACCTCATGACCGTCGTCGCCGTGCACGGCATCTGGAGCCGCCAGTCCGGCGTCACCCCCGCCGCGGCGGCCGAACTCCTCGCGGTGCGCTGGAGCGACAAGCTGGCCGCCGGGTACCGCGACGCCGGCCTGACCGATCCCGCGCCACGGCTCGCGGCGGCCTACTACGCGCACCTGCTCGACGACCAGCCCCCGGGCGCCGACGACCCGGAGACGCTGACGCCCGCCGAGCAGTCCTGGGCGCGGGAGTGGATGCGGCAGGCCGGGGTTCCGGCCGAGACCGCCCAGGCTCCCGCGGCCCCTCCGCTGCGGCAGGGACTGGACTGGCTGGCCCGGCACGGCGATCCGGACGCCCGGACGATCGGCCGGATCATGACGGCGCTGCTGCGCGAGGTCTCCGGCTATCGGACCCGGCCGGGCGTCCGGGAGCGCTGCCGGCAGATCGTCATGGACGCGATCGACGCGGCCGGGGCGCGGGTCGTGGTGGCGCACTCGCTCGGGTCGGTGGTCGCGTACGAGGCGCTCTGCGCGCATCCGGAGCGGGAGGTCGATCTGCTGCTGACGCTCGGGTTGCCGGGCGCGGTCTTCGACGGCCTGGTTCCGGAGCCGGTGGGTGGGCGGGGCCGGCGGCCGGGCGGAGTGCGTCGCTGGGTCAACGTCGCGGATCCGGGTGATCTGGTGGCGCTGCCGGCCGAGCTGGGCGGACGGTTCCCGGTGGATCTCCATGACACCGTCCACCTGGGGAAAGTCGACTTCCACACGCTCGGGGGCTACCTCTCCCGGGGGGTCACGGCTGCGGCGCTTCACCCGTACACCTGAGGCAGTGGGAATTGTAAATTACTTAAGATTGTCAGTCTCGGACGTTGACAGGGGTGGATGAGACGGCGCATCTTGGGAGCGCTCCCGGAAGTGAATCGTCCCCAGGAGGAATCCCCCATGAGATCGAAATGGTGGGGTGGCCTTGCCGCCCTGCTCTGCGGTGCGGCGGCCGTCCTCGTCGCCGCCCAGCCCGCTCAGGCCGCCACCGGCTTCAGCGTCTCCGGCACCACGATCGTCGACGCGAACGGCAAACCGTTCGTGATGCGCGGCGTCAACCACGCACACACCTGGTATCCGTCGCAGCTCAACTCGTCACTCTCCGGCATCAAGGCGCTCGGCGCCAACACGGTCCGCGTCGTCCTCGCGAGTGGCCAGCGCTGGACCAAGAACGAGGCGTCCGACGTCACCAACGTGATCAGCCAGTGCAAGGCGAACCGGCTGATCTGCGTGCTCGAAGTGCACGACACCACGGGTTACGGCGAGCAAGCCGGCGCCGCCACCCTGGCTCAGGCCGTCGATTACTGGATCTCCGTGAAGTCGGCGCTGGACGGCCAGGAGTCCTACGTCATCCTGAACATCGGCAACGAGCCCTACGGCAACGGTAGCGCCGCGTCGAACTGGACCGCCGACACGAAGAGTGCGATCACGCGCCTGCGCGCCGCCGGATTCCAGCACCAGATCATGGTGGACGCGCCGAACTGGGGCCAGGACTGGCAGTTCATCATGCGCGACAACGCCGCCTCGGTCTTCGCCGCCGACCCGAACCGGAACACCGTCTTCTCGATCCACATGTACGGCGTCTTCGACACGGCCGCCGAGATCAACGATTACCTCGGCCGCTTCCAGACCGCCGGCCTGCCGATCGTGGTCGGCGAGTTCGGCTTCGACCACTCCGACGGCAACCCCGACGAGGACACCATCCTGGCCACCGCGCAGGCCCGCGGGATCGGCTATCTGGGCTGGTCGTGGAGCGGCAACGGCGGTGGCGTCGAATACCTCGACATGGTCACCAACTTCAACGCCTCGGCGCTGACGACATGGGGCCAGCGGATCTTCAACGGCGCGAACGGGATCAAGGCGACCTCGGTCGAGGCGTCCGTCTTCGGCGGCCAGCAGCCGTCGTCGCCGCCGCCGTCCTCGTCGTCCCCGTCCCCGTCCACGTCTCCCTCCCCGTCCACTCCTACCGGGGCCTGCACCGCCACCTACACGATCAACAACTCGTGGCAGGGCGGATTCCAGGGCACCGTGACGGTCAAGGCCGGCGCGGCGCCGATCAGCGGCTGGACCGTCAGCTGGACCTGGCCGAACGCTCAGCGGTTCACCAACTCCTGGAACGCCACGGTGACCACCTCGGGCGAGACGGTCACGGCCCGCAACGCGGCCTACAACGGTTCACTGGCCGCCGGCGCGACGACGAGCTGGGGGTTCACCGCCTCCTCCGGCAGCGCCAACACACCCCCGAGCCCCATCAACTGCGTCTGACCATCGGGTACGGGCGGGGCCGCGCTCAGTGGTCCCGCCCGGAGCCGCAGCCGAAGCGGGTGAGCGTTGCGCCGCACCGAGCCGTAGCCGGCGCAGGCTTGTACCTGTCTGAACTACGGCTCGACGTGCTCAGCCGTAGCCGGCGCAGGCCACAACCGCGCTATACCTGCCTGAACTACGGCTCGGCTCGGCGGTGGGCCAGATCGTGGAACCCAACACGGGGGCGGACCAGCCGGACCAGCCGGACCAGCCGGACCAGCCTGCGGAGAGAGCTGTGGCTACGTCGTGGGGAGGGATTGCAGGATGGTGAGCAGCTGTGCCCGGGGCTTCGCCTGGTCGCCGGTAGCCGGCCACCACGGGCATGCCACGTCGAAGGCCACCACCCGGCCCGTGGCGAAGACGCGGCGGCACGCCTCCAGGACGGCGTCCGCTGAGGGACCACCCACGGCGGGGAAACGGAGGCCCGGGAGGTCGGCCGCGTCGATCACGTCCAGGTCGACGTGCAGGACCAGCGGGCCGGGCGGGATCGTCTCCGCGGAGACCTCCGGGACCGGGATGCGGCGGGTCGGGCTGAAGGCCAGGTAGTCCGCCTCGGCCGGGTCCAGATCGCGGGCGTCGACCAGCACGGCGCGCTCCGGGGCGACCGGGCGCAGGCCGATCAGGTCGGCGTATCGGTCCCGGTGGGCACCGGTGATGACCCGTAACGACAATCCGCCCAGATAACCGGAACTGCTCGTCTCCAGGGTGTGCACGTCGCCGTGCGCGTCGAACCAGATCACGGCCGGGTCCACGCCGGCCTGCTGCACGCCCGCGACCGTCGCGCCGGCCACCAGGCAGTCGCCGGAGAACACGACCGGAATCGTGCCGGCCGCCACCACCGGGGCCACCGCGGCGGCCGTGGCCCGGCCCACGACGGCGTTGCGCTGCCACTGATCGCCCACCCCGGCGCCGCGCTCGTCGCCGCCGGCCTGCGCCGCGTGCACCGTGTGGTCCGCCTGCACCGGGATGTCGTCGTCGGCCAGCCGTTCGTCGTGGTGATACGGCACCAGAATCGTCGTCACCCCGCGAGGCTACCCACACATCGATAACCTCGGTTGTGTGGCCACATTCGTACTGATTCACGGCGCCGGTGACGTCGGGTGGTACTGGCATCTCGTCGAGGCGGAGCTGCGGGCGCGCGGTCATCGCACTGTCGCGCCGGATCTGCCGTGTGACGACGACACGGCGGGGCTGCCGGAGTACGCGGACGCGGTCGTCACGGCGATGAACGGCCGGGCCGGCCGAGACGGGCAGACCAGCCGGGACGGGCAGACCAGCCGGGACGGACAGTACGGCCTGGTCGTCGCCGGGCAGTCGCTCGGCGGCTTCGTGGCGCCGCTGGTCTGTGACCGGGTTCCGGCCGACATGCTGGTGCTCGTCGCGCCGATGATCCCGGCACCGGGTGAGGCGCCCGCCGACTACTGGGCGAACACCGGCTACGACCATTCCGGCGACTACGACGACCTGTTCTATCAGGACGTCCCGCCCGCTCTCGCCGCCGAGGCGCGGCAGCGGGGACGGGCCCAGTCCGAGGTACGCCTGGGCGAGCCGTCACCACTGCGCGCCTGGCCGGACGTCCCGACCAGGGTGCTGCTCTGCCGCGACGACCGGTTGCTCCCACCGGCGTTCGTGCGCCGCGTCGCCCGGGAGCGGCTCGGCATCGTCCCGGACGAGATCGCCGGCGGGCACACCCCGGCGCTGAGCCGGCCCCGGGAGCTGGCCGAGCGGCTGGAGGCGTACACCGACGAGGTCCAGGGCTGACCGTGGCGTCGCTGCGGGGCCCGGGCCTCGACACGCCGGTGGGACCGCTTACGCGCGGGCTACGGCGACACGTCGCGACGAGTGCCGGCGCATCGCGGCGAGTAAGGTTGCCGGGTGGAGATGCCCTCGTTTGACAGCCGGTTCGCCCGCGAGCTGCCGGAGATGGCGGTGCCGTGGCAGGGCGTGGATTCGCCCGGCGCGGCGGTGCTCGTGCTGGACGATCAGCTCGCCACGGAGCTGGGCTTCGACCCGGAGTGGCTGCGCGGGCCGGCCGGCCTCCGGCTGCTCGCCGGGACCGAGGCGCCGCCGGGCGCCACCCCGGTGGCGCAGGCCTACGCGGGCCACCAGTTCGGTGGCTATTCGCCCCGGCTCGGTGACGGGCGCGCGCTGCTGATCGGCGAGTTCACCGGGCCCGATGGCGGGTTGCGCGACCTGCATCTGAAGGGTTCGGGGCGCACGCCGTTCGCGCGCGGCGGGGACGGGTTCGCGGCGGTCGGGCCGATGCTGCGGGAATTCATCGTCAGCCGGGCCATGCACGCGCTCGGCATCCCGACCACCCGCTCGCTCGCGGTGATCACCACCGGCCGGCAGGTGCGCCGGGAGGAGAACCTGCCGGGCGCGGTGCTGGCCCGGGTCGCGGCGAGTCACCTGCGGGTCGGCAGTTTTCAGTACGCGCGGGCCACCGGCGACCTCGATCTGCTCCGGCGGCTGGCCGATCACGCGATCGACCGGCATCATCCGGCCGCGCGGGAGGCGGACCGCCCGTACCTGGAGCTCTTCTCCTCGGTCCTGGCCGTGCAGGCCGAGCTGATCGCGAAATGGATGCTCGTCGGCTTCATCCACGGGGTGATGAACACCGACAACATGACGATCTCCGGGGAGACCATCGACTACGGCCCGTGCGCCTTCCTGGACGTGTTCGACCCGGCGACGGTGTACAGCTCGATCGACTCCGGCGGGCGTTACGCGTACCAGAACCAGCCGCCCGTGGCGCACTGGAACCTGGCGCGGCTGGCCGAGTCGCTGCTGCCGCTCTTCGACGACGACCAGGACAAGGCCGTCGCGCTCGCGACCGAGGCGCTGGGCGGCTTCGGGCCGGCCTACGACGCGGCCTGGACCGGCGGCATGCGCGCCAAGCTGGGGCTTTCCGACAAGATCGACGACCATGAGGTACGGGGTCTCGCGGAGGGCCTGCTGACACACCTGCGGGACCGGCGGCTCGATTACACGTCGGCGTTCCGTGATCTCGGCGCGACGGTGACCGATCAGGAGTGGCTGGCCCGCTGGCGAGCCCACGAGCCGGACACCGAGGCAGCGAAACGGGTGAACCCGGTCTACATCCCGCGCAACCATCTGGTCGAGGAGGCGCTGGCCGGCGGGGACCTGGAGACGCTGCTGGACGCGGTGAGCGACCCGTTCCGGGAGCGGCCCGGCCTGGAACGGTACGCGGAGCCGGCGCCGGAGGGTTTCGGAGCGTGCTACCAGACGTTCTGCGGAACCTGAGCGCTCTCACCCGGCGTGAGCGGGACTCGAGCGATTGCACCAGGCGGTGGGTGGGACCTGAGCGGTCTCACCAGACGGTGGGCGGGACCTGGTCGGGTGAGCCGGCGGGCAGCCAGATCTCCAGGTTCGCCGGGGAGAACACCTCGTCGAGCGCGAGGTGCGCCGCTCCGGTGACGCCGGAGACCTGCTCGGGCAGTGTCGCGACCTCGATCCGCAGGTCCCGGGTGGCCAGTGGCAGCGCCCGCTTGTGGATGGCCTCGCGGATCGCGCCGAGCACGTGGTCGCGGGCCGGGGCCAGGCTGCCGCCGAGGACGAGACGGTTCGGGTTGTAGAAGCTGACCAGGGTGGCGAGCGTGCCGCCGAGCAGCGCTGACGTGCGGCGCAGCAGGGCACGGGCGGCGGTGTCGCCGTCCTCGGCCGCCTCGACGACGTGCTGCGGGCGCAGATCGGGGATCGCGGCGAGCCGCGGGCTGCGCAGCCGCCCCTCGCGGACCAGCGCCGCTCCCCCGGCGACCGCCTCGAGGCAGCCGATGTTGCCGCACCGGCAGATGATCGCGCCGCCCTCGGGGATGGCGACGTGGCCGATGTCGCCGGCCGAGCCGTTCGCGCCCCGGTACAGCCGGCCGTCCATCACGATCGCCGCGCCGATGCCGAGGCCGGCCCGCACGTAGAGCATGTGCCCGGCCGGTTCCGGCCCGGCGTGCAGCTCGCCGAGCGCCATCAGGTTCACGTCGTTGTCGACCCACACCGGCGCCCCGAAACGCGCCCGCAGCCGCCGCCGGATCGGGTAGCGGTCCCAGCCCGGCATGATCGGCGGCACGATCGGGAGCCCGGTGCGAAATTCGACGGGCCCGGGCACGCCGACGCCCACCGCCCACACCGGGATCCGCCGCGCCTCCAGCAGTTCGGCGGCGAGGCTCTCGGCCAGGGTCAGCACGGGCTCCGGGCCGTCGGCGACGTCGATGGCGCGTTGCCGGCTGCCGAGCATCCGGCCGGTCAGGTCGGCGACGCCCACGATCAGGCTGGTCGCGCCGACGTCGATGCCGACGACCACGCCGCGTCCGGCGCACAGCCGCAGGCGGCGGGGCGCGCGGCCACCGGACGACGGGCCGAAGCCCGCGCCCTCGACCAGGCCGGCGCTCTCCAGCTCGGCGACCCGCTGCGCGACGACGGAGCGGCCGAGGCCGACGCGTTCGACGAGCAGGGGCTGGGTGATCCCGGCGCCGCCGCGCACGGCGTTGACACCGGCGCCGGCGCGCACGGCACTGATGCCGGTGCCGGCAGGCACGGCGTGGCTGCCAGTACCGGCGCGCACGGCGTTGCTGCCAGTGCCGGCGCGCACGGCGGCGAGGATGGCGGCTAAGCCGTTGATCCGGTCGCTGACCACACGGGTAGATTAATCGACTTTCTCCGATCAACGGAAGAAGCCGCCCGGTGACCACGCACCGGTAGCGATGGTCGCCGGACGGCCGGGAGCGGGCAGGGAGGCCGCGCGGACTCTCGGGGACGGGCGGGGCGCGCGGGGGCGGGGTCACCCGTACCCGGAGGTGGAGTGACCCCGCTCGGTCAGGCGCTGGCGCAGGTCAGGGTGGGTGTGGAGGCGGCGCCGTTGGCGAGGAAGCCGAAGGTGGCGGTGGCGCGGGGTGCGAGGGCGCCGTTCCAGGAGACGTTGCGGACCGTGACGGCGGAGCCGGCAGCGGAGAGTGTGCCGTTCCAGGCCTGGGTGACGGATTGGCTGGCGCTCAGGGGCCAGGAGACGGACCAGCCGGAGATCGCGGCGGCGCCCGCCGTGACGGTGACCTCGCCCTGGAAGCCGCCCTGCCAGGTGCTGGTGACGCGCAGGGTGGCGGAGCACGCGCCGGTCGGCTGGCTCGGCGACGGGCTTGTCGACGGGCTGCTCGACGGGCTCGACGAGGGACTGGTGGACGGGCTGCTGGACGGGCTTGACGAGGGAGTGGACGGGGACGGCGAGGACGGGTTGGTGGCGCTGCTGGCCAGGCTGTACGCCAGGTCGGGCTGGAAGGAGCCGGCCGCGTAACGGCATCCGTCGGCCTCGCCCGGCGGCTTGACCCACAGGTATCCGTCGATGTTGTCGTCGCCGGTGGCCACGGTCGGGTAGCGGCCGATCCGGCGGTCGGTGTTGTCGTCGCCGCACCAGTCGCCGCTCGCGCCGCCGTTACGGCTCGTGTCGATCACCTGCCGCTTGCCGGATACGCCCTGCGCGGAGAGTGAGCTGATGATCGAGCGCCCGTACGCCGCCTCGGCGCTCGTCGGGTTGAAGTTGGAGACGTTGGTGTAGAAGCCGTCGGCGTCGGCGATTCCGGCCGCGATCATGCGGCCGGCCTGGTCTGCGGCGCTGTTCCAGGCGGAGTGCCCGGCGTCGAGGTAGATCTTGGAGTTCGGGTTGCCGGCCTTCAGCGTGCGGACCGCGGTGCGCAGCGCCTGGTTGCGGGCGGCCAGGTCGGCGCTGCTCAGGCAGGTCTGCAGGGCGAGCGAGTCCGGCTCCAGGATGATCACCACGGTCCGGTTCCCGAGGGCCGCGGCCAGATTGGAGATCCAGGTCTGGTACTGCGTCAGATCGGGGGCGCCGCCGGAGCTGGCGCCGCCGCAGTCGCGATTCGTGATGCCGTAAACGGTCAGGACGGGAATCTGCCCGGCCGCGTTGGCCGCGCCGACATATCCCGACACTTCGGATCTGACCGTGGAGACGTTGAAGTTCGACAGCCAATGCGACGCCGGCTGGCTCGCGATGCGATCGCGAATGACGGGCATTCGGGAGTCCGAAGGATTAGCGGCGACCCATCGGGAAACTGACGTGTCCGGTTCACGATAAAGCGAACCAGTGATCGTTCCGGCGGACGCGTTCCCGGCGAAAGCGACAGCTCCGGTGGCTATCAGCAGGCCAGCAGCGAGGGCGAGGGGGATACGGGACATGACACCTCTCCTGGGGATTGGGAGCGCTCCCAAACGTATCCCGAGCTGGCACGATAGGCAACCGTCGATTGTGAATTCGAAGATCTACATTGCGGGATATGTCACTGCATACGCATCGAAGCCACGCTGGGCCCGTTGCGATCAGGCCAGTGTTGGCGCCACACCTGCAAGAGATCGTCGAGTCCCTGGCGGTCGGCGAGACCGCGCGCGAGGCGGCGGCGCGGCTGTTCATCTCGCCGAATACCGTCAAATCCCGGCTCAAAGCCCTGTACCAGCAACTGGGCGCACGAGATCAGGCGCACGCGGTGGCCATCGCGTTCCGCCTGGGCATCCTGCGCACCACCGACGAGCCGAACCTGCAACCGGTGGTCATCGGAGGTCTCAACCCCGACCGGCTACGAACCACCATCAATGATCTGACCGCGCTCCTGCGCGTGGCCGAGAAAGTCCCGCACCGTCCCGACTACCAGGATCTGCTCCGTGAGGTGGCCGAACTGGCCGCCGACCCGGAGGCTGATCCGCACGACGCACTGCAGCAGATAGCCCGGATCGCCGAGTCGGCCGCCACGTCGGCCGCCGACGGCCCGGCCGTGGCAGCTGCCTGATCCCGCCCGCAGGGGCTCCGGCCCCACCTAGGGCTTCATCCCGCCGGGGAGGCGACGGGGTGAAGCCCAGGCGGTCAGTCCCCGGGCGTCACCAGGATCCGCGGCTGACCCGCGACGCACTCGAGGTCGACCTCCAGCACCACGGGCGGATCATCCGAGGAGCGGAACTCGCCCTCGTCGCCATCTTTTTCGGCCACCGCCCAGCCCTGCGCGGGCGCCATCGAGAGGATCCGCCCGCAGTCGGCGACGACCAGGCCGCCCGGCGTGGTGAACGAGGTGCCGGCCGCCGCGATGGACGGGGTCACAGCGGAGGGTGTCGCGGCGGAGGGGGCCGCCGACGCGGGCGGCGAGGGCGCGGCCGACGCCAGGCTCCGCAGTTCCCGCGCCACCTCGTCCTCGGTCATCGGCGCGGCCTGCTCGCCGGTCAGCCCGCTGCCCACCAGGTTGATCCCGACCACGCCGACCAGCACGGCGAGCGCCACCGCCACCAGCCACCCGCCGGCGATCACCAGTGGCCGCCGTCCCCGTCGTTCCCGCACGAGGCAACTATGCGCCCCGCGCCGCTAAGGCCAGCGCCCGAGGAGGATAAGAGAACGTTAAGGACCGGCCGGACGTCCAGGAAACGCGGATACCGTGCAGCCGTGGCACGACTGTTGTTGATCGAGGACGACCCGGCGATCCGGGGCTCGCTGCTGCGGGCCCTGCGGGAGCGCGGGCACGCGGTGGCCGCCTCACCGGCCGCCATGGACGGACTGCAGACCGCCCTGGCCGAACGACCGGATCTGATCGTGCTGGATCTCGGGCTGCCCGATCTGGACGGCCGGGAGCTGCTGCGCATGCTGCGCGCGGTCAGCCGGATCCCGGTGATCATCGCGACCGCCCGGGACGAGGAGACCGAGATGGTACGGCTGCTCGACGCCGGCGCCGACGACTACGTGGTGAAACCGTTCACCGCGGCGCAGCTGGACGCGCGGATCCGGGCCGTGCTGCGGCGCGGCGCCGGGCCGGTCGGGAGCCCGGTCCTGACGGTCGGCGGGCTGAGCATCGACGCCGGCGCGCGCACGGTCACGCTCGACGGCGCGCCGGTCGAGCTCAGCCCGCGCGAGTTCGACCTGCTGCACCACCTGGCGCAGCGGCCCGGCCAGGTCGTGACGAAACGGGACCTGCTCAGCGAGGTGTGGCAGGTGCCGTACGGCGGGGCCGACAAGACCGTCGACGTGCACCTGTCCTGGCTGCGCCGCAAACTCGGGGAGACCGCGCAGGAGCCGCGCTACCTGCACACCGTTCGCGGGGTGGGCGTGCGGCTGAGCGAGCCGGCGTGAGGAAACGGCTGGCGCTGCTCGTCGCGGGGACCACCGTGCTGGTCCTGCTGGCGTTCCTGGTGCCGCTCGCCGTGCTGGTCCGCGACTTCGCCGAGGACCGGGCGCTGAGCCGGGCCGGCGACGCGGTGCAGACCATCGTCCCGCTCGTCGGCGACGTCGGCGGGTTGCGGCGGGCCGTGACGGCTCAGCCCGTACCCGTGACAGTCTTTCTCCCCGACGGGAGCGCGCTCGGCGCGCCCGCCGCGCCCACCCCGGCGGTCCGCCTGGCCGCCGCCCGGGGCCGCGCACTCACCGTGGCCACCGACGAGGGCCGCGAACTCGTGGTGCCGGTGGTCAGCGCGGGCCGGACCACCGTGGTACGCACGCTGGTCACCGAGGAGGCGCTCACCCACGGTGTGGCCCGCGCGTGGCTGACCCTGGCCGGCCTCGGGCTCGCGCTGGTGCTGCTCGGGCTGCTGGTCGCCGATCGGCTGGCGCGTTCGATCACCCGGCCGATCACGCAGTTGTCCTCGGTCAGTCATCGGCTGGCCAACGCTGAACTGGGCGCGCGGGCCGAGCCGTCCGGTCCGCGGGAGCTGCGGGAGGTGGCCGGGGCGCTGAACCATCTCGCCGGGCGGATCCAGGAATTGCTGACCGCGGAGCGGGAGCAGGTCGCGGATCTGTCGCATCGGCTGCGGACGCCGCTGACCGCGCTGCGGCTGGAGGCGGAGTCGCTGCGGGACCCGGAGGAGTCGGCCCGGGTGGCGGCCGCGGCCGATGAGGTGGCGCGAGCGGTCACCGCCGTGATCCGGCAGGCGCGTCACCGGGAGCCCGGAGCGGTGGTCTCCCCCACTGCTTCCTGTGACGCGGCGGCGGTGGTACGGGATCGGGTGGCATTCTGGGCGGTGCTGGCCGAGGACACCGGGCGTGAGCTGCGGCAATCGTTGCCGTCCGGGGCCGTGCCGGTGTCCGTCGCCGCCGACGATCTGGCTGCGGCCCTGGACGCGCTGCTCGGGAACGTCTTCGCGCACACGCCGGACGGGACCCCGTTCTCGGTGACCCTCACCGCGAACCCGGTTGTGCTGACGGTGAGTGACGAAGGGCCGGGGTTCGCGCCGTCGGCGGCCCGGCGCGGGGTTTCGGCGGGTGGGTCGACCGGGCTGGGGCTGGACATCGCGCGCCGGGTGGCCACCGGGTTCGAGGTGGGAGCGGGTGCGGGAGGTGGCGCGGACGTTCGCCTCACGCTGCCGGGGAACGCGGGGGCCGGGCTGCCCTAGTTGCCAAGATCCGGGTCGGGGCCGGGGCCGAGCCGTAGCTCAAGCGGGTATCGGCGGCTTGGAGTCAATCAGTGGTTGCAACACTCGATTGATCAGGGGTTTTGATGGGGAAGATGGTGCCTCGTGGGGTGCAGGTGCGGTTCTGGGAGCA
>NZ_JBEZZR010000033.1:61176-102673 GCF_040639325.1 Actinoplanes sp. NPDC023936 | reverse complement strand
CGTCGCACGGGCCGGCCGCGTCGCACGGGCCGGCCGCGTCGCACTGGCCGGCCGCGTCGCACGGGCCGGCCGCGTCGCACTGGCCGGTCCCGTCGCACGGGCCGGCCGCGTCACACGGGCCGGTCCCGTCGCGCGCGGCGCCCGGCTCGTTGCAGGCGCCCGTCTCGTTCCGGGTGAGCGCGCCCGCCCTGGCCGTCGCCGGGCGCGCGGTGGCGGAGCTGGAAGCGGCGATCGGCCGTACCCTCGGCGGGGTCACCGACTCGCCGGCGTTCCTGGACGGGCGATTCGTCGGGAGCGCCGGGTTCGCCGGAACCGACCTGGTCGCCGCCGCCGGAACGCTCACGACCGCTTTGGTTCATCTCGCCGAGCTGGGCGTGGCACGGCTGCACCGCCTGCTGGACGCCGAGGTCACCGGCCTGACCCGGCAACTCTCGGACACACCCGGCGTGCACGCCGGGATGGTCGCGGTGCACAAACGGGCGGCCGGGGTGGCGCACCGGCTGCGGCGGTTCGCGGGGGCCGCGCTGATCGGCCCGGTGGAGACGTCGGCGGGGCAGGAAGACGTGCAGAGCTTCGGCTTCGAGGCGGCGGAGTGCCTGGACGAGGCGATCGGCGGTCTGCGCGACGTGCTGGCCTGCGAGATCCTGGCGGTGCACCAGGCGTCCCGGCTCGGCGCGGCCGTCGCGCCACCGGTGGCCGGCATCGCCGGGAGACTGCCGGGAAGCACGCATGATCGCCCGTTCGGCCGCGACCTGGACGTGATCATCGAGATCTTGGAAGCCGGTTAGGGCGATCCGCAAGGGTTCGCGCTGACGGGCGGCCGTGGTCTTCGGGTGGCGCCGTGGTCTTCGGGTGGCGCCGTGGTCTTCGGGTGGCGCCGTGGTCTTCGGGTGGCGCCGTGGTCTTCGGGTGGAACTGCGGCTGATCAGCGAGGGCTCGCCGTGGAGCCGCGGACCACCAGCTCCGGGCGGAACGTCGGCGCGCCCGGTGTCTCGTCCTGCAGCAGGCCGACCAGCTGGCCCACCGCCGCGTCCACGATCGCGTCCTCGTCCCAGGCCATCGTGGTCAGCCCCGGACTGACCAGCCCGGCCAGCTGATGGTCGTCGTAGCCGATCACCGACAGCTCGTCCGGGATCCGGACGCCGACGTCGCGGGCCGCCCGGTACGCCGCGAACGCCAGCGAGTCGCTCAGGCAGAACACCGCTGTCGGCCGGCCCGGATCGGACAGCAGCCCGGCGGCGACGGCCACCGCCTCGGCGGTCGCGGCGGGCGCCGCGACGGCGACCAGGTCCAGTCCGAGGCGGCCCGCCACTTCGACGGCGAGGACCTCGGCCGGGCGGCCGGGAGTGGACGTCAGCGCCGGGGCGAGCAGGCCGACCCGGCGATGACCGAGCGAGGCGAGATGGGCCAGGGCGGTGTGCACCCCGTACCGGTTGTCGAACAGCACACTGCCGGTACCGGGACGGCTGGTCAGCGCGTCACCGATCGCCACGACCGCGACCGCCGGGTCGAGCAGCCGCCAGTACGACGCGGACGGGTCGACGGGTGAGACCACGGCGCCGTCGACGCGCTGGGCGACGAACTGCTCGACGATCGTGCGCTCCTGTGCCGGGTCGGCGTCGGCGTCGGCGATCATCGCGTACCGGCCGTGCCGCCGCAGCGCCTGGGTCAGCATCACCGACAGATCCTGCTGCCACAGGTCGCGCAGCGAGCCGCTGACGCCGACCGAGCCGGTACGGCCGCTGGCGAGGGCGCGGGCGATCGGGTCCACGGTGTATCCGAGCTCGTCGGCGAGCTGCCGGACCCGCAGGATGGTGCCGGGGGAGCCGCGGACACCGCGAAGCGCGTACGACGTGGCGGCCAGCGAGAGACCCGCGGCGTCCGCCAGGTCCTGCAGGGTACGTCGCCGTGGCATCGACAGAGAGTAACACCGCCCGTTGTCTGAGATCACGTTGCTTTAACCGGGCGGAAGCGCTTCACTTCTCTCATGAGTGAAGCGCTTCCCCCTCCCGGTGGGGTGGACTGCCACCAGCATCTGTGGCCGTCCCGCTTCCTCGATGCGCTGCGGCGCCGCGACACCCACCCCTATCTGCGGGGGTGGACGCTGCATCTGGCGGGCGAGGAGCCGTACCCCATCAATCCGGACGACCACGACGTGAGCGCGCGGCGCGCGATCGAGCTCGCGGAGGGCAGGGAGCTCGCGCTGGTCTCGCTGTCGAGCCCGCTCGGCATCGAGCATCTGCCGGCCGGCGAGGGCAGCGAGCTGATCGACATCTGGCACGAGAGCGCCCTCGAGCTGCCCGACCCGTTCCGGGTGTGGGCCGCCGCCTCGGTCACCGATCTCGCTCCCGGCTCCCTGGCGAAGACCCTTGCCGAGGATCGGGTCGTGGGGCTGCAACTGCCCGCCACCGCGCTCGCCGACCCGGCCGCGATCGCCCGGTTGCGGCCGCTGCTCGCCGAGCTGGAGTCCGCCGGCAAACCGCTGCTCGTGCACCCCGGCCCGGCGCCCGCCTGCCCGCCGGACCTGCCGTCGTGGTGGCCGGCGCTGGTGCCCTACGTCGCCCAGCTGCACCAGGCCTGGCTGGCCTGGCACGTCTGCGGCCGGGCCCAGCACCCCACGCTGCGGATCGCCTTCGTCGCCCTCGCCGGGCTCGCCCCGCTGCACCACGAACGCCTGGCCGCCCGTGGTGGCGCGCTCGGCGCCCTCGATCCGTACGTGTACTACGAGACCTCCTCCTACGGCACCCGCGCCATCGACGCGATGGTCCGGGTGGTCGGCGTCGACGGGATCGTGAACGGGTCCGACCGGCCCTACGCGCGGTCCGGCGACCCCGGTCTCGGCGACGCGTTCCGGCACGCGATGTTCCGCACCAATCCCCGCCACCTGCTCACCGGAGAACCACGATGACGATCGACACCGTCGCGGTCACCGACCCCGCCGACCTGCCCGACCTGCCCGGCCGCGTGCTGACCCCCAAGGAGTTGCAGCGCTGGGTGACCGAGCTGGCCGCCCGCCCCGAACTGTGGGAGCCGCTCGTCCGCCACGACACCGGGAAACGGCACTACGCGTCGCTGTACCGGGACAGTGACATCGATGTCTGGGTGCTCTGCTGGAACGTCGTCGACGACACCGGCTGGCACGATCACGACACCTCCTCGGGCGCGGTGGCGGTGACCCGCGGCGCGGTCACCGAGGCGAACCCGCGGATGGGCGGCGAGCCGGTCACGCGGGTGGTGGAGGCGGGACGGGCGTTCGCGTTCGGGCCGGACCACATTCACCGGATGGCGGGCGCGGTCGACGGCTCGGTGTCGATCCACGCGTATTCGCCGCCGCTGTGGCGGATGGGCCAGTACTCGATCAGCCCGGCCGGGGTGCTGCGGCGCCACGCCGTGTCGTACGCGGACGAGCTGCGCCCTCTCGACGCCCCCGTCCCCTGACCCGGGAAGCCCGCACCGGCGGCGACCAGGGCACACCGAAGCCCGCACCGGCGGCGACCAGGGCACACCGATGCGGTGCGTGTGACTCCATCCCTGCCCTGGCGCCGAGGGAAGCGCACAACGACGTTACGTGTGCTCTGGTCGCGGCCCCCCAGCTGCCCTACCCCCCGGAGCGTGCCGGTAACCGAGTTGACGTCGGCGCCGTGCGGAAAGCGGCCGGTCACAGGCGGCCCCGACAAGGGTCAGAGGTCGGCCAGCTGGGGTAGCAGCGCCGCCGCCTGTTCCAAGCTGGCGCCCAGCGGAGTGTCGTCCTCATCCGGATCCAACGCCTTGTCGGCCAGCGCGAACGCCCGCAACACCACCCCGTCCGTCAACCGCCCCGGGGCCATCCGCAGAGCCCGCACCGCGGCGACCAGTTCGGCGGCGAGCATCATCGGGGCCAGCGCGGTCATCGTCCGCAGCGCCCGGGCACCCTGAGTGGCGAAACTCGCATGTTCCTCCAGCCCGAGCGAGATCGACAGCGTGCCGGCCGCGGTGGGCTGCATGCCGACACGGATCTGGGTGAGCAGGTCCTGGACCACGTATTCGCTGATCATCATGCCTGAGCTGCCGGGCGGGCCGGCGGCGAGGAAGGCCCGCAGACCGGTCAGGTCGGGGCGCATCAGCAGGCCGAGGCGTGCCGAGGAAAGAGATAGAACTGGTAGGAAAGCCGACCGCATCGCGTCGAGAGCGGTGGCTAGGGTGGCGGTGTGGAACTGCCCGTGGTGGAGGACGCCGTCGTCGGTCACCAGCGGGTTCTCGACGGCTGCGTTGAGTTCCGCGGTGAGCACTCCCTGCAATTCCCGGGCGGCGTGGATGGCGGGGGCGGTGACCTGGGGCACAACCCGCAGGCCGAAGGGGTCCTGGATGCGGACGGCCGGGCCGCAGCCCGCGACGAGGGCTTGCAGGCTCGCCGCGACCTTCGCCTGCTGGGGGTGCGCCCGCGCCTGGTGCACGGCCGGGTCGTACGCCTCGGGGTTGCCGCGCAGCGCCAGGAACGACAGGGCGGCGACCACGATCGAGGCGCGCAGCTGGGTCTGCACGCTGGTCAGGGCGAGCGCGGCGGTGGCGACGGTCAGCGCGCTGGAGCTGATCATCGGGAGCGCGTCGGTGCCGTCGATCGTGGTGGTCGGGCCGATGCCGTCGCGCCAGGGGCGTTCGCCGGCCAGGGTGAGCCCGAGCTCGGCGAGCGCGGACAGGTCGGCGGTGCCGATCGCGCCCCACGGGTGCAGGGTGGGCACGGCGCCGTCGTGCACGGCGGCGGCGAGCGCCTCGGCGATGTGCCGGGAGACACCCGAGCCTCCGGCCAAGATCTGATTCAGGCGTACGATCATGGCAGCTCGCGCCGTGACGTCGTCCTCCACCGGGCCGACGCCGGCGCAGTGGCTGCGCAGCAGCCGCAGGCCATGGTCGGTGGAGTCGCCGGTGCTCTCGTGGCGGTTGGCGCCGACACCGGTGTTCGCGCCGTACACCGCGCCGTGCTCCAGGGCGGCCCGCAGCACGGCGTGCCGCGCGCCGACGCGGGCCAGCGCCGCCGGGTCCACGGTGATGTTCGCCATGCCGGTGGCGATCGCCACAAGACTCTCGATGGCCAGCGACTGTCCATCCAGCGGGATCGGCGGAACACCGTCTTGTGCCTGCATAGCGGCCCTCACGCAGCTGTTAATGGACGGTAAAGGCGTGACCTCTGCCGTTGACATCCTATTCACTACAACGCAAGTATGAATAGCAGTATTCACGAGCTACCGCCAGGAGCGCCATGATCACATTCGACGACGTCGTGAAGGTCTATCCCGGCGGCAGCACGGCAGTCGACCACCTCTCTGTCGAGCTGCCCACCGGGAAACTGACCGCCCTGGTCGGGCCGTCCGGCTGCGGGAAGACCACGTCGCTTCGCATGATCAACCGGATGGTCAGCCCGACCTCCGGCCGGGTGCTCATCGACGGCCAGGACATCGCGACGCAGGACGAGGCCAAGCTGCGGCGCGGCATCGGCTACGTGATCCAGAGCGCCGGGCTCTTCCCGCACCGGACCGTGCTGGACAACGTCGCCACCGTGCCGGTGCTGCTCGGCAAGAGCCGCAAGGAGGCCCGCACCGCGGCGCTCGGGCTGCTGGAACGGGTCGGCCTCGCGCCCGAGTTCGCGAAGCGGTACCCGGCGCAGCTCTCCGGCGGCCAGCAGCAGCGCGTCGGCGTGGCCCGGGCGCTCGCCGCGGACCCGCCGATCATGCTGATGGACGAGCCGTTCAGCGCGGTCGACCCGGTGGTGCGCGGCCAGCTGCACGCCGAGTTCCTCCGGCTGCAGCAGGACCTCGGCAAGACGATCGCGCTCGTCACGCACGACATCGACGAGGCGATCAAGCTGGGCGACCGGGTCGCGGTCTTCCGGCAGGGCGGCATCCTGGCCCAGTTCGGCACGCCGCAGGACCTCCTGGAGAAGCCGGCTGACGACTTCGTGGCCGAGTTCGTGGGCCGCGACCGCGGGCTGCGGAGCCTGTCGTTCGACTCGGCGGCCGCGCTGCCGGTCCGCCCGGTCACCGAGGAGCCGTCGCTGCTCCTCGACGACGCCGGCCGTCCGGTCGGCTGGAAGGACGCGGGCGATCTCGGCGGCGTCTTCCGGGTCACCGACTCGCTGCGGGTCGTCACCGACCTGGCGATCACCTCACCGGTCGGGATCGCCGTCCGGGTCGACGAGTCCGGCAAGGCCGACGGCGTGGTGCGGCACCATGACCTGGTCGATCACCTGCTGGAGCGCCGGCGTTGATCCAGTACCTGCAGAACAACTACGAGGTGGTGCTGACCGCCCTGCGGCAGCACGTGTGGCTGGCGCTGGTCCCGGTTGTGCTCGGGTTCGTGATCGCGCTGCCGCTGGGGTACCTCGCGGTGCGGTTCACCTGGCTCTACCACCCGCTCGTCAACGTGTGCGGCGTGCTCTACTCGATCCCGTCGCTGGCGCTCTTCGTGTTCCTGCCGGTGCTGCTCGGCACGAAGGTGCTCTCCCCGATCAACATCGTGGTGGCGCTCACCATCTACACCGTGGCGCTGCTGGCCCGGACCGTCGCGGACGGCCTGCGCGCGGTCGATCCGACGATCGTCCAGGCCGCGACCGCGATGGGGTACCGCCCGCTGCGCCGCCTGGTCGACGTCGAGCTGCCGGTCGCGCTCCCGGTCATCCTGGCCGGTCTGCGGGTCGCCACCGTCGCCAACATCAGCCTGGTGAGCGTCGGCGCGCTGATCGGCGTCGGCGGTCTCGGCCAGCTCTTCACCCGGGGGTTCCAGCTGTTCTACCTGGAGCCGATCCTGGTCGGCATCATCCTGTCGGTGCTGCTCGCCGGCGTATGCGACCTGATCATCGTGCTCATCCAGCGCGCGGTCACCCCGTGGGCCCGGTTCCAGCGAGGCGGCGCGGCATGAACTTCTCCTACCTGACCGACCCGGAGAACTGGCAGTTCGGCGAGCCCGGCAGCTTCCCGCAGCTGATTCTCTCGCACCTGGGGTACTCGGCCCTGGCCCTGCTGCTCGGCGTGCTCATCGCGCTGCCGGTCGGGCTCTACATCGGGCACACCGGCCGCGGCTCGTTCCTGGCCATCAACGCCGGCAACGCGGGCCGCTCGCTGCCCACCCTCGGCCTGCTGATGCTCATGGTCACGCTGCTCGGGCTCGGTCTGCTGCCGGTGCTGATCGCGCTGACCGTGCTGGTCATCCCGCCGATCCTCACCTCGACGTACGCCGGGATGCGCAACGTCGACCACGCCGTGGTGGACGCCGCGCGGGGCATGGGCATGCGCCCCTGGCAGGTGCTCACCCGGGTGGAGTTCCCGATGGCGCTGCCGGTGATCATGGGCGGGTTCCGCAGCGCGGCGCTCCAGGTCATCGCGACCGCCACGGTGGCGGCCTCGGTCGGGCTCGGCGGTCTCGGCCGCCTGCTGATCGACGGGCTCGCCGTCAACGACTACTCCCGTGTGCTGGCCGGCGCCGTCGTCGTCGCCGTGCTCGCCGTCGTCCTCGACCTCATCCTGGCGCTCGTGCAGCGCTGGGTCGTCTCACCCGGCGTGTCCGGGCGGCGTGTCCGACGCGCCACCGTTTGATGTCCCTCCCACTTGAAATCCCTCCCACTGGAAGGTCCCTCATGTCCCGCATAAGAATGGTCGGCGCCGCGGTCACCGGCCTGGCCCTCGCGCTCTCCCTCGCGGCCTGTGGCGCCGACGAGGACCCGCTGGCCCAGGAGACCGGCGCGGCCTCCTCCGGCGGCGCGGTCACCGTCGGCTCGGCGAACTTCGCCGAGTCCGAGCTGCTCGCCGAGATCTACTCGCAGGCCCTGGAGTCCAAGGGCGTCGAGGTCAAGCGGTCGTTCAACATCGGCGCCCGGGAGCTCTACCTGAAGGCGCTGCAGGACGGCTCGATCGACCTGCTGCCGGAGTACAACGGCGCGCTGCTCGCCGCGCTCTCCCCGGGTGGCGCGCCGGAGGGCGTCAGCAAGCCCGAGGACGTGCTCGGCGCGCTGAAGAAGGTGCTGCCGGCCGGCACCGAGGTTCTCGAGCAGTCCACCGCCGAGGACAAGGACACCCTGACGGTCACCGCGGAGACCGCCGCGAAGCACAACCTCAAGACGATCGAGGACCTCAAGCCGGTGGCCGGCCAGCTCACCATCGGCGCCGGGCCCGAGTGGGGCGAGCGTTACCAGGGTCTCAAGGGCCTCAAGGAGGTCTACGGGCTCGAGTTCAAGGAGTTCAAGCCGCTCGACGCCGGCGGCCCGCTGACCGTCAACGCTCTCAAGGGCGGCCAGATCGACGTGGCGAACATCTTCTCCACCGACTCGTCGATCGTGCAGAACAAGTTCGTGGTGCTGGAGGACCCGAAGAGCCTCTACCTCGCGGAGAACATCCTGCCGCTGATCCGTACCGAGGCGAAGAACGACACGGTGGCGGGTGCGCTGAACGCGGTGTCGGCGAAGCTGACCACCGAGAACCTGACCCAGTACCTGGCCAAGGTGCAGGTGGACAAGCAGGACACGGCCACCGTCGCGAAGGCGTTCCTGAGCGAGAACGGGCTGGTCTGACCGGCGGCTCGGTCTGACCGGCGGCTTGGTCTGACCGGCGGCTTGGTCTGACCGGCGGCCTGGTCTGACCGGTCGCTGAGAACGGCCCGGCTCCTGGAACCCGCGAGGAGGAGCCGGGCCGTTCCGCTGCCGCTATGCCGGCGGGATCGCTATGCCGGCGGGATCGCTATGCCGGCGGGATGTTGTGGTTCAGCCGGAAGAGGTTCGCCGGGTCGACCCGGCGCTTGAGCGTGCGCAGCCGCCGGTAGACCTCGGGCGGGTAGGCGTGCCGCACCGCGTCGGGGTCCGCGTCGTCCACGCTCATGAAGTTCAGGTTCATCCCGCCGGTGCTCCACGGCCGCAGCCGGCGGATGATCGCGTCCTCGGCCGCCCGGATCGGCCGGGCCAGCTCCGGCCCGCCCATCCCGACCATGAACAGCGTGAACGCCGCGTCGCGCTGGGACACCGCGCTCGGCGCCGCGGGACTGCGGGACAGGGCCCCGCCGAGATGCCGGATCTCCACCATGGTGACCGGGAACGGCGCGTCCGGCCCGGCCATCTCGACGAGCGCGTCGACAGCGCCGGCCGGCAGCTCGCGCAGCAGGCCGGTGCGCTCGTAGGCGGTCACCGGGCCCTCCGGGTCGGCATGGATCGCCCCGAAGGCCGCATACGGCCGCTCGGACACCCCGTCGATGATCGGCTTCGCCACCTCGCGCAGCGGCCGGACCAGCGCGGCGCCCTTCGCGGCGTCGCCGAGATAGGCGATCCGCAGGCCGGCCACCGCCTTGCCGCGCAGCGGCGGCGGGAAGCCGTCGGCGTCGGGGAAGTGCATCAGCGCCACCGAGGACGACATCGCGTCCGGCACGGATTTCACCCATCGACGGTACGTGTGCAGCAGGGTCGCCGCGTCCGCCCCGGCGAACATGATCGAACCGCCGTAGAACGTGCTGACCGGGAAGAGGTCGAACTCGATGGCGGTGACCAGGCCGAAGTTGCTCTTGCCGCCGCGGAGGCCGAAGAAGAGCTCCGGGTCGGACGAGGCGGTGACGGTGCGCAACCGGCCGTCGGCCGTCACCACGTCGATGCCGCGGACGTGGTCGGCGGCGTAGCCGTACCGGCGGCCCAGCGCGGGGCTCAGGCCGCCGCCCAGGGTGTAACCGACAACGCCGATGGCGCCGGTGGAGCCGCCCAGCGGGGCCAGGCCGGCCGGGGCGGCCTTGTCGACGACCTGCTGCCAGAGCGCGCCGGCCTCGGCGCGCGCCACGCGCCGCTTCACGTCGACGGTGACCCCGCGCATCGCCCGGGTGGAGACCAGGACCGCGTCGCGGCCGATCGGGACCGAGGGCTGGTGGCCGGTGGCGAGGACGGCGACGGGTGCGTGGCGCTGCGCGGCATAGCGTACGGCGGCGCGCACGTCCCGGGCGTTCGTGGCGGCGACGACCACGCCCGGATTCGGCGTCCGCACCCGGTTGAACGTCGCGACCTCCGCGGCGTACCCGGGGTCGCCGGGCCGGAAGATCTTGCCCTTGAGGTCGCCGGGGAAGGCGGCCGGCATGCCCTGTGCCGGCATGCCCTGTGCCGGCATGCCCTGTGCCAGCGTGGCGAGTGTCGTCGCGCCGGCCATGCCGAGGACGGTCCGGCGTTTCACGTGCTCCATCGTGGGTGCTCCGTTTCAGGTGATTGTCGTCGACCTGAGCGAACCGGAGCCCGGGCGGCGCCGTGTCACCGTTTCGCCGAGGACACCCGCTTGAGTGTGCGCCGGAGCCGGATCGCCGCCCGGTCCTTGAGCAGCGACAGGGCACGGATCCCGTCCGCGTTGGGCTGCCGGCTCAGCGCGTCGGCGTGCTCCAGCATCCCGACGATGGTCTCGATCGCGGTCGCCAGGATGCGGGAGTCGTCCAGGTCGTCCGGGCTGGACGTCTCCGTCATGTTCGCCGGGCGCAGCTCGTCGAGGTCGCCGACGACGTGGCACGGATAGTCGCGGAGTTCCGCGATCTGCTGCTCGGCCATCTCCGCGACCCAGCCGGCGCGGTCCAGCCCGACGCCGAACCGCACGTCGTTGCGCCCGTTCTTGAGCACCGCGTTGACCAGGTGCCTCTGCACCACCAGCTGGTACGGGGTCCGGTGCGGGAAGCGGTCGCCGAGCGCCGCGTTGACCCGGCGCAGCACCTCGATCTCGGCGGCGCCGAGCGACGGGTTCGCGGTGGGGTCCTCGAGGTCGCAGACGCCGTCCGGGATCCCGGTGACCCCGGCGAACCGGTGCCAGAGCGTGTCGCGCGGCGCGCCCGGCCCGGGGACCGTGATCAGGTGGCGCCGCTCGGCGGGGACCAGGTCGCCCCACTTCCTCAGCATCCGGTTGGGGGTGTGCATCTCCCAGAACGTCTCGAACCGGCCCTGCTCGACCGCTGTCAGGAATTCGGTGAAGCTCCACTTGTTGCGGGCCCGGACGCTCTGCTGCCACATCGAGGGGAACGTGCGCCACAGGTCGCGGCCGCTGACGATGACGTGCACCTCGGCCGGGGCGAACGCCGCGACGCCGCGGGCCGCCTGCGCCGGGGTGGCGCCGCCGAGCGCCTCATTGCTGACGATCGCGTCGCCGTCCCATTTCCGGATCTCCTCGGCGAGCCTCGCCCAGGTCCAGCTGGCTCGCGGATCACGCCATTCGACCTCGCGAAGATCGGTCATCGCCTGGTCCTGGGCCCAGGACCCGCCGGGCAGCAGAATGCCCGCGCTTTTCAGCGCGTCCGCGTTGTTCCAGAGCACATTCTGTACGTAGGTGCTGCCCGTCTTGGGTGCGCCGACGTGCAGGAACACGCGTCGCGCCATGATGCCTCCCGAGCCTTCCAAGATCCGCTGCCAGACAGGGTGGCATACGAATGCGGCAGATGACCCGATGGCGAATTCTGTTCATTCCCCGGCCATTTCCCGATAACCGTTTCCGTGAAATCCTATCGGGTTAAAAGGAATGCTGTGTCTCCTAGGACTATTTCTCCTGGATCTTGGTGAGGCCGGTGGACGGCGCGACGATCGCGTTCCACTTCTGCAGCAGGCTGCCGTCACACCTGGCGACAGTGACCCGGCCGATCCGGTCGCCGAGCCGGGTGTAGAGCTCGGTCTCGCTCGGCTGCAGGCAGAGCCCGGCCGCGTCGACCAGCGTGTACGCCTTCGTGGCGTCGCTGTGCGCCACGTACCGGGTCCAGGTCACCTCGGCGGCGATCGAGGTGGCAGCGATCGAGGTGGCAGCGATCGAGGTGGCAGCGATCGAGGGGGCGCAGACGGTTACCGTCACGTACTGGCGGGTCGCGGCCGAGCGCGGGCTGCGCAGGCAGTAGGTGAGCTTGTCCTTCGTCGACGTGGTGGTGACCCGGCCCGTACCCCCGGCGGTCTTGTCGGTGACCGCCGGCAGGGTGAACCGCTGGTTCCAGGAGACGTTCGCGGCCACCGGGTTCGCGGTGCACGGCCAGGCGATCAGGTAGCCGTAGCCGACGTTGCCCTCGGTGACGTCGAGGCACCGGCCGAACTGCTGGTAGTTCACCAGTTGCTCGGTGCTCTCCCCAGCGGCGCCGGCGCCGACGCTCGGCTCCGGCTGCATCGTCGACGTCGCGTTGTACACGCTGCTCGTGCACGGCCCGTAGACCAGCCGGCTCTGCTCGGCGGCCGGGTTCTCCAGGTTGACGCACCAGCCGTTCAGCGACTTCGCGTCGTCGGTGCCGGCGAAGCTGGCGTGCCCGGCGTGCAGCGTCCAGAGCTGGCGCGGTGGCGACTGGGTGGTGGTGTCGTCCAGCGGCACCACACAGGGCTGGAACGTCACCACGACCGGGCTGCCGGGGGACGGGCTGCCGGGGGACGGGCTGCCGGGGGACGGCCGGGTGGCGTCCAGGCACATGTCGCTGCCCGGGGACAGGGCCGGTTTCGGGTGCGCCAGAGCCATGCTCTTGACGTACGCGAACATCTGCCGGTGCGGCCGTTGCCTGTCGCACGGCATCATCCACACCTCGTCGCCGGCCGCCGGCTGGTCCTTGCGGGCGTCCATGCAGAGCGCGCCGCTCGGATAGTTGTGGATCAGCCCCATCGGGACCTGCACGTTCGGCACCCGGAACGGATAGGTGGCCTCCAGCACCCGGGGCGTCACCGTGGAGGTGCGCGCTGTCCCGCCGGCGGTGCCGTCGGTGACCTCCCAGGCCCGCAGCTTCGCGGTGGCCGGCGCGTACATCGGCGGGCAGGTGAGCCGGCTCCCCGCGGCGTTCAGATACGTCACTTCGACCCGGTACGCGTTCCCGGCCGCCGGCGAGACCGTGCCCTGCAGCGTCCCGCACGGCAGCGCGGACGGCTTGCCCTTGCCGTCGGCGTCCACCGCCGCGCGGATGTAGCCGAGCGCCACCTGCAGCCCGGCCTCGGCAGCAGCGAGCGACGACCCGCGATCGGACACCCGGCGGACATCCTTGACCTGGCTGAGCAGCGCCGAGCTGAGCAGCCCGCTGATCGACAGCGCCAGCACCGTGATCAGCACGGCGACGGGAAGCGAACCCCGGTCCTCTCGCACGGGCCTGTATTTCAGCACGGGTCTGTATTTCAGCACGGGTCTGAATTTCATAGGCCTGCTTCTCCCGGGCATGCTCTTCATGGGGCAGCCCGCCCCTCGCCGCAGACCGTGGCGTTCGACGTGGTCGCCGAGGCGTCCGAGTTGAGCGCGGTGAAGAGGAACTCGGTGGTGTGGCTGCCGGCCGCCGGGCCCGTCGAGGCGAACGTCGCGGTCAGGCTCAGCCGCAGCTGCTGGCGCACGTTGCCGTTGCTGGAGACGGTGAACGGCGTGCTGCTGGTGATCTCCCCGGCCAGGGTGCTCCAGCCGCCGGACGGCGTGTCGCCGCTGGTCCAGGTGCGGCGCTGGAGCACGCCGTCGCGCAGCCGGAGCTCGGTGCAGAGCTGCGTGCCGCCGTTGACGTTCAGGTACTCGACGTAGTGGTCCTGCCCGTCCTCGCCGGTGCTCGGTGTGCTGATCGCGGCCGCGTACCGGATCTCGGTGTCCAGGCGCTCGAAGACCACGTTGAGCCTGCTCTGCAGGGACTGGGTGGCCTCGGCCTGGTTCGCGGTGTGGTACATCTGCGCGATCGCGGTGGCGACGATCGCGGTGAAGAAACCCATGATCGACATGGCCACGACCAGTTCGATCAGGGTGAACCCGCGGTCCTCGCGACAGTTCACGCGCACGTCCCGGTGATGGTGAGATCGGCGCCCCGGACCTCGACCGTGTCGCCGATGATCCCGCACTGGAAGACGCTGTACGACCCGAGCAGCCAGATGCCGCCGGCGAGCGCCTGGACCGGGCCGTAGACGGTCGCGTACGAGCCGGAGACGGAGATCGCCGGAGTGGCCGAGGAGCCGCTCAGCAGCCCGGTGGTGGCCGGTCTGCTCTTGCTGCCGATGGTCACCTTCGCGGCGGCGACGGTGATCGTCCCGGTGGCGACGAGCAGCGGGGCCACGTCGGTGGTGACGTTCACCGCGCACGGGACGTAGACGACGGTGGCTGTCGGGGGGACCGAGCCGGACGCGTACGTCCAGGTGCCGGAGGCGCAGGCCGAGGCGGGCACCGGGTAGTAGCCGGAGCCGGCCGCTGCCGCCCCGGTGCCGCCCGGCGCGTAGTCGGCGACCACCCGGGTGCCGGTCGGGACGGACGTGGTCACCCGCACCGGCGTGGGGGCCGTGCCGGTCACCGACTGGCTGGTGACGTACTCGATCCGGGGCGAGACGGTGACCCCGCTGCCCTCGATGCGCAGGTCGGCGTTGGTATGCACCAGGCCGGTGACGGTCAGCGTCGACGAGGCGATCCAGAGGGCGGCCGGGTTGGTGTAGCCGCTGCTGCGGTTCGCCCAGATGGCGGTGCCGCCGCCGGTCGCGGACGGGCTGGGCGACAGCGACGGGCTCGGTGACAGCGACGGGCTGGGCGACGGTGACGGGCTGGGCGACGGCGACGGGCTGGGCGACGGGCTCGGTGACGGGGCATAGGTGGGCGCGGTCGGGAAGACCGGGTCCGCGCCGGCGTTCACCAGCGTCGCCAGGAAGTACGCGCACGTGCCGCTCGGGCACTCCTTGTCCGGCCACTCGACGGCCACGACCACCCGGAGGAACGCGACCCCGGAGCCACCGCCCGCGCAGGCGCTCGTGCTCGTCGATCGCCAGCACTTCACCACGTACCAGTTCTGACGGTACGTGATGCCGTTCAGCCGGACGCCGACCGCCGCGGTGGGCAGCGCCGC
This sequence comes from Actinoplanes sp. NPDC023936, assembly GCF_040639325.1. Classification (NCBI taxonomy): domain Bacteria; kingdom Bacillati; phylum Actinomycetota; class Actinomycetes; order Micromonosporales; family Micromonosporaceae; genus Actinoplanes; species Actinoplanes sp. NPDC023936. Next base: position 87,904 of record NZ_JBEZZR010000033.1, on the reverse strand, counting down.
GGTGGCGCCGTCGCCGGCGGCCGCGCCGGTGTCCCAGACCGCGACCGCGTCGGCCAGATATTGCTCGACGCCGGGGACCTGCGCCTGCCCGGCGACGGAGGCGCGGTCCCGGCGGGTCAGCACCGCTTCGCCGCCGAGACCGGTCGCCACCTCCAGCGCGGAGGTGGCGACCCGGACCGCGTCCTCCCGGTCGGCGTAGTGGTGGCCGAGCGCGAGGCTGCGGACGAAGAAGACCGTTGTCGCGGTGAGCACGGAGCTGACCAGGGCGATGGCGATCACGACCTCGACGAGCGTGAAACCGCCCTGGTCGACGGATCGCCGCACCCCGATCAATCCTTCCCTGACGACTCTTTTACCGCTGAATCGTCAGGAACGGCGTAAACCTGAGGATCAGGCCTGTTTGGTCTCCCAGAAGATCTTGGAGATCTCCTCGATCTTCTCGAGCAGCTTGCCGGCGACCTCCGGGTCGGCCGAGCCCTTCGCGCCGCTCGCGCCGGCCAGCTTGGTGGCCTCGTTGAAGAGCGCGTGCAGCTGCGGGTACTTCTCGAAGTGCGGCGCCTTGAAGTAGTCGGTCCAGAGCACCCAGAGGTGGTGCTTGACCAGCTCGGCCCGCTGCTCCTTGATGATCAGCGCGCGGGTGCGGAACTCCGGGTCCGTGCTGGCCTGGTACTTCTCCGCGATCGCCTTGACCGACTCGGCCTCGATCCGGGCCTGGGCCGGGTCGTAGACGCCACAGGGCAGGTCGCAGTGGGCGCTCACCGTGACGGACGGGGTGAGGAAGCGGGGCAGACGCATCAAAGGTGTCCCTTTTCTTGAGTGATTTCTTCGGTGATGAACTCGCGGTCGTGGTAGACGAGCCGGCCCGCGCCCGAACCGAGAACCACCTCGTGCACCTCGGCGACGACGACCGTCGCGTCACCGACGCCGACCAGGTGCAGCGGCCTGCCGCGCAGCGAGGCCAGGGCGCCGGCCAGCACCGGCTCGCCGGTGGGCAGCACGTCCCAGCCCTGCTCGGGCGTGAAACGGGGCCGGCCCGGGCGCGCGAAGTCGTGCGCCAGCACGGCGTGGTCCGGCCCGAGCAGGTTCACGACGAAGCTGGGCGCCTCGACGATCGCGCGGGCCGACCTCGTGCCCATCACCGAGAAGGACAGCGCGGGCGGCGTCACGGAGACCGACGCCACGCTTGACGCGGTCAGGCCCACCGGCCCGTCCGGCCCGATCGCGGTGATCACCGCGACGCCCGTCGGATACCGGCGGAACGCCGCCCTGAACTGGTCACCCAGATCGATCTCGGTGTGGAACACGGGCAAACGCTAAAACCTCAAGTTCAGTTGAGGTCAAGCGGGCCGTTCCCGCTCAGCGGGGGAACGCCTGTTCGTAGAGGTCACGCAGGCCGGGAGCGCTCGCCTCGCCGCTGTAGCCACAGATCATCACAGTCCCGCCGGACGAGGCCACGAAGTAATCCTTTCCGGTCTCGAACGCGCCGGTGCCCATCAGTTGCTCCGACGTCTCCCAGGCCTGGGCCACCTCGACCCGATCCGCGTCGGCCCCGTGAAAGACACGTGTCACATCGATGGTCACCGTTGAGTCGGTGACTGCTGCGACAGTACCCTCGATGGCGAGATCGGCGGAAGCCGCGAGGCGCGCGGCGGTGGGCTCCACGCACTTGGCCGCGATGCCGCCCGGACCGGTCAGGCGCACGGTGACCGGGTCGGCGCCCCCCTGCTGCGTGAGGATCTGCTGCGTGACGATCCAGCCCGCGCCCGCCGCCGCGATCAGGACGAGCGCCGCCGCGGCCAGGGCGTAGTGTCGTCTCCTGCCAACTCGGTTCTTATCAACTTGGTTCTCACCAGCCCGGTTCTTACTGGCTCGGTTCTTACCAGCTCGGTTCTTACTGGCTCGGTTCTTATTGGCTACGGCCGTCGTGCCATCGATCATCGTCTTCTCCAGGAGCCGCGCCACCTCGTCGGGAGACGCCGGTTCCCAGGACGCCGCCGGGTCGGCCTGGCGGATCCGGGCTCGCAGGTCGTCGTCGGTCATCGCCGTCTCCCTTCCGTCGAATCCTCATGTCCGGCCGGGCCCGAAGGCTTTCCCGAAGGCTTTCCCGGCGGGTTCCCGAGTCGGTCCCGCAACCGGCCCTTGGCCCGGTGCAGGCGGATGTTCGCGGCGTTCACCGAGATCCCGAGAACCACCGCGATCTGCGCGGGGGAGAGGTCCTCCCACGCCCACAGGCGCAGCAGCTCGGCGTCCTCGGCCCGCAGCCCCGCCAAGATCTCCAGCTCGCCGGGCTGGTCAATCTCGGTCACGGCGGGCGGTGGGTCCAATCGGGCGATCTTCGCGGCGAGGCGCTCTCGGCGGCGCCGCCCACGCTCCGCGTTGGCCAAGGTCAGACGCGCGATTCCGTACGCCCAGAGCACGTGCTCGCCCGGCATGTCCTCGAGGCGCCGCCAGCACGTCAGCAGGGTCTCGGAGAGCACGTCGTCGGCGGTCGCCGGATCGGTGCGCCGGGCGAGATACCGGCGCACCGCGTCGATCACCGCGGGCGCCACCGCCTCGAACCGCGCCCGTCGCGCGTCCGCGTTCATAAGGTCCACCTCCGCACATGTCCGGCAGGGGCCCGGCACTTTCGCCGAATATCGCCGGATCTCAGTCCGCCTCGGCCGGTTTGCCCTCAGCGCCCCCACAATCCGGCCGAATGTGGGAAGGACAACTCACGTGCGGCAAGGAGCTCGGGATGAGCGACGCTCAGGGCGGGGCAGGCAGGGGCGGCTGGTTTGCCGACATCCGGGTCAACACGAAGATCCAGGCGGGTATCGGCGTCGCCGCGGTCGCGGCCATCGCGGTCGGTGTCACCGGCTTCCTCGCGATCTCCAACCTCGGTGAGCAGAACGAGAGGCTCTACTCCGACAACGTCGCCCCGCTCAACTCGCTCTCCGTGGTGCAGCGCAACCTGCAGGGCATCCGGGCCCGATACCTGGAGTACGGCGTCGCCACCGCGGCCACCCGCGAGACGCTCGCCGACGAGATCGCCGAGCGGCGGGACAACGTCGGCACGGCCCTCGCGGAATACCGGAAAGGCGCCGTCAGCACCACCACGATCGACGCGTTCGACGAGGCGTACCAGAAGCTGGTCACCGACAGCGAACAGATCCTCGTCCCGCTCGCCGAGAAGGGCGACATCGCGGAGTTCGGCACGCAGTACCGGGAGACCATCATCCCCACGATGAACGCCGCCTCGGACGCGATCGAGGAGGAGAACAACGCGCAGATGGAGCAGGCGGCGGCCCGCGCCGCCGAGAGCGCCGACTCCGCCGCCACCGCCGAACGCCTGCAGATCGGCGTGCTGATCGCCGGTGTGCTGGCCGCGATCGTCCTCGGTCTCTCCGTCGCCCGGTACATCGTCCGGCGCCTCGACCGGGTCAAGCGATCGCTCACCTCGATGGCCGACGGCGACCTCACCGACACCGTCGACGTGGCCGGCCGCGACGAGGTCGGCCAGATGGCGCAGATGCTGTCCCGCGCGCAGACGCAGACGCGCGACGTGGTCGCGTCCGTCGGTGCCGCCGCGCACAGCCTCGCGGCGGCCGCCGAGGAGACCTCCACCATCGCGAACCAGATCAGCGAGGGCGCCGCGACCGCCTCCGAACAGGCCCGCCGGGTCTCCGCAGCCTCCGCCGACGTGTCGCTGAGCGTGACCACGGTCGCTGCCGGCTCCGACGAAATGGGCGCCGCCATCGCCGAGATCGCGCAGAGCGCCAACGCCGCCGCCGAGGTCGTCGGCAAAGCCGTCACCGTGGCCGCGACGGCGAACCAGACCATCGCCACCCTCGGCGAATCCAGCCGCCAGATCGGCGACGTCATCCGGGTGATCACCGCGATCGCCGAGCAGACCAACCTGCTCGCCCTGAACGCCACCATCGAGGCGGCCCGGGCCGGCGAGACCGGCAAGGGCTTCGCCGTCGTCGCCGGCGAGGTCAAGGACCTGGCCCAGGAGACCGCGCGGGCCACCGAGGACATCGCCCGGCGGGTCGAGGCGATCCAGAACGACAGCAACCACGCGGTCGCGGCAATCGGCGAGATCAGCGAGATCATCGGCCACATCAGCGACTACACGACCACCATCGCGTCGGCCGTCGAGGAGCAGAGCGCGACCACCGCCGAGATGAACCGGAACGTGACCGAGGCGGCCAGCGCCACCGACCAGATCAACACCGGGATCGCCGGCGTCGCCGACAACGCCCGGACCACCGCCGAATCGGTGGGGGACGCGCAGCGGTCGGCAGCGGAGCTGTCGCGGATGTCGAGTGAACTCCAGGCCGCGGTGTCCCGGTTCGTCTACTGAGGACGTTTTCGGTATGTTTCCGGATGTTTCGGCGGCCCCTTCCGCGAGGCCGCACGAAGATCCGTCTGAGTAGAATCCCCGGCTGCGGCGCCCGCGCGGCGGCAGAGGGGGAGAACGTCACATGAGCATGCCGCTACGGCCTCACGATGCGGCCCGGCTCGGCCGGTACGAGCTCGTCGGCCGGCTCGGCGAGGGCGGCATGGGAACCGTCTTCCTCGGCCGGGACCCGGACGGGCGGCCGGTGGCGATCAAGACGGTGCGCCCGGAGTACGCCGCCGAGGCCGAGTTCCGGGGACGTTTCCGCAGCGAGGTGAACCGGGCCCAGCAGGTGCCGCCGTTCTCCACCGCCGAGGTGCTCGACGCTGACCCCGATCACGAGCCGCCGTACCTCGTCGTCGAGTACGTCGACGGGCCCAGCCTGGCCGCCGAGGTCCGGGACCGGGGACCACTCACCGGGGCGGCGCTGCAGAGCGTCGCCGTCGGCGTGGCCACGGCACTCACCGCCATCCACGGCGCCGGCGTGATCCACCGCGACCTGAAACCGGGCAACGTGCTCTTCGCCCGCGGCGGCATCAAGGTGATCGATTTCGGCATCGCCCGCGCCTTCGAGGCGACGAGCCAGCACACGCGTACCGACCAGATGGTCGGCACCGTCGCGTACATGGCGCCGGAACGCTTCGACCCCGTCGACGGGCGCCCGGTCACCGCCGCGGCGGACATCTTCGCCTGGGGCGCCGTGGTCGTGTACGCGGCCACCGGCCGGACCCCGTTCGCGGCCGAGTCGGCGGCGGCCACCGCGATGCGGATCCTCACCCAGCAGCCGGATCTGAGCGGCGTGCCGGATGCGCTGGTCCCGGTGGTGGAGAGGGCGCTCGCCAAGGATCCGGTGGAGCGGCCCAGCGCCCGGGAGTTGCTGGACCTACTGCTGGCGTCCTCCGCGCCCGCGTCCATCTCACCCGCGTCCATCTCACCCGCGTCCATCTCACCCGGATCTTCGCCGTCCGCGTCCTCGCTCGGGTCCGCCGCGCCCGCGTCCTCGGCGTCTTCCTCGTCCGTCGGTCCGGCGTCCGTCGGTCCGGCGTCCGCTGGCGGGGCAGGCGCTGGCGGGGCGGTGGCTTTCGCGCCGGGTGCCGCGGTTCCCTCGTTGTCGGGTGGCCCGCCGCCGGCTCCGGGAGATGACGTCGCGATCGCTCCGCGCCGGTCGCGGCGGCGTGTCGCCGTCGCGCTGGCCGTCGTCGCCGCCCTGCTGGCCGGAGGGCTCGGCGCCGGTCTGCGATATCTGACCGGCGGTACCGCCGCGGACCTAGCCGCGGACGCCGGTTCGTCGCAGCCCGGCTCGAACACCTCACCGGGCCTCACATCTCCAGACCTCGGATCTCCGGATCCCGCCGCACCGGGAGCCTCGGCGCCGGGCGCGGCCGACCCGGCGACCGCCGCGGAGAAGCTGGCAGCGATCATGCGCGGCAATCGGCAGACCCTGATCCACGTGGCCGAGATCAACCGCGATCTCGCCCTTGAACAGCACGACTTGGAGGTCCAGGCCGGCGACGGTACGGGCACCAAGTCCCTGTTCGTGCTGGAGTCACTCGGCGTCGACTACATGATCCGGTCCATGCAGGACCCCGCCGCCGAACGCTGCATCGGCGTGAAGATCATCCCGGACGAGGGATCGCAGCTGGTCGCCGCCGATTGCACCCCCACCAAGGCCACCGTGTTCTCGTTGGCGAAGACGGAGAAGACCGACGACCGGGGACGGCCCACCTACTGGATCTACAACGACGCTTATGGGTACGTGCAATGGAGCTCGGCTCGCGAGGCGATGTTCGTGGAGGAGGTGGGCGACGGCGATCCACTCTCGACGTTCAGTTTCGTTGATCGCGGCCCGGTTCCCTCCTGATGTTTTTCGGCAGCCCGCGTTCGGCAGCCCGCGTTCGGCAGCTCGCGTTCGGCAGCTCGCGTTCGGCAGCCCGCGTTCGTCAGCCCGCGTTCGTCAGCCCACGTGGATGTGGGGCCGGCGTCTGCGGTCTGGCTCGGCCTGCCGGATGATCTCGCGCGTCACCGGCGCCACCTCGCCCTGACCGAAGATCAGATAGCGGGCGAAGTTCGCCACCGGATTGCCCTCGGTCCACTCGAAGTAGATGTGCGGCCGCCGGTGCGTGGTGTCGCGCACCCAGAGCAGTAGCGCCGCCAGGGCGCTCGGCACCGACGAACTCTCCATGGTCAGCACCCGGTAGCGCCCGTGCCGCAGCTCACCGCGTACGTGCAACTCGGTTTCGAAGTCAGACGCGTCCCGCACGGTGACCTCGACGAAAAGCACGTCACGCTGATCCGTCATGTCGTTGTCGGCGATGATCTGGGTCAGTTTCGCGGAGTACTCCCGGGCGTCCCGCTCCTCCGGCTCGTTCGCGATCAGCCGGATCTGCCGGTTGCCCGCCTCGGCGAGGAACCGCTCGGCCACCGGGTCGGCGTCGATCGACGTGACCCGCAGCTCGAACGCCCGGAACACCCGGGACAGCAGCGACACCACGAGAATCGCCGCGATGAAACAGGCCGCGATCTTCACACCGTCCGGCCGCTCGATCACGTTCGTCACCGTGGTGTACGTGAAGATCACGGTGATCACGCCGAAAGCCCAGGTCCGCTTCCGCTGCCCCCGATGGTGGGCGGAGAGGGTCACGGCCGTCGCGGCCGAGGTGATCAGCACGAGCACACCCGTCGCGTACGCGCCGCCCTGCGCGTCCACATCCGCGTCGAAGATCCACGTGATCAGAAACGCCGCGCCGGTGAAGACCAGCACGAGCGGCCGCACTGCCCGCGCCCACGACGGCGCCATGCCGAACTTCGGCAGGTAGCGCGGAACCAGGTTGAGCAGCCCGGCCATCGCTGACGCGCCGGCGAACCAGAGAATCGCGATCGTGGAGATGTCGTAGACGCTGCCGAACACGTTGCCCAGATTCTGGTGCGCGAGATAGGCGAGGGCCCGCCCGTTCGCCTCACCGCCCGGCTCGAACTCCGCCGCCGGGATCAGCACCGTCGTGGCGACGCTGCTGGTCAGCAGGAACACGCTCATGATGGCAGCGGCCGTGGTCAGCAGCCGCTTGCCACCCCGGATACGCTCCCGCAGGTCACCCTTGATGTGCGGCATGACCGCGACGCCGGTCTCGAAGCCGGACAGGCCGAGCGCGAGTTTCGGGAAGACCAGCAGCGCGATACCGACCATGGCGAGCGGGCTGCCGTGCGACGTGGTCATCGCGTGCGTCCAGTCGGTGACCACGTGCGGGTGGGTGACCACCTCCCACAACGCGTCACCGATCACCACGACGTTGAGCGTGAGGTAGACGCCGACCAGCGCGACCGCGATACCGATGGCCTCGGTGAACCCTTTCAGGAACACGGCGCCGAGCAGCGCGATCAGCAGCAGCGTCACGAGTACGTGCTGGTCCCGCAGCGACTCCGGCCAGAACGGGTTCTCGTCGATGTGCGCGGTGGCGTCGGCGGCCGACAACGTGATCGTGATGATGAAGTCGGTCGCCGCGAACCCGAGCAGCACCAGGACGAACAGCTTGCCCTTCCAGAACGACAGCAGCCGCACCAGCATGGCGATCGACCCCTCGCCGTGCGGGCTGTCCGCCGCCACGCGCCGGTACACCGGCAGCGCGCCGAGCAGTGTGACGAGCACGAGCACGAGCGTGGCCAGCGGCGACAGCACGCCGGCAGCGAGCGCGGCGATGCCGGGCTGGTACCCCAGCGTGGAGAAGTAGTCCACGCCGGTGAGGCACATGACCTTCCACCAGCTGTGCGGCTTCTCGGAGTGCGGCTTCTCGGAGTGCTGGTCCTCGGACCGCTCGTCGAGCCCTTCGAGCATCCATCCCCGTACCGTGGTCATGCCTGTCCTTCCCCCGCCTCCCCAAGATCATTGCCCGCGGGAAGCGGCGGATGCTCGCGCCCAGGCGTTAATAAAACGTGAAAGTCCTGGCCCCGGGCAGCCGAGACCCCGCCGGCGTGCGGCCTGGGTCGCTCGTGTGCCGCCCGCGCCGGGTGGGCGTGCGGCCTGGGTCGCTCGTGTGCCGCCCGCGCCGGGTGGGCGTGCGGCCTGCGACGGCCGCGTGCGGTTCGTGTCGGGTGCGGCGTGCCGCTGCTGTGTCGTTCCCCCTCGTGGTTTGGCGGTGTCAGGCGACGCGGTATCCGACACCGGGCAGTGTGGACACCAGCGGTGGGTCGCCGAGCTTGCGGCGCACCCGGCCGATCGTCACCGCGACCGTGTTGGTGAACTGGTCGGCGTTCTCGTCCCAGACCTTCTCCAGCAGGACCTCCGCGCTGATGAACCCCGGACTGGCCCGCAGCAACTCCTCCAGCACCGCGAATTCCTTGACCGAGAGACCGAGGTTCCGCCCGTCCCGGACCGCCGTGCGGCGCACCGGATCCAGCTCGATCCCGGCCACGCGCAACACCCGCGGGCGCACGTCGGGCCGGCGGCGGGCGAGAGCCTGGATCCGGAGGATGAGCTCGGGAAAGTGGAACGGCTTGGACAGGTAGTCGTCAGCGCCCACGGTGAGCCCGCTGACCCGGTCGCCGGGCGCGCTCGCGGCCGTCAGCATCAGCACCATCGGCCGGTCCGTGCGCTCGGTGATCTGCAAGCACAGCGTGTCACCGGGCAGTCCGGGGAGGTCCCGATCGAGCACGACGACGTCGTAGGGTGCGAGGTCAAGTTTCGCCGCCGCGGCCAGCCCGTCGTGGGCGACGTCAACAGCCATCCCGCTGTCGGTGAGCCCTTCCGCGACGACTTCGGCGAGCGCGTGATCGTCCTCGACGACGAGCACCCTCATGAGACCGCCGCCAGAGTGACCGTGACGCGCAGTCCACCGCCGGAACGGGCGGCCAGGTGCAGCCGGCCACCGTGCGCCGTGGCAACGGCCGCGACAATGGACAGTCCCAGACCGGACGAGCTCCCGGCCCGCTCGGCGACGACTCGCTCCGTGCCCGGTAGGCCAGGGCCTGTGTCGGCCGCGCCGGCGGGTCGGAGACGCTCGAACGGCTGCGCCAGCCGGTCGACGTCGCGCTGGTCGAGCGGTGGGCCACCGGTCTCGACGGTCAGCACGATCTCGTCCGGCCCCGGCACCGCGGTGATGGTTATCCAGCCGTGGTCGTGGTTGTGCCGCACCGCGTTGTCCACCACGTTCTCCACCAGGCGGGCGAGCAGAGCGGGACTGCCGCGTGTGGTGATGGCATCCTCGCCGTCAACCGGGTCGGATACCCGGTTGCCGGCGTGCGGTGAAACCTCGGCGGTGACCGTCAGCCGCTTGGCGTCTATCTCGGGAGCCCGCTGCCGCAAGGCCGTGGTGATCAGGGCGCCCAGATCCACGGTCTCCGCGTCGGCGAGGATGCCGTGTTGGGCCCTGGTGAGCACGAGAAACCCGTCGAGCAGGTGGTCGACCCGGTCCAGCTGGCCGCGCAGCCGGGCGGCGAGCGCCACGGTCGACGGCGCGGGATTCGGCTTGGCAACCGCGACGTCGAGGGCGGCGCGCATCGTCGCCAGCGGAGTCCGCAACTCGTGCGAGGCGTTGGCGACGAACCGGCGCTGTGCGCCGAACGACGCCTCCAGCCGGCCCAGCAGGTCGTCGATGGTGTCCGCGAGTGCTTTGACCTCGTCGGCCGGCCCAGCGACGGCCAGCCGGCGATCGAGACTCTCCGCCGTGATGCGCTGGGTGGCGGAGGTGATGGACCGCAGGGGCCGCAACACGCGCCCGGCCAGGACGCGGCCCATTACCAGCGAGACCAGCGCCATCATGAACAGCGCGGTCGCCGAGCTCGTCATCAGCTGACGGTCTTGCTGGACGGTGGCTGCCGGGCCGGCGCCGACGGGGGCGACGCTGGTGACCTGGCTGCCGGAGAGCAGGAAGGCCAGCGCCAGCAGCGTGGCGCCGGAGCCCAGGAAGACACTGGCGTAAAGGATGGTGAACCGTGCGCTCACGGTCCCGCGGCGAAGCCCGAACATGTGCACAGCATGCCCGGCGGGACTTAACAACGGCATGACAGGAACGCTTCGGCTGGTGTCATGCCGGGGTGCGTAGAACCGACGGCATGAGAAAGAGGAGCATCGTCGCGCTAGCCGTCGCGGTCCCTGCCATCGCGGTCGGTGTCGTCGTTCCGGTGCCGCGGGTGGCAGTGGGGGCCGGGGTGGCTTTCGCACTGTGCGCGGTCATGACCGTTCAGCTGCGCCAGCTGCTGCGGCGACGGTGGGCGGCGGTTCGGGGCTCGTCGCTGCTGATCGTGCTGCCCTATGTCGTGACGTCGGTGCCGCTGTTGCCGGACCCGTTCGCGCAGTGGTTGCTGCGCATCACTCCCGCTGCTGGATTCGCGGCACTTCAGACGGTCGTGCAGTACCCGCAGGTGGTCGCGCACTATGCGCCGTCCGCCGGCTACTTCCCACTGCCCTGGTGGGCGGGTCTGCTGGTGCTCGCGGCGTGGCCCGCCGCTCTGGCCCTGCTGATCCGCTGGCGCCGGGCACGCCGGTCGGTGAAGACCCGGGAGCTCATGTTCCACCGCGAAACGCACAGCGGATGTGTGAGACCCCGCGACCGGAAAGCCGGATGCGGTGGCGACCACCGCCATCCGTGACCCCTTGACCCCACAAGGACGCCGGTTTTCCGGCGCGGGCGGCGCTGCCGAGCGGCCGCGGGTACGCCCCGGTTCGCTCGGCACGTTGCCGCAACACATAGGCCGCTCTCGAATATCGAGCGGATAGGGCCCCGGACCTCGCCGACCCCTTCACATCGGTGGAGGTTGATGGCAGCGTGTCCACATGAGAAGGAGAAGCCCGTTCGTGATAGCTCTCGTAGCGGCTCTCGTAGCGGCATCGGCGGGACCCGCCGGCGCTCATGGGAAGCAGCCGAACCTGTCCTACCTGGACCCTGGCGGTCAGCCCCGTCTCGTCGAGAAGGTGCCGGTCAACGTCGTCTTCGTCGGCTACGAGCCGGCACAGGTCGCCAAGAGCGCCTTCCAGGCCGAGCTGGCGCCGTCCTACGAGCCGGTGGTGCGCTCCCGGCTCGCCTACGGGGTGACCGAAAAGCTCGGTATCACCTACACATACGACTACAAAGTCAGCTATGCCGATTCATCGTACGAGAATCGGTTCTTCGGAAAGCTGAAGCAACTCGCCAAGCCCGCGCCGCTCACCGCCTTTCAGCAGGAGTACAACGATCAGGCGAACAACGTCCTGGACATCCCGGACAACACCGTGATCGATGCGCCGAGTGTGGAGAAGTGGCTCGCCTTCAACCCGCCGCGGGGCGTCGACACCCGGCGGAACACGGTCTTCTTCGTCAACTGGTACGGGCGCTCCGACTTCCAGCACCACGTCTACACGAAGACCGGCGAACCGGATCCGGACACCGGGTACGACTTCGGCGTGAACCGGGACTCCCGCAAGATGATCGCCTGGGGCGGCACGACCGCCGATGACGAGGAGACCGGCCTCGGCGCGACCCGGCGGGTCTGGTTCCACGACCTGTCGGCTGGTCCCGAGTCGTGGACCAGCAACTACGACGTCGACAACCCGGACCTCGACGGCGACGGTGTCGTCGACTACCGGATGCCGCCGATCTGGGAGTACGCGGCGAACGGCTTCCGTTCCCCGGCCGCGCTCGCCGGCGACCTCGGCAAGATCACCCGGTACGTGGCGCTGAACCTGCTCTTCACGTCCTCGCCGCTCTACCCGGTGGAGTTGCCCACTCCCGAGCCGCCGAAGTCGCTGAACCTGGACGACAACACCTACGAGGGCTGGCCGGGCGTCGACGCCTCCGAGCAGTACGTGACGCCGAGCCTGCTCAAGGCGGAGCTGTCCGAGCTGCGCTGGCGCAACAGGTTGAGCTACGACTCGCAGGACCTGCCCTACGACGCGCGCGCCGAGCAGTGCTACCTCGGTCTGCTCACCGGCGAGACCTGCTATCCGGGCAGCGGATACCCGGCGTTCGCGAACCTCTACCTCTACAACCGGGAGAACCTGGACCGGGCGCTCGACGACGAGGGCAAGGTCGACTACGAGATCCCGATGTTCAACTACGCGGTCGGTGAGGGCGTCGGAGTGCCGGCGCTCGGGTTCGCCGACGATGACTACGTGACCGGCGACCAGAGTTACGTCTTCTCGTTCATCTCGCCGGAGGTGGTGGAGAGCGGCTACGGCCTGACCACCACGCAGATCCACGAGGTCGGCCACCACCTGGGCATGAGCCACCCGCACGACGGCTACGACAGCGCGACAGGCGTCGACTACGGTCCGGCCGGGGAGTTCTTCTTCGTCAACGCCGGCGACGAGAACAACTCGATGATGAGCTACATCGACGTGAACTGGGACTTCAGCCAGTTCGACCGGGACAACAGCGACCGGTTCCTGACCGCCGCCTACTGGGAGGCCGCCAACCGGCTGGCCGCCACGGTTCCGGCGGGCAAGGGCACGACCGCCTTGCGTACGGCCGACGGGCTGCTCGGCCTCGCGAAGAAGGCGTTCGGTGTCCACGAGTACCGGGCGGCCTACGCTCTCGCGGAGAAGGCCTACTACACCGTGGCCGCGATTCCGGACGCCGACCGGGCGTCCGTAGCGAGCACGCTGAAGTCCGAGGCGGACCAGGCGCGGCGCACCACCGAGGTGCACGAGCCGCACGAATTCATCGACACGCTGGCACCGGACAGCCCGCGCAGCCAGCCGTAAGCAAGCCAGCCAGCCAGCCGGCCGGCCGGCAAGCCAGCCGCCAAAAGCAAGCCAAGAAGTCGCAGAAAAGTCAGACAGCGGGCCGGTGGGGGCACACCGGCGACGGCCGTCTTAAAGGGTGAAGGCCGCGCCGGTGATGCCGGCGCGGCCTTCGGGGGTGTGTTGCGGGGATGTGTTGCTGGGCTGTGTTGCGGGGCTGTCAGCCCTTGACGCTGCCGGCGAGGAGGCCTCGCACGAAGTAGCGCTGGAGCAGCAGGAACACCGTCACCGGGACGATGATCGAGACGAACGCGCCGGCGGAGAGCAGGTGCCAGGCGGTGCCTCGGGTGCCGCTCAGGTTCGACAGCTGGACGGTGATCGGGGAGATCTCCGGCGCGCCGGCGAACGTGAGCGAGATCAGCAGGTCGTTCCAGACCCAGAGGAACTGGAAGATGCCGAACGCGGCGAGGGCCGGGGTGAGCAGCGGCAGCAGCACCCGGAAGAAGATCGCCACGTGGCCGGCGCCGTCCATCCGTGCCGCCTCGATCAGGCTGGACGGAACCTCCTTGATGAAGTTGTGCAGGATGTAGATCGCCAGCGGCAGGGCGAACGCCGAGTGGGACAGCCAGAGCGTCCAGAAGGTGTTCGCGATGCCCAGGTCGACGTAGAGCGTCAGCAGCGGGATCAGGGTGACCTGCAGCGGCACGATCTGCAGGGCGAAGATCGCGATGAACAGGACGTTCTTGCCCGGGAAGTTCATCCACGCGAACGCGTACGCCGCGAGTGACGCCAGGCAGAGCGGGATGATCACCGAGGGCAGCGTGATGACGATCGTGTTCAGGAAGAAGTCGGCCAGGTTGATGCCGTCCGGGTCGAAGACGGCCTGGTAGTTCTCGAACGTGACCTTCGGGTCGGAGAAGAACGTCCACCAGCCGGACGTCTTGATCGCCCGCTCCGGGCGGAACGAGGAGACCAGCAGACCGAACGTCGGCAGCGTCCAGAGCACCGCGATGACGAGGGCGACGAGCGAGGCCCACGGCGAGGTGAGCTTCTTCTTCGCCTTCGCGGCGGCGGAGACTTCTCCCGGGGTGACCGGGGGCGTGGTGGTAACAGGTGTCGCGGTGGTCATCACGCCTCCGAACGGCGAAGCTGGCGGATGTTGTAGACGACGATCGGGATCACGAGGACGAACAGCACGACCGCGAGCGCGGCGCCGAGACCCTGGTTGGCGCTGCGGAAGCTCTGGCTGTAGAACTCGTTGGCGATCACGCTCGTGTCGAAGCGGCCACCGGTCATCGTCTGCACGATGTCGAAGACCTTGAGCGTGGCGATCGCGATGGTGGTCAGCACGACGACCACCGCCGGGCGGATCGCGGGCAGCGTCACGAAGCGGAACATGCCCCACGGGGTGACGCCGTCGAGGCGGGCGGCCTCCACGATGTCGTCCGGGATCGCCTTGATGGCCGCCGAGAGGACGGTCATCGCGAAGCCGGCCTGGACCCAGATCATCACGATGATCAGCAGGAAGGTGTTCAGCGGCGAGTCGATCAGCAGCTGAACCGGCTTGCCGCCGAGCCAGACGATGACCTGGTTGATCAGGCCGATCTGCCTCACGTTGCCCTGGTCGGGGCGGTACTCGTACATGAACTTCCAGATCACCGAGGCCGCGACGAACGAGATCGACATGGGCAGGAAGATCAGCGCCTTGGCGAACGACTCGATCCGTGCCTTGTCGACCAGAATGGCGTAGAGCAGGCCCACGCCGGTCGCGACGAACGGCGTCAGGAGCACCCAGAACGCCGTGTTGCGGAGCACGATGAGCTGCTCCGAGTCGGTGAAGATGGTCTTGTAGTTGTCGATCCCGATGAACGCATCACCTGCGGCGTTGAAGAACGACTCGTAGATGGTGCGAAGACCGGGGTAGAGGAGGCCGACGCCGAGCATCAGCACGACGGGAGCCAGGTACAGGTACGCGACCACGCGGTCGCGTCGGCCGGCGAAACGGCCGGCGATAAACAGGATCACCCCGACGACGGCGGCGAACAAAAGGATCGCCGCGAACATCTGCAACAGCTTGTCGGCGGTGGTGGAGGCGGTGGTGAACACGCTGCCCGTTCCTCCTTGGGCGGATTAACCAAGACTCTAGATGAAGGTGGTGCTGGTGCTGCCCGCTACTGAGACTGACCCGCTACTGAGTCTGACCCGCTACTGAGTCTGACCAGCTACTGAGTCTGACCAGCTACTGAGTCTGACCAGCTACTGAGACGGATCGGGAGACTGGTAGGGCCGGTCGGGCGAAAGCCCGACCGGCCCTGATGTTTCCCTAGCTCATTACTGCGGCCAAGCCTTCTCGATGTTGTCCACCGTCGTCTTGGTGTCCTGGCCGGTGATCCAGTTCGTCGACTGCTTCCAGAACGCGTTCGAGCCGACCGCGGCGGGCATCATGTCCGAGCCGTCGAAGCGGAAGGTCGCGTTCGGGTCGAGCAGAATGGTCGCCGACAGCTGGTCGATCGGGTTCTTCAGGTTCTCCACCTTGAGGCCCTTGTTGGCGCTGACCCAGCCGGAGGAGAGCTTCGCCTTGGTGTTCGCCCACACGTCGCTCGACAGGTACGTCTGGAAGGCCTTGACCTCCGGACGGTCCGCGAACGCCAGGACGAACTCGCCACCGCCGAGAACCGGCTTGCTGGTGGCGTCCTGGCCCGGGAGGTAGAACGCGTAGATGTCGCCGTCCTCAGCGATCTTCGTTTCCGCCGGGAAGTTGGCGGCGTAGAAGCTGGCCTGGCGGTGCAGCGAGCACTGGCCGTCCAGGATCGGGAGACCCGCGTCCTGGAAGGTGGTGCTGGCGATGCTCTTGACGTCGCCGAGACCGCCGTTGACGTACTTGTCGTTCTTCAGGTAGTTGCCGGCCGCGTCGAACGCCGTGGCGATCGCCGGGTCGTTGAAGGGGATCTCGTGCTTGACCCACTTGTCGTAGGTCTCCGGGCCCGCGGTGCGGAGCACGAAGTCCTCGACCCAGTCGGTGACCGGCCAGCCGGTGGCCTCACCGGAGCTGATGCCGGCGCACCACGGCTTGCCACCGTCGGTCACGATCTTGTCAGTCAGGGCCTGCAGGTCCGCCAGGGTGGTGGGGACCGTGTAGCCCTTGTCCTTGAACTCCTGCGGCGAGTACCACACCAGGGACTTCACGTTGGCGCCCAGCGGCGCGGCGTAGAACTTGCCGTCGACCGTGCCGTAGGCCTTCCAGTCCTCGCCGAACCACTTGTCGACGTTGGCGGCCGTCTCGGCCGGAGCCTCGACCGCCTTGCCGGTCGCGACGAGCTGCTGGAGCAGACCCGGCTGCGGCACGAACGCGAGGTCCGGCGGGTTGCCGGCCTTGGCGCGAACCAGGACCTGGGTCTCGAAGGCCTTGTCGCCCTCATACTTGATGGTGGCGCCGGTGCACTGCTCGAAAGGCTTGTAGGAATCCTTGTGAGGGGTGTCCTCCGGGGTCACGATACCGGTGTAGATCGTGACCGTCTTGCCCTTGATGTCGCCGAACGAAGTGTAGGGCGAGCAGTCGATCGCTGCTGCCGAACTGTCGGTGGTACCGCTCTCGGAATCGTCGCTGTCGCCGCAGGCGGTCAGGCTGAACGCCAGACCGACGCTGAGGGCACCGGCGAGCGCGACCCGGGATCGCGAACTCCCACGTTGACCGAACATACCGCTCCCTATGTCATATAGAGCGCCTCCGGCGTCGACCACCCTGATCCTGGTGACGACACCGCCGTCCGAAGCGCTTCTTGACCAACAGTCAAGAGGTAACCAGCAAGTTGCGCAATGATTTCGTCGTGATCGAGTCGGTAACGATATCGCTGCGACGCCCTGGCACCTTAACCGGTTAAGGAGATTGGCGAAAGAGCCTATCGGAACGTGGTTCTTTGATCCGTCTTTATCCGTATTTTTCCCTCGCAAACCTGACGGTGAGTCGGTTTTGCTGGGCTTCGGGGGAACATGCTGTAGCCGCAAAAGGGAACCGCCGCAGTGGCTTTGGGCCGCTGCGGCGGTTCGGGGTGCGTGGGTGGGTTTGCACCGGCTTGCCGGTGGGGTTTGTGCCGGCTTGCCGGTGACCTTGTGCGGGCTTGTTGGTCACCTTGTCGGTCAGCTTGTCGGTCACCTTGCCGGTGACCCTGTTGGTGACCTTGTTGGTGACCCTGTCGGTAACTGCCGGTGGCTCAGCCCGCTACAGCGATGTATTTGTACCCGATGCGCCGCATCCGTTCCGCGTCGAGCACGTGGCGGCCGTCCAGGATGATCGGCGTGCGCATCAGTCCGATGAACTTCGACCAGTCCAATTCGAGGTACTGGGCCCACTCGGTGACCAGCACGACCGCGTCACAGTCGGCGAAGACCTCGTCGATGGTCTGACTCAGGTACGGCGCCAGCTCCGGCTGCTCGATCCGGAACCGCTCGGTCGCCACCGGGTCGTGCAGCTTGACCCGGGCGCCGCGGGCGATCAGCGAGTTCGCGATGTCCAGCGCCGGCGCGTCCCGCAGGTCGTCGGTGTTCGGCTTGAACGCCAGGCCCAGCAGGCCGATCTTGCGACCCTTGAGGATGCGCAGCTCGTCCTGGAGGCGCTCCACCGCGATGGCACGCTGCCGCTGGTTGACGTCGCGCGCCGCCTTCACGATCGGCATCTCGAGGTTGTACTCGGCGGCGGTCGCGATCAGAGCCTTGGTGTCCTTGCCGAAGCAGGAGCCGCCCCAGCCGACGCCGGGCTGCAGGAAGCGCGAGCCGATCCGCTGGTCCAGGCCCATGCCTCGGGCGACCTCGGTGATGTCGGCGCCGACCTTCGCGGCGAGCTGGCCGATCTCGTTCGCGTAGCTGATCTTGAGGGCCAGGAACGCGTTGGCCGCGTACTTGATCAGCTCGGCGGAGGCCAGGTCGGTGGAGACCAGCGGGACCGCGTTGGCGTCCTCGGGGCGCGGCAGGAACGTGGGCGGCGTGAACGTCTGGTTGATGATCGGGCGGTAGAGGCGGTTGAGCACCTCGAGGCTGCGCGGGTTGTCCGAGCCGATCACGATGCGGTCCGGGAAGAGGGTGTCGGCGATCGCGTTGCCCTCGCGCAGGAACTCGGGGTTCGAGGCGACCGCGAACTCGGTGGTGTTGCTGCCGGTTCCCTCGGGCCCGTTGTCCCGCTGCTTGAACGAGTCCCGCTGCTTGAACGAGTCCCGCTGCTTGAACGAGTCCCGCAGGATCGCGTCGACCCAGTTGCCGCTGCCGATCGGGACCGTCGACTTGTTCACCACGACGGTGAAATCGTTGTCGAGGGCCTGCGCCACGCTCTCCGCCGCGCTGCGCAGGTAGCGCAGGTCCGGGCTCCCGTCGGCGGCCGAGGGCGTCTGCACGGCGACGAAGACCACGTCGGCGCCGGGAACCGCGTCAGCGTAGGAGGTGGTGAAAGTCAGGTTCGGCGCGGCCTCGGCGAGCAGGTCCTCCATGCCGGGCTCGTAGATCGGACAGCGGCCCGCGGCCAGCATGTCGATCTTCGCCTGGTCGAGGTCGACGCAGGTCACCTCGTGCCCCAGGAACGCGAGACTGACACCGGTGGTCAGGCCGACATAGCCGGTTCCGACAACGCAAACCTTCATGCAATCTCCTCCGCCGCCTCTTCGCGGTTCTCCGCCGGCTCGCCGATCGCCCGTGTCGGCCGTGTGTTTGGCCTGCCTGTGTCGCTCGCCCGTTTGGTCGGTCCGCGGTTACGCCGCGTGTCCGCCTCGTGGCTCGCCCTTCTTTTTGGTCCGGCGGGCCGGTCGGCGTCCTGGCTGGGCGCCGCCCTGCGTGTTCCGCCGAATGATACACAGGCGGTTGATCCGTGATTTGTCCATGGATGAGCTGTTCATCCCGCTGGACGTCCCCGATGGACAGGTCGGATTCCCCGATCTCGCGCCGGTGAACCGGCTGGTGTCGTAGAAGCGGGCGCTGTTGTCACCGCGACCGGGGCTGTTGGCGCTGGTAAATGCCGGTGGTGGCGCGGTGATCGCGTTTTGTTGCTGTCCGTAGCCGATTCGGGGCGACCTGGCGGTTTCTCGACCCGCATCGCCCGGCGCGCCATTTCGCGCCATGTCAACGCGAGGTTTCCGGCTCTTGACACGGCGATGACATGGTTCCACGCTGCTGGGAGCGCTCCCAGATGAACGTCCATCGATGGAAGGTGTTGCCCCGTGAGGTTTAGATCCCCACGCAGTGCAGCTCAACCCGGTGCAGCCCAACCCAGCACACCCCAACCCAGTGCAGCCCAACCCAGCGCAGCCCAACCCGGTGCAGCCCAACCCAGTGCACCCCAACCCAGCGGACCCCCGGGCAGCCGGACCACCTCGAACCTCAGGCGAAGAGTGGCCATAGCCGGCGTCGCCGTTCTCGGCGCCGGCGCGGCCCTCGTAGCCGGCACGCCGGCGTACGCCGCGGCAGGGTGCACCGTCGTCTACAAGGTGCAGAGCCAGTGGCCCGGAGGCTTCACCGGCGACATCCAGATCAAGAACACCGGCGACCCGCTGAGCAACTGGAAGCTGGAGTTCGACTTCCCCGACGCGGGACAGAAGGCCGTGCAGGGCTGGAGCGGCGTCTACAGCCAGACCGGCCAGCACGTGACAGTGAACAACGCGTCCTGGAACGGCAGCCTCGCCACGAACGCCACGATCAGCTCCGGGTTCAACGGCACGTTCACCGGCTCCGCGAACCCGGTGCCGACCGCGTTCACCCTCAACGGCACCGCCTGCAACCAGACCGCGAACGTGCCGACCGTGCAGATCAGCAGCCCGGCGGCGAACACCCGGTACACCGCCCCGGCGTCGATCCCGATCGCGGCGACCGCGACCGCGGCGAGTGGGCAGACCATCAGCCGGGTCGAGTTCTACCACGACGGGCTGCTGCTGGGTTCGGACACCACGGTGCCCTACGCGTACACCTGGAACGGGGTGCCCGCCCAGTCGGCGGCGTACCACCTGCAGGCTGTCGCGTACGACGGCGCGGGGGTCAAGAGCAGCACCGCTGACGTGCCGGTCTTCGTCGACGCGGCGACCACCCCGTCGATCGTCGCGGACGCCACCTCCCTGTCGATCTCGCCCGGCGCGAGCGGCTCGTTCAAGCTGGCGCTGAGCAAGGCGCCGGCCGCGAACGTCAGCGTGGCAGTGGCCCGGAGTGCCGGCACCACCGCGGTCACCGCGACGCCGGCCACGCTCACCTTCACGCCGTCGAACTGGAACACCGGCCAGGCCGTCACTGTCGCGGCGTCCACCTCGGCGACCGCCGGGTCGACCGCCACGATCGCGGCGACGTCCAACGGCTACACCGCGGCGGAGCTCGGTGTCACGGTCGTCGAGGAGGGCTCGGTCGACGCCCGGTTCACGCAGCTCTACAACGACCTGAAGAACCCGGCCAACGGGTACTTCAGCCCCGAGGGCGTGCCCTACCACTCGATCGAGACGCTGATCAACGAGGCGCCCGACCACGGCCACGAGACCACCAGTGAGGCGTTCAGCTACTGGCTCTGGCTGGAGGCCGAGCACGGGCAGGTCAGCGGCGACTGGGCACCGTTCAACAACGCCTGGGCGACGATGGAGAAGTACATCATCCCGTCGCACGCGGACCAGCCGACCAACGCCAACTACAACGCGCAGAAGCCGGCGACGTACGCGGCCGAGTATCCGCAGCCGTCGCAGTACCCGTCACAGCTGGACTCGAGCGTCTCGGTCGGCACCGACCCGCTCGCTGCCGAGCTGAAGGCGGCGTACGGCACCGACGACATCTACGGCATGCACTGGCTGCTCGACGTCGACAACACGTACGGCTTCGGCCACTGCGGCGACGAGACGTCCCGCGTCGTCTACATCAACACCTTCCAGCGCGGCCCGCAGGAGTCGGTGTTCGAGACCGTGCCGCAACCGTCCTGCGACACGTTCGCGCACGGTGGCACCAACGGTTACCTCGACCTGTTCACCAAGGACTCGTCGTACGCCAAGCAGTGGAAGTACACCAACGCGCCGGACGCCGACGCGCGTGCCGTGCAGGCCGCGTACTGGGCGTACACCTGGGCGACCCAGCAGGGCAAGGCGTCGCAGATCTCGGACGCCGTGGCCAAGGCCGCCAAGATGGGCGACTACCTGCGGTACTCGTTCTACGACAAGTACTTCAAGCAGCCCGGGTGCGCGTCGACCAGTTGCCCGGCGGGCACCGGCAAGAACGCCTCGAGCAACCTGATGTCCTGGTACTACGCCTGGGGCGGCGCGTACGACACCAGCGCCGGCTGGGCGTGGCGGATCGGCTCCAGCACCAGCCACTTCGGTTACCAGAACCCGATGGCGGCCTACATCCTGTCCAACGTCGGGGCGTTCGCGCCGAAGTCACCGACCGCGAAGGCGGACTGGCAGGCCAGCCTGGACCGGCAGCTCGAGTTCTACCAGTGGCTGCAGTCCTCCGAGGGTGCCATCGCCGGTGGCGCGACGAACAGCTGGAACGGCAACTACTCGGCGCGGCCGGCCGGCACGCCGACGTTCTACGGTCTCGCGTACGTCGAGGCCCCGGTCTATGAAGACCCGCCGTCGAACCGCTGGTTCGGGATGCAGACCTGGTCGCTGGAGCGTCTGGCCGAGTACTACTACGTGACCGGCAACGCCAAGGCCAAGGCAGTCCTCGACAAGTGGGTGCCGTGGGCGCTGGCGAACTCCACCATCGAGGCGGACAGCTTCTCGATCCCGTCCGAGATGCAGTGGACCGGCGCGCCGAACACCTGGAACGCGTCGAACCCGCAGACGAACACCAACCTGCACGTGACGGTCACCGCGCACGGCGAGGACCTGGGGGTGGCGGGCTCGTTCGCCAAGCTGCTCACCTACTACGCCGCCAAGTCCGGCAACGCACAGGCCAAGACCGCCGCGAAGGGCCTGCTCGACGCCATCTGGGCGTACAAGGACGACAAGGGCGTCTCGGTGACCGAGACCCGTGCGGACTACAACCGGATGGACGACGCCTACAACGCCACCACCGGCCAGGGCATCTACATCCCGCAGGGCTGGACCGGCACGATGCCGAACGGCGACGTGATCAAGCCGGGTGTCTCGTTCCTCGACATCCGCTCGTTCTATCGCAGCGATCCCGAGTTCGGGAAGGTCGACGCGTACCTGAAGGGCGGCCCGGCGCCGACGTTCAACTACCACCGATTCTGGGCTCAGGTCGACGTGGCCACCGGCTACGCGGACTACGCCCGGCTGTTCCCGGAGGGCTGATCATGAAACTCTTCAGAATGGCGCCAAGACCCTTCAGGCTGGTGCCAAAGCCTTTCAGGCTGGTGCCAAAGCCCTTCAGGCTGGCGTCAAAGCCCTCCAGACTGGCGTCAAAGCCCTCCAGACTGGCGTCAAAAGCCTTCAGAATCGCGGCAGTCGCAGTGTTCGCCGCGGCCGCCGGCATCCTCGCGGTGCAGAGCCCGGCGCAGGCACACGGCGCCATCCAGGTGCCCGGCAGCCGTACCTGGTTCTGCTACCAGGACGGTCGCAACCCGCAGACCGGCGCGATCGAGCCGAAGAACGCTGCCTGCGCCGCCGCGGTCGCGCAGAGCGGGGTGACTTCGCTCTACAACTGGTTCGCCGTGCTCCGCTCGGACGGCGCCGGACGAGTCAGCGGGTTCCTGCCGGACGGCCAGTTGTGCAGTGGTGGAACCGGCGGCCCGTACAACTTCACCGGTTTCAACCTGGCCCGCACCGACTGGCCGCTGACCCACCTGACCGCCGGGGCGAACGTCCAGTTCAAGTACAACAACTGGGCCAAGCACCCGGGCACCTTCTACCTCTACATCACCAAGGACGGGTACGACCCGACGAAGCCGCTCGCCTGGAGCGACCTGGAGCCGACTCCGTTCGACCAGGTCACCAACCCGCCCGCGAACGGCGGGCCGGGCACCGACGACGGCCACTACTACTGGAACGGCAATCTGCCCGCGGGCAAGACCGGCCGGCACCTGATCTACTCGGTGTGGTCCCGCTCGGACAGCCAGGAGACGTTCTACGGCTGCTCGGACGTGGTCTTCGACGGTGGCAAGGGTGAGGTGACCGGTATCGGGAACGGCGGGACCGCCTCTCCGTCCCCGAGCACCCCGGCGTCCCCCAGTAACCCGCCGTCGCCCAGTAACCCGCCGTCACCCAGCACGTCGAACCCGCCGAATCCCACCGGTGGTTGCACCGCGATGTACTCCGTGGCGTCGGCCTGGTCGGGCGGATTCCAGGGCGAGGTGATGGTTCACGCCGGGGACACCGCGGTGAACGGCTGGACCGTCTCGTGGACGTTCCCGGGTAACCAGACCCTGGCGCAGACGTGGAGCGGGCGTGCCACGTCGAGCGGTTCGCTGGCGACCGTGAAGAACGAGACGTGGAACGCCGCGGTCCCGGCTGGCGGTCACGTCACATTCGGGTTCCTCGCCTCAGGGACGGCCGCCGCGCAGGTGCAGAATCTGACCTGCACGACCGGCTAACGAACTCTGCCGGCTGGACAAACTCTGCGGGCTGGACAAACCCTGCCGGCTGGACAAACCCTGCCAGCTGGACAAACCCTGCCAGCTGGACAAACCCTGCCAGCTGGACAAACCCTGCCGGCGCGAGAACCCGGCCACCCGGCGGTGTGATTACTTTCGCACCGTCGGGTGGCTTCAGCGGGAAAGACGGCTTGACTCCGCCGACATCGATTATTTAGCGTACCGGGATAAAGCGGAAAAACCTTCTCCTCAACACGGCCCGGGCGACCTCCCGCCGCGCACTCCTGCTCGGTGGCGCCGGTGCGGCCGTGCTCGCGGCTACCCCGGGCACGGCGGGACAGCGCAACCCGACGCTGCGGGCGCCCACCCGGGTCGGCACCTGGGCTGCCCCGGTCACCGCCCAGCCGGTCAGCAAGGTCTACACCCTGGCCGACCAGACGGTACGACAGGTCGTCCACGCCAGCATCGGCGGCGACCAGCCGCAGGTCCGGTTCAGCAACGAGTTCGGCGCCCATCCGGTACGCATCGGCGCCGCCACCCTCGGACTGCGGGCCGGCAGCGGCGCCAGCACCGACCTCGTACCCGGAACCGGCCAGCCGCTCACCTTCGCCGGTCGTCCTGACGCGATCATCCCGGCCGGCGGCACGCTGATCAGCGACTCCGCCGATCTCGTCGTCCCGCCCGGCGGCGACCTGGTGATCAGCCTCTACCTGCCGGAGCGCACCGAGGTCGGCACGGTCACCCCGCTGGCGTACCAGACGAACTTGGTCGCACCCGGCAACCTCACTGGGGTGGACAAGACTGGGGCGGACAAGACTGGGGCGGACAAGATTGGGGCGGACAAGACTGGGGCGGACAAGACTGCGACGGACAAGGCCAGCTCAGCGGTAGCTCAATCCTCGTACGTCTTCCTTTCCGGCGTCAGCGTCCGCGCTCGCCGGTCGACGTCCGCGATCGTCGCGTTCGGCGACTCGATCACGCGGGGCGCCAGAACCGTGGAGAACGCCAACCACCGGTGGCCCGATCTGCTGGCCGCCCGGTTGCGCGACGGCAACATCGACCGTGGCGTGCTGAACACCGGCATCAGCAGGAACCGTCTGCTCAGCGGACCGATCGGGCGGACCGGGCGTGCCGGTTCCAGCGCCTGGGCCGGGGAGTCCGGACTGCGCCGGTTCGAACGCGACGTGCTGGCTCAGCCCGAGGTCAGCCATGTGATCGTTCTTCTCGGAGTGAACGACCTCGGGCTCGTCACGCCGCCCACCATCGACCAGCTGATCGCCGGGCACCGTGACCTGATCAGCCGGGGCCGGGCCGCCGGGCTGAAGATGATCGGCGGGACGTTGCTGCCGTTCGGCGGTTATCGGGGCCGTCTCGACAACCCGGAGAGCCGCGCGAAACGCGATGCGTTCAACGCATGGGTGCGCAGGTCGGGCGAGTACGACGCGGTGGCCGACTTCGACGCGGCCATGCGAGACCCGGCTGCACCGTATCGGATCCTGCCCGCCTACGACAGCGGTGATCACCTGCATCCGGGCGACGCCGGCATGGCGGCGATGGCCGCGGCGGTCCCGCTGAACCTGTTCGAATAGGGTCGGCGCAGGCAAGTAGGGCCGTCTGCGCTGGCCCTGCTCGAACAGCCGCTACTCGAACAGGCCCTACTCGAACAGGCCCTACTCGAACAGGCCCTACTCGAACAGGCCCTACTCGAACAGGGACGGGTCGCCCGCGCCCACGCGCAGGATCTCCGGAACCCCGTCGGACAGGTCGATCACCGTGGTCGGCTCGGTGCCGCACTCGCCGGAGTCGACGACCGCATCCACGCTGTGGTCGAGCGCTTCCTTGATCTCCCAGCCCTGGGTCATCGGCTCCGGCTCGCCGGGCAGCAACAGCGTGCTGGAGACGAGTGGCTCACCGAGTTCGGCGAGAATGGCCTGGGCGGTGACGTGACTGGTGATCCGTACCCCCACGGTCTTCTTCTTGGGGTGCAGCAGCCGGCGCGGAACCTCTTTGGTGGCAGGCAGGATGAACGTGTACGGCCCCGGCGTGGATGCCTTCACCGCCCGGAACAGCGAGTTGTTGATCTGCACGAACTGGCCCAGCTGCGCGAAGTCGTGGCACATCAGGGTGAAGTGATGCCGGTCGTCGAGGTGCCGGATGGCGCGGATCCGGTCCAGGCCATCCTTGTTGCCCATCCGGCAGCCGAGCGCGAAGCACGAGTCGGTCGGGTAGGCGATCAGACCGTCCCCGCGAATCAACTCGACGATCTGATGGATGCTGCGCTGCTGCGGATTGTCCGGGTGCACGTCGAAGTACTTGGCCACTCCGGTAAGCCTAGTCCGCGCAGCTCCGTGGCCTGATCAACGGGGGACTGATCAGCGGGGACTGATCAGCGGGGACTGATCAGCGGGAACTGATCAACGGGGGAACTCACGTCCGCCGGTGATATTGGTTCTGCCGTGGCACTCGCTGCGGATCCAGTGACGCCGGCGGCAGGAACTCGGGCCGGCCTTCGGGTCCCGGCCTGATCTGCCAGCCCGAATCGCCGTGAATGACCTGGTGGTGGTACCCGCAGAGCAGCGCCAGCTCCCGCAGGTCCGTTTTGCCGCCGTCGGACCAGGGGTTCATGTGGTGTGCTTCGCACCAGCGTCCCGGCCGGTCGCAACCGGGGAACGTGCATCCGCGGTCACGCACCATCAGCGCCCGGCGCTGCACGCCGCTGACCAGCCGGCGGGTACGCCCAGCGTCCAGGACCTGGCTCTCGCCTCCGAAGATCAATGGCAGGATCCGGGAGTCGCAGGCCAGCCGGCGGACAGTCTCGGCCGACACCGGTTCGCCGTCCTCCAGCAGGCCGGGACCGAGCTCGCCGCGCAGCACGTCATAGGAAGCGGTGACCGCGAGCTGCGGGCGGGCCCCGCTCTGCTCCGGCAGGCTGCCTCCGGTCAGCGCCAGGCGGCACACGTCCACCAGGGCGTCCGCCCGTCGCTGCCCCGGCGTCCGCGTTTCACCTGTCTCTGCCAGTTCGGTCCGGGTGGCGGCGGGACGGCACAGCGGGTCCAGCGCGGCGGTGATGACTGCGGCGCTCTCGCTGTCGAGAAGCCCGCGCACTCGCACCCGCCCGTCACCGTCCGAGGTCAGCGTCAGGAACCGTTGCTCCCGCGCCTCCTGTTCCGCCAGCCGGAGCCGCGCTTCTGCCCGGGCATGG
>NZ_JBEZZR010000033.1:0-61078 GCF_040639325.1 Actinoplanes sp. NPDC023936 | reverse complement strand
GGTCGTCTAATGAGGCATGGTCGTCTAATGAGGCATGGTCGTCTAATGAGGCATGGTCGTCTAATGAGGCATGGTCGTCTAATGAGGCATGGTCGTCTAATGAGGCATGGTCGACCTCGGGGGAGACATGTTCGAGGATCCGGCGGGCGGCGATCCGCAGCTGCCGCGGGTCGAGGTGCTCTGCCCACTCGAGCAGAACCGTTCGTGCCCGGGCCAGCGTCTCCGCATCCAGATCTTTCGGCAGTTGCGCCAGCTCGGTCGTGATGACCGTGAGCTGTTCGGCATTGACAGCGCCGGCGGTCACCGCGGCGTCCAGGTCCTGGTGGGCGTCGAGCATCCGTGCCTGCGCCAGCCACATGCCGGCCGTCGCCGACGAGACCCGCAGCCGCTCCCGCAACCACATGTTCGCCGTGGCGGCCTGCTGGCCGGGCGGAATGCCCCGGCCCTCGACCTCGCGCACCGCGTGCAGCAGGGCCGCCTGCGCCATCTGCTGAGCGCGGAAGACCTGGTCGAGGAAGGTCAGCAGCTCTGTCTCGGACAGCCCGAACATCGGCGTCCGGGCACATTCGCCGGCCGCCGTCGTCAGCTGCTCCACTGCCTCTCGCACCCGCAAATCTTCGAACATGCGTACGACAAAAAACTCGCCCCGCCGGTCCGAGCCCAGCCATCTGCACAGGGCGACACATGACTCGAGTCGGACAGCTGGCAATCGGTGGGGATCAGCGCGGGCCCCGCCCGTGGGTCCGCCCCAGGGTGTCGCTCAACGACCGTGACCGACAGAGCCCGATTCGGTACGAACCCAGGCGGCCGCGTCAGCTGGTAGGCGCCCGTCGCCGGTCAGTGGATCGCTGCTGATCAGCACCTCGCCGTCCGGGAGCTCGACCGGGCCCGCACCCATGGCGACCACCACCGCAAAGCCAACTCCTCCGTGCACACGAGCAGCGATCAACCGCCCATCGCCGTCCACCGACCACTCCACCGGATCGTCCGCGGAGAGCAGCCCGTCCTCGTGCAGCCCGTCCTTGTGCAGCCGCTCTTTGTGCAGCCCTTCTTTGTGCAGCCGCCGCCGCAGCGCGATCGCGTCCCGGCACAACGCCAGCGACGGCGACTCCAGGTATCGCTCCCAGCCGTCGGGCACCGGCAGCCAGGGCGGCGCCGACCCGGGCGGGGAGAAGCCGCCGGCCCACGGCAGCGGCACCCGGCAACCGTCGCGTGTCATGCCGGACCGTTCCCACGCCGGGTCCTGCCGATCCTTCTCGGGAACGGTCACCTCGGGCAGCCCGTACTCCTGCCCCTGGAACAGGTAGGCGGCGCCGGGCAGCCCCAGGATCGTCAGCAGTGCGGCTCGGGCGCGCGCCGGATTGCCGTACCGGGTCGGGGTCCGCACCACGTCGTGGTTCTCGGTCACCCAGGTGACCGGGGGATGGCGGAGCAGTCGCTCGCCGGTTTCCCGCCAGGCGTGCGCGTCCCAGGGCGCGATCACGAACCCGAACGCGAACGCCTGGTGCAGCCGGTCCGGTCCGGTGTAGCGGGCCGCCCGCTCCGGTTCCAGGTTGACCTCGCCGATCAGCACGCGCGGCGGATCGTACGAATCAGCGATCTCCCGCCACCGCCGGTACACCAATGGGGTCTCGGGCTGGTCGCAGGCGAGCGGATTGGAGCGCAGCCGCCCCGGCGGCAGTGCGACAACCGGCGGCAGTGCGACAACCGGCGGCAGTGCGACAACCGGCGGCAGTGCGACAACCGGCGGCAGCGCGACAACCGGGGGCAGTGCGACAACGGGCGGCAGTGCGACAACCGGCGGCAGTGCGACGCGTGGCGGAATCGTGACGCCCGGCGGCAGCGTGATGGACGAGAGCGGCGGCAGGCCGGGGGCCTTTAACAGCCCGTAGGCCACGTCCACCCGCAGACCGTCGACGCCCCGGTCGAACCAGAACCGGAGCACGTCGTCGAAGAACGGGGCGGTCCGCGGGTCGCGCCAGTTCCAGTCCGGCTGCTCCGGCGCGTACAGATGAAGGAACCAGGTGCCGTCCCCGGCCGGTTCCCAGGCCGGGCCGCCGAACACGCTGGGCCAGTCGTTCGGCGTCCGGGTGAAGTGGAATCGCTCCCGTGCCGACTCGTCGCCCGCGAGCGCCGCCTGAAAGATCGGGTGTTCCGACGAACAGTGATTCGGGACGATGTCGATGATCACGCGCAGTCCCAGTTCATGTGCCCGGCCGAGCATGGCGTCGAACGCGGCAAGATCACCGAAGAGCGGATCGACGCCGGTGTAGTCGCTCACGTCGTACCCATGATCCTTTTGGGGTGAGGTCTGGAACGGCGTGAGCCAGATGGCGTCCGCGCCCAGCTCGGCGATGTGATCGAGATGGGCCGTCAGGCCCGCGAGGTCGCCGATGCCGTCCCCGGAGGCGTCCGCGAACGATCGCGGGTAGACCTGGTAGACGACGCCGTCTCTCCACCACACCCCCGACATGGGTCCAGTGTGCGGGGAAGCACGATTGTGAGGGAAGCACGGTTTT
This sequence comes from Actinoplanes sp. NPDC023936, assembly GCF_040639325.1. NCBI lineage: Bacteria > Bacillati > Actinomycetota > Actinomycetes > Micromonosporales > Micromonosporaceae > Actinoplanes > Actinoplanes sp. NPDC023936. Next base: position 58,559 of record NZ_JBEZZR010000033.1, on the reverse strand, counting down.
TGGGGAACATGGCGCGGTGCGGCGATCGAGAGCAAGCTAGTAACGGAATTGAGTTAAGGAGCCGTTGTGGAAACCGAACTGTTCATCGGCGGTAAGTGGGTCCCGGCCTCCTCGTCCAGCCGTTTCGACGTGCTCGACCCGGCGACGGGCGACACCATCGCCTCGGTTGCGGACGGCGGCGAGGCGGACGCGATCGCCGCGGTGGATGCGGCCGCTGCGGCGGGGCCGGCTTGGGCGGCGACACCCCCGAGGGTACGGGCGGAGGTGTTGCGCAAAGCGTTCACGCTCATGACCGAGCGGGCCGACGAGCTCGCGAAGCTGATCAGCCTGGAGAACGGCAAGGCGCTCGTGGACGCGAAGGGCGAGGTCACCTACGCGGCCGAGTTCTTCCGGTGGTACTCGGAGGAGGCGGTCCGGGCCGAGGGCGCCCTGGCGACCGCACCGTCCGGCGCCAACCGGATCCTGGTGACGCGCCAGCCGGTCGGGGTGTGCGTGCTGGTGACGCCGTGGAACTTCCCGGCCGCCATGGCCACCCGCAAGATCGGCCCGGCGCTGGCGGCCGGCTGCACGATGATCCTCAAGCCGGCCAGCGACACCCCGCTGACCGCCCTTGCCATGGCCGCGATCCTGGCCGAGGCCGGCGTGCCGGAAGGCGTGGTCAACGTGTTGCCATCCCGCAGCTCCGGCAGGGTCGTCTCGCAGATGCTGCGCGACCCGCGGGTGCGCAAGCTGTCGTTCACGGGCTCCACCGAGGTCGGCCGGATCCTGCTGGCGCAGGCCGCCGAGAACGTCGTGAACACGTCGATGGAACTGGGCGGCAACGCGCCGTTCCTGGTCTTCGCGGACGCCGACCTGGACGCCGCGATCGAGGGCGCGATGATCGCGAAGATGCGGAACGGCGGTGAGGCGTGCACCGCGGCGAACCGCTTCTTCGTCGAGTCCTCGATCGCCGATGAGTTCTCCCGCCGGCTCGCGCAGCGCATGTCCGCGCTGGTCGTCGGGCCGGGCACGGACGAGAAGACGCAGGTGGGCCCGCTGGTGAACGAGGACACGGTCGCGAAGGTGGACGGCCTGGTCCGGTCCGCCCTGGACTCCGGAGCGCAGGCGGTCACCGGTGGCAGCCGGCCCGAGGGTCCCGGCTTCTACTACCCGCCGACCGTGCTGACAGGTGTCGCCCCCGACTCGGCGATCCTCCGCGAGGAGATCTTCGGTCCGGTCGCGCCGATCGTGACGTTCACCAGCGAGGACGAGGCGGTCCGGCTCGCCAACGACACCGAGTACGGCCTGGTCGCGTACGTCTACACCGGTGACCTGGCCCGTGGCCTGCGGGTGAGCGAGGCGATCGAGGCCGGCATGGTCGGCCTCAACCGTGGCCTGGTGAGCGACCCGGCCGCGCCGTTCGGCGGTGTCAAGCAGAGCGGCATCGGCCGGGAGGGCGGCCACGAGGGGTTGCTGGAGTACTTGGAGTCGAAGTACATCGCTGTTAGTTGGTGAGAGCTGTTAGCTGGTCAGAGCCTTACCCATCCGGACCAACGGCACGGGTACGCCGCCACGGTCGTCCTCGAGTGTCTCGATGACCTCGAATCCAGCCGCTGCGTAGAGAGGCTGCCCGGAGAGGGTTCCCATCAGTTCCAGCCTGGTGAACCCCTCCGCGGCAGCCGCCTTCTCGCACTCGGCCAGGATCATCCGGCCGATGCCGCGTCGCGCGTACCCGGGGTGGGTGTACATGGCCCGGACCTTCGCCGGGTCCCGCGTCGGATCCAGCAGCGCGCCGTCCCGCCCCGCCGTGTGGTCCCCGCCGTAGAGCGTCGCCCGCCGGCTCCACCCACCACAGCCGCAGACCGTCGCCCGTGGTGAGCGGGGATCCCGATCCCCAGCCACAGACTCGACCACGAAATACGTCCCGTCGTCGACAAGCTGCGTATCCAGCCCCATGATCTCGTGGCTGGCCGCGATCTGCGTCTCGTCGAGGAAGCCACGCTGCAGTTCCGCGATCGCCTGAGCCATCACGTCCCGCAATGCCGGCAGATCCTCCCGGGTAGCGACTCTGATCCTGAGCGTCATGCCCCCCATTGTGATGACCTCCCGGATTTCCTGATGACCTCTCCGGTCGCGGAACTCCAGCCACGGGCTTACCGTCAGGACAGGTTCTCCGTCATCGATGCGTAACGGGGAGGACATCATGACGACGAAGTCAGCTTGGAGCAGGTCTTATTCGGGCCGGTTCCACGGGAGCAGGTCTTACGGGAGCAGGTCCCGCAGGAGCAGGTCTCACCCGGGCAGGTCCCGCTGGAGCACAGCCGGCGCGGTCCTGCTGCTGGCGGCCACCACGGCCCTCACCGGCTGCGGCGACGACGGCGGTGACAGCGACGGCGGCGCCCTGACGGTCTGGAGCCTGGAGAACCTCACCGACCGGGTGCAGGCCACCCAGAAGATCGCCGACGAGTTCACCAAGTCCACCGGCATCCCGGTGAAGATCGTCGCGACCGACGAGAACCAGTTCAGCAGCCTGATCACCTCAGCGGCCGCGGCCGGCACGCTGCCGGACGTGGTGGGCGCGCTCCCGCTCGCGGCGGTGGCGCAGATGGCCTCCAACCAGCTGCTCGACACGGACGCGACGAAGGCCGTGGTCGACCAGCTCGGCCCCGGCACGTTCTCCGCCCCGGCGCTCCAGCTGACCAGCCAGGACGGCGTCCAGTGGTCGGTGCCGTCGGACGGCTGGGCGCAGCTGCTCTTCTACCGCAAGGACCTGTTCCAGCAGGCGGGCCTCGCCGTCCCGGACACGTACGCCGCGATCCGTGCGGCAGCCGAGAAGCTGAACTCCCCGCAGGTCGCCGGCGCCGCGCTCGCCACCGTCGGGAACGACGCGTTCACCCAGCAGACGTTCGAGAACCTGGCCCTCGGCAACAACTGCCAGATGGTCGACGACGCGAAGACGGTGCTGCTCGACTCGCCGCAGTGCGTGGAGACGTTCCAGCTCTACTCGGACCTGGTGAAGAACTGGTCGGTACCGGGCGCCCAGGACGTCGACACCACCCGCGCCACGTACTTCGCGGGCAAGGCGTCCATGGTGGTCTGGTCGTCGTTCCTGCTGGACGAGCTGGCCGGGCTGCGCAACGACGCCCTGCCGACCTGCGCCGAGTGCAAGGGCGACCCGACCTGGCTGGCGAAGAACACCGGCGTGGTCACCGCGGTCTCCGGTCCGCAGGGCAAACCCGCGCAGTTCGGCGAGATCACCAGCTGGACGATCACGGCCGACGGCGCGAATGAAGGTAATGGGTCGAGCACAGATAGAGCCAAGCAGTTCGTCACGTACATGATGAACGAGGGCTACACGGACTGGCTGGGTATCGCCCCTGAAGGCAAGATCCCGGTTCGCAAGGGTACGGCCGACGACGCCACGAAATTCACGACTGCCTGGAACACCCTGCCGGCCGGGGTGGACACCAAGAAGCCGCTCGCCGACCTCTACCCGGAGGACGTGCTGACGGCCCTGCAGAAGAGCCCGGACACGTTCCAGCGCTGGGGTTTCCCGCAGAAACAGGGCGCCCTGGTCGGCGCGACGCTGGGTGAGCTGCCGGTGCCCAAGGCGATCAACAGCTTGACCACCGGCGAACTCGACGCCCAGGAAGCGGCCCAGCGCGCGGCCGAGGACGTCAAGACGATCCAGAAGTCCCTCGAGTAACGGCTCGCAGGCATGGCTGAAACGACGAACACCCCCGTGCCCCCAGCTCCCACGCCCGGCACCCCGCCCAGCACGCCGTCCGGCACGCCGTCCGGCACGCCCGGCACACCGGCCCGCACATCGCCGAAGCAGAAGCGCCCGCTCACCCTGCGCCAGAGGGAGAGCCGCGCCGGTCTCGCGTACCTGTCACCGACTTTGATCGTGGTCCTGGTCGTGGTCGTCCTGCCGATCATCTGGACGGTGATGCTCGCCTTCCAGCGGATCCGGCTGATCAATCTGCGGCGGGCCGGCGTCTTCGGCGAGTACACGCTGTCGAACCTGGAACTGGTACTGACCTCGCCCGGCTTCTGGTCGTCGCTCTGGACCACCATGGTCTACACGGTCGGCTCCACCGTCGGATCGATCGCTATCGGCCTGGTCGCGGCGCTCGCTCTCCGGGGCCGCTTCCGCGGCCGGACTCTGGTCCGGGCTTCGGTCCTGCTTCCGTACGTGGCGCCGGTGGTGTCCGTGACGTTCGTCTGGACCATCCTGCTCAGCCCGCAGTTCGGGCTCGTCAACAACTGGGGTGCGAGGTTCCTCGGCTGGGACCGGCCGATCGCCTTCCTGAGCCAGCGCGAGTACGCCCTCGACCTGAGCTTCTTCGGCCTGTTCAGCTGGCACCTGGACATCCCGCTCGCGCTGCTCACGGTGATCGCGTTCGAATCGTGGCGGTACTTCCCGTTCGCGTTCCTCTTCCTGCTGGCCCGCTTGCAGGCCGTGCCGCAGGATCTGGAGGAGGCGGCCCGGGTCGACGGCGCCGCGCCCACCCAGATCTTCCGGCACATCCTGCTGCCCCAGCTCTCCGCGGTGATCGCGCTGCTCTGCGTGCTGCGGTTCATCATGACGTTCAACAAGTTCGACGACGTCTACCTGCTGACCGGCGGCGGGGCCGGCACCGAGGTGGTCAGCGTCCGCGTCTACGAGTTCCTCACCGCCCGCTTCGACGTCGGCGCCGCGGCCGCGCAGGCGCTCGTCCTGGCCGCCGGCCTGATCGTCCTGCTCGCGATCTACCTGCGCTTCCTGGCTCCGCGCGTAGAGGGAGAGGACGGGGATTCATGAAAGATCGGGCCAGCACCAGAGATCGGGCCAGCATCGAGGCGCGGGTTCTTTCCGTCCTGCGTCCGGTAGTGATCATCGTGCTGCTGGTCGCGACCCTCTTCCCGTTCCTCTACATGCTGCTGCTCTCGGTACGCCCGATCGAGCAGCTCCTCCAGGACCCCGGCCAACTCTGGATCGCCCCGTCCGAGTGGACGCTGAGCACCTACCGCGAGGTGCTCACCTCGGTCGAGGCGGGCGGCCAGGGCTTCCTGCGTTTCCTCGCCAACTCCGCGATCGTCTCGGTGGCCGCCACGGCCCTGACGCTGCTGGTGGCGATCCCCGGCGCGTACGCGGTCAGCCGCCTGCGATTCGCCGGTCGCCGCCAGGTGCATTTCCTGTTCCTGTCGGTCTACCTGTTCCCGTCGATCCTGCTGGCGATCCCGCTCTTCGTGCTCTTCACCCGGCTCGGCCTGCGTGGTTCTCTGGGCGGGCTGACCCTGGTGTACATCGCGCAGACCGTCCCCGTCTCGATCTACATGCTGCGCAACTACCTCTCCACGATCCCGGAGAGCCTGGAGGAGGCGGCAGCCGTCGACGGCTACAGCCGGTTGCAGACGCTGCGCAAGGTCATCCTTCCGCTGGCCGCGCCGGCCGTCATGGCGAACGCGCTGTACGTCTTCATGATCGCGTGGAACGAATTCCTGTTCGCGCTGCTCTTCCTGGTGGAGGATCGCGCCGACTGGACGGTCTCGCTGGGCCTGGCGCAGCTCTCCGGTGGCATCGAGGTCAGCAAGACCGTCCTGATGGCGGGTTCCGTCGTGCTGACGCTGCCGATTGTGATCATCTTCTTCGCGGCGGAACGGCTGCTGACCGAGGGACTCACCGCAGGCGCCGAAAAGGGGTAAGAGCAAACACCCTGCCTATGGGTACGGAGCATAACCTCGCGATTACGGAAAGTTAATGTTCGGCAGTAACCCGTGATTGTTTGGCAGTACCGCGAGGAAAATGAATAATCTTGTTGCTCTGGCCCCCTCCCGATGTTGCCCCCGTGACGCGCTGGCCGATACTAGGCGGGCCGTTCAGCGCCCCCACGCAGCTCGGGACCCCCTGAGAGGACATATATCGCCATGCGCAAGTCTCTGCTCGCCCTGGTCGCCGCAGGCCTGTTGACCACTGTCACACTCACGGCCTGTGACGACGGCACCGACCCTGGTGACTCCGGCGACAGTGGCGCGGCGACCACCAGCAACGGTGGCCAATCGTCCGGCAAGGCGGGAATCGGCGTGATCCTGCCGGACACCAAGAGCTCCCAGCGCTGGAGTCAGGACGACCCGAAGTACCTGAAGGCCGCGTTCGAGGCCGGCAAGGTGCCCTACCAGATCGCGAACGCCGAGGGCGACAAGGAGCAGTTCAAGCGCCTCGCGGACAAGATGCTGGACGAGGGCGCCAAGGTTCTGATCATCGCGAACCTGGACTCGGCGAGCGGCAAGGCCGTGATCGAGGACGCCCACTCCCGCAGCGTCCCCGTCATCGACTACGACCGGCTCACCCTCAACGGCGGCGCTGACTACTACGTCAGCTTCGACAACGAGCGGGTCGGCGAGCTTCAGGCGCAGACCCTGGTCAGCTGCCTCAAGCAGAAGAAGATCGACAACCCGATCGTCGCCGAGCTCAACGGGTCGCCGACCGACAACAACGCGACCCTGTTCAAGAACGGCTACGACCGGGTGCTGGACCAGTACTACAACGACGCCAAGTTCACCAAGGGCCCGGACCAGTACGTGCAGGACTGGGACAACGACGAGGGTCGCGAGATCTTCGCCCAGATGCTCAAGCAGTACCCGAACATCGGTGGCGTTCTCGCCGCCAACGATGGCCTCGGCAACGCGGCCATCGAGGTGCTGAAGGAAAAGAAGCTGAACGGCAAGGTTCCGGTGACCGGCCAGGACGCCACCGTGCAGGGCCTGCAGAACATCCTCGCCGGCGACCAGTGCATGACCGTCTACAAGGAGATCAAGCTGGAGGCCGACGCCGCCGCCAAGCTCGCGATCAACCTGTACAAGAACGTCAAGCCGCCGGTCGACGACAAGCTGAAGGACCCGGAGTCGGGCGCCTACATCCCGTTCGTGAAGCTGGACCCGCAGCCGATCACCGCGAAGAACGTCAAGTCGGTCGTCGAGAGCGGCTTCGTCACGGCGAAGAGCCTCTGCACCGCGAAGTACAAGGCCGCCTGCAACAAGGCTGGTATCAAGTAGGGCCGGTATCAAGTAGGGCCGGTATCAAGTAGGGCCGGTATCAAGTAGGGCCCGTATCAAAGAGGGCCCGTATCAAGTAGCACGACGATGACGAGAAAGGCCGGCGGGTAATCCGCCGGCCTTTGCTCTCACCGTCACGATCAGGGCGCGCTCACGCGGCCAGTAGCTCGCGGACTCGCGGGATGACCTGCGTCCCGTACAGCTCCACGCACGTCATCAGCCGCTCGTGCGGCAGCGTCCCGTGCGCGTACTTCAGGTCGAACCGCTGAATCCCCAGCGCCCGCACCGTAGCAGCGATCTTCTGCGCCACGGTCTCCGGTGAGCCGACATGCCAGGCACCCTCGGTCACGTCCGCCACGAAACGGTCCTTGGTGGTCCGCGGCCACCCGCGTTCCCGCCCGAGCCGGTCCAGCATCCGCCGGGCGTGCGGCCAGAGCACGTCGATGGCCTCGTCGTCGGTCGCCGCCACGAAGCCCGGGCAGTGCACCGCGACCGGCTGCTCCGGCTGTTCCAGCTCCTTGAGCGCCCGGTGGTACAGGTCGACGTACGGCGCGAACCGGGCCGGCTCCCCACCGATGATCGCCAGCACCAGGGGCAGACCGTACTGAGCCGTGCGCACGACGGACTCCGGGCTGCCACCCACACCGATCGACGCCCGGATCCGGCCCGACTCCGTCTTCGGGTAGACCTGCTGGTCGGTCAGCGGCGGCCGCACCGACCCGGACCAGGTGATCGGCCCCTCGGTGAGCAGGTGCGACATCAGGTCGAGCTTCTCCGAGAACAACCGGTCGTAGTCCGCAAGGTCGAACCCGAACAGCGGGAACGACTCGGTGAACGAACCACGGCCCAGGATGATCTCGGACCGCCCTCCCGAGATCGCGTCCAGGGTAGCGAAGCGCTCGTACACCCGTACCGGATCGTCGGAACTCAGAACCGTGACCGCCGTCCCCAGCTTGATCCGCTCGGTCTTCGCGGCGATAGCCGCGAGCACGATCTCGGGTGACGAGATGGCGTAATCGTCACGGTGGTGCTCACCCACGCCGAAAGCGTCGACACCGAGCCGGTCGGCCAGCACCGCCTGCTCCACGACGTTCCGGATCACCTGCGCGTAGGGGAGTGCCGTGCCATCCTCGCCGACTGTCACATCGCCGAAGGTGTCCAGCCCGAACTCAATTGCTGATGGATCTTCCACTCGTAGATCCTAGCGACGACCTCCTCTCACCGACGGCGACCGGCCCTTCAACCGGCGGCCCATCTCCCTGGCGATCTCCTTCTTCGCGTCTCGTTCCGCCATGACCTGCCGTTTGTCATAGGACTTGAGACCTTGCGCGAGGCCCAGCTCGACTTTCGCCCAGCCGTCCTTGAAGTAGAGCGAGAGCGGCACCAGGGTGAGGCCGGAGCTCTCGTTCAGCTTGTTCAGAATCTTGATGATCTCGTCTTTGTGCAGCAGCAGCTTGCGGGTGCGGCGCGGAGCGTGGTTGGTCCAGCTGCCGAAGCCATACTCCGCGATGTGCAGGCCGTAGAGCATGATCTCGCCGTTGTGCTCCTGGGCGAACGTGTCCACGAGTGACACGCGGCCCAGGCGCAGCGATTTCACCTCGGTCCCGGCCAGCACGAGGCCCGCCTCGTACGTTTTCAGGATCGCGTAGTCGTGACGCGCCTTCTTGTTGGAGGCGATCAGTTTGGTCCCGGTCTCCTTGGCCACGGAAGAAACCCTATGCCACCCCGCCTAACACCACCGTGACAGCCATTGTCACGCCCTTGTTAGGCGCCTCGTGGTTGAGTACCCCGTGTCAGGTGAAAGCGGCACGGCTCGGTAGGAGGTGAGCTCGGTAGGAGGTGGGCTCGGTAGGAGGTGAGCTCGGTAGTAGGCGGGCTCGGTAGGAGGTGAGCTCGGTAGGAGGTGGGCTCGGTAGGAGGTGGGCTCGGTAGGAGGTGAGCTCGGTAGTAGGCGGGCTCGATAGGAGGTGGGCTCGGTAGGAGGTGGTCAGGACACCCCGGGAACAGCCGGCGGCTCGGCCGGAATCGGGCGGCGCATCGAGTACGTGACGCTGCTCAGCCGGTGCGGCTCGCCCATCACATGGATGACCGCGCGGTCGTAGGCCTGCCACCCGGCCGCACCCGCACGATTGAGGTGCCGGATGTCGTCGAAGCGCTCGTCGGTGCCCCAGCGCAGCACCCCACCGGGATGGTGGAACGTCGCCGTCCAGTCCATGAAGCGGTCGGATCCCAGCGTGCCCGCCGCGCGGTACTCGAGCCGCGCGTATTCCCAGTTGTCCACCGGATGATTATGCCGTCCGTTTCGGACAGCTACACCCTCTCGGAGATCACCGTTTCCCGGTCGGGTGGTCCGGAGCGGCTGAGGGTGGCGCAGGAGCGGCTGTGACGGGTGCTCCGGGGCACGGTATGGGGCAAGATGGGCGTCGAGGACGAAAGGTGATCAATGATGATCTTCATTACTGCGAAGTTCCTGGTCAAGCCGGAGCACGCCGAGGCCTGGCCGCGCCTTTCGGCGGCGTTCACCGAGGCGACCCGCGCGGAACCGGGATGCCTGTGGTTCGACTGGTCCCGGAGCCTCGACAACCCGCATGAGTTCGTTCTGGTCGAAGCGTTCCGTGACGGGGACGCGGGTGCCGCGCACGTGGGTTCCGCCCACTTCAAGCAGGCTCAGCAGGACCTGCCACAGTATCTGTCCGCCACGCCCAAGATCATTAGCCAGTCGATCGACCAGTCCGGCTGGTCCGAGCTGGGCGAGATGGCCGTCAAATAGCGACCGGGCCGCGCACGGGGCCGGAGACGCTCGTCCCCGACCCCAGCGCGCTCGGCCAGGAGGGCTGGCCAGGAGAGCCGGCCAGGAGAGCCGTGTCAGGAGATCGCCGCGACCACCGCCGGGTACCAGCGGTCGGCGATCTTGATGTTGCCGTCGTCGTCCGGGTGAACGCCGTCGTAGGTGTCGGCCGCCGTGTCGAAGCCGGTCCACTGGTCGACCACGGTGATCGGTGACGCGGCCGTGCTCAGCGACGCCGCCCACGCCGGGATCGCGGCGTTCAGCGTGACCACCCGCTGTCCGCAGTCGGCGCAGGTCGGCGGGTTCAGCGGGATGATCTGTGCGACAAGGATCTTCATGTTCGGGTTGGCGGCGCGCATCTGCCCGACCAGTTTCGTGTAGGCCGCAAGAATCGTGGCGGCCGGGATGTTGCTCCACGCGTCGTTGGTCCCGAAGTGCATCATCACGACGTCCGGGTCGGTGGCGGAGAGCCAGCCGGGCAGCAGATCCTGGTTGGCCACGTTGGTGACGAGGTAACCGCCGTGCCCCTCGTTCTCCCCGTCGTAGGCGAACCCGCACCCCTGCCCGGGTAGCGTCCCGACGAAGTCGACCTCGGCGGCCGGCAGCTTCTGCCAGAGCAGCGCCCGCCAGCACCCCGGCGAACCCGTGATCGAATCACCGAGCGCCATGATCTTGGTCGGTCCATCGCCGGAGGGCTGGGACGGGGACACCGAGGTCGACGGGGACACCGAGGTGGACGGGGACGCGGACGGGGACGGGGACGGGGACGCGGAGGTGGACGGGGGCGCCGACGGCACGACCCCACCGGTACAGACCATGCCGTTCAGGCTGAACGACGCGGGAACCGGGTTGGACCCGGTCCAGGAACCGTTGAAGCCGAACGATGCGGTCCCGCCGCTGGCCAGGCCGGCGTTCCAGGCGACGTTGCGCACGGTCACCGCCGATCCGGACTGCGTGACAGCGCCGTTCCAGAGCTGGGTGATCGTCTGTCCCGCGGCGAAGGACCAGGTCAGCGACCAAGAGGTGAGCGGGTCGCCGAGGTTCGTGACGGTGACCGCGGCCCCGAATCCGCCCGGCCACTGGCTGGACACGGCGTACGAGACGGAACAGCCTGCCGCGGCGTTGGCGCGGGTGGCTAGGGAGAGCGAACCGGCGGCGAGGGCGAGGACGGAGGCGCCGGCGAGGACTGCCAGTCGTCGTTGATGCATGGGGGATCTCCAATCCGCTGGGAGCGCTCCCATTAACCCACATCAATGGCGAAGCGGGAAATACGCCAGCGAGAACGGTCAGGCGAGGCGGTCAGGCGAGGGCGGTCAGACGCGGGCGGTCAGGCGAGGGGGGTCAGACGAGAACGGTCAGAGGAGCGCCGAAACGCCCAGCCCGCGAATCGACGCGTCGAGCACCTGCGCGGTGTGCGCCAGCGCGATCGACCCGCCCCGCCGCCGGATCGCCGCCGCCACCTGCATGAGGCACCCCGGATTCGCGGTGACCAATAGCTGGGCCCCGGTGTCCAGCACCGCTGACGCTTTTCGATCACCGAGCTCGGCGGCCGGGACCGGGTTCAGCACGTTCCACACCCCGGCCGACCCGCAGCAGATCTCCGGTTCGCTGATCGGCCGCACGGTCAGTTCCGGAATCCCGGCCAGCAACGCGCGGGGCTGAGCGGTGATCCCCTGGGCATGCCCGAGATGACACGCGTCGTGATAGGCCACCGAGATCGGCAGCGGATGCCGCGTCGCCACCGGACCCAGCTCCACCAGCAGCTCGGAGAGATCACGGACCTTGGCGGCGAACGCGGCGGCCCGCGACGCGTAGGCCGGATCGTCGGCGAGCAGCTCCCCGTACTCCTTCAGCGACGACCCGCAGCCCGCCGCGTTGACCACGAAGTAGTCCATGCCGGTCTGCTCGAAGAGGCGGATCAGTTTCCGGGCGAACCGCTGCGCCTCGGCCCTGCGACCGTTGTGCACGCTCAACGCTCCACAACACCCCTGACCGGAAGGGATCAGCACGTCACAACCCTCTGCGGCCAAAACCCGTACCGTCGCGGAATTGACCCCGGGGAAGAACGCGGATTGCACGCACCCGGTCAGCATGCCCACGACGGCGCGGCGCGTGCCGCGTGCTCGCACGCGCTCCGGAGGGCGCGGGACCGAGACCAGGCGCGGCGCCAGGCTTTCCAAGGTCGCGAGGGTGGGCGCCAGTCGTTCCAGGAGGCCGGTGCGGCCCACGAGCTTCTGAAAACCCGATTTCTGGTACGCGCGGAGCGGTCCCCGCAGCAGCCGGAGCCGCCGTGGATAGGGGAACACCGCGAAGATCGCCGCGCGCAGTGCCCGGTCCCGCCCCTTACGGTCATGCCGCCGCTCCACCTGCGCGCGGGTGTCCTCGATCAACCGGTCGTACTGCACCCCGGACGGGCACGCGGTCACGCACGCCATGCAACCGAGGCAGTTGTCGAAGTGGTTGACCATCGAGTCGCTGAGCGGCTCACCGGAGAGTCCCTGGCCGATCAGATGGATCCGGCCCCGGGGCGAGTCCATCTCCTCGCCCCACAGCGTGTAGGTCGGGCAGGTGGTGAGGCAGAACCCGCAGTGCACACAGTCCGACACCAGGTCGGCGCTGGGCGGGCGATCCGCGTCGAAAGCGGTGCGGCCGCCTTCCCCGGAGGTCCTGCCCTCCTCGATGGCGCGCAGCACGTCCGGGGGAGGGTTGCCAGTCCCGTGGGTGGCGTCCACATCGGCCATCGCGAACCTCCCCGCATCACATTGGCTCACTCAGATCTCGCTGCTACTCAGGTCCCGCTGCTACTCAGATCTCGCTGCTACTCAGGTCCCGCTGCTACTCACGTCCCGCTATTTCTCAGATCCCGCCGACGAATCGGCCCGGCGCGAACCGGTGCTCCGGGTCGAACTGCGCCTTCACCCGGCGCATCAGGGCGAGCCCCGGCACCGGCCCCCACATGTCCAGCGTCTCCCGCACGCCCTCCGGGGCGGTCAGCACCACGGCGTGCCCGCCGGCCCGGATCGCCGCCGCCCGCATCAGCTCCACCCGCCCGTGCGGCCCGGGGCAGTCCGCCGGGAAAGCCGCGTAGAGCACCCCGGCGCCGGCCGAGCCGGTCACCGTCGCGCCGGCGCCGACCGCCGTCGCGACCAGGACTGGGATCTGCGACAGCACGCCGGTCAGCTTGACCAGGATGTCACCCGGCGGCATCGCGCCCCACCACGGCGGCGGATCGGTCCCGACGTCGACGCTCTCCGGGCTGACGACACTCCCCGGGCTGACGCAGGCGCCGAGCATCCGGGCCACCTCGCCGGCCCGGTCGCGCACCCCGGCGGCGGTGCCCTCGATCAGCACCGCGATCTCCGGGTCGGCGCCGGGCGCAGCGTGCACCTCGAGAGCGCTCGGCGCCAGCTGGGCGGCCAGGATTCGCGCCGCGTGACCGGGGGGCGCGACGGCTCGTACGAAAGCGATCGCAGCCGGCTCCGGATGCAGCCGGAACACACACTCGGTGATCAGGCCCAAGGTTCCGAAGGAACCGGTGTAAAGCTTGCCCAGGTCGTAGCCGGCGACGTTCTTCACCACCTTGCCGCCCGCCCGCGCGATCCGGCCGTCCGGCCGGACCACCGTGATGCCGATCAGCAGGTCCCGGGCCGTCCCGTAACGCAGCCGGCGCGGCCCGCTGGCGTTCGCCGCGACGGTCCCGCCCGCAGTGCCGCCCGCAGTGCCGCCCGCAGTGCCACCCGCAGGGCCGCCGGCAGTCGCGCTCGCAGTGCCGCCGGCACGGCCACCCGCAGTCGCGCCCGCAGCGCCGTCCGGAGTGCCGTTCGGCGTCCCGTCCGCTACCCCGGTCGGAATCGTCATGGCGTCCAGCGCCAGCTGCTGGCCCGGGAGGGCGTGCAAGTCGGCCATCGGCGTGCCGGCCCGGACCACGGTGATCAGGTCGCCGGCCGCGTGCTCGACCACGCCGGTCAGCCGCCGGGTGTCGATGATCAGGTCGAGGGCGCGCGGCGGCGGGCCCCAGGAGAGTTTCGTGCCACTGCCGCGGATCGCCACGGTCAGGTCCGAGGAGGCGGCGATCAGAGCCGCCGCCTCCTCGGTGCTGGCCGGTGCCGCGACCAGCCGGGCCGGCACTCCGCCGACCACGTCGTCCGGGCCCGCCTCGACGGCGCCCGCCGCGAAGAGTTCCTGCGGATCCGCCACTCAGAACACCTCCGCGCCCTCATGGTCGGGAGCGGCCCGATCGAGACCGGCCCGATCGATAGCGGCCCGGTGACGCCCGGGACGTTCGCCGCAGAGGCGTGGCGTGGGGAAGACCTTGCCGGGGTTCGCCAGGTTGTCCGGATCGAACGCGCACCGCACCAGGTGCATGGTCTCCAGGTCGGTGTCGCTGAACATCCGTGGCATGTACCGGGCCTTGTCGACGCCGACGCCGTGCTCACCGGTGATCGAGCCGCCGTGCTCGATGCAGAGGTCGATGATCGCGCCGGAGACCACCTCGGCCCGTTCCGCCTCGCCCGGCACCGCGTCGTCGAAGAGCACCAGCGGGTGCAGGTTCCCGTCGCCGGCGTGGAACACGTTCGCGACCCGCACGCCGTGCTCGCCGGCCACCTCGTTGATCCGCCGCAGGACCTCGGGCAGCGCGGTCCGCGGGATCACCCCGTCCTGCACGATGTAGTCCGGGCTGATCCGGCCGACCGCCGCGAACGCCGACTTGCGCCCCCGCCAGATCAGCTGCCGTTCGGCGTCGTCGGCGGCGACCCGGATCTCGAACGCGCCGGCCTGCTCGCAGAGCGCTGTCACCTCGGTGAACTGGGCCTCCACCTCGGCGGCGGGCCCGTCCAGCTCCACGATCAGCACCGCGCCGGCGCCGGCCGGATAGCCGCAGTGGACCGCGGCCTCGGCGGCCTCGATGGAGAGCGCGTCCATCATCTCGATGGCGGCCGGCACGACGCCAGCCGCGATGATCGCCGAGGTGGCGGCCCCGGCCTGGTCGGTGGAGGCGAACGCGGCGAGCAGGGTACGGACGGTCTCCGGCAGCCGGGTCAGCTTCACCGTCACCTCGGTCGCGACCCCGAGCGTGCCCTCGGAGCCGACGAACGCGCCGAGCAGGTCGTACCCGGGCGTGTCCGGGGCCAGGCCGCCCAGCTCGACCAGCTCGCCGTCCGGGGCGACCACGCGCAGCCCGGTCACATGGTTGGTGGTGAAGCCGTATTTCAGGCAGTGGGCGCCGCCGGAGTTCTCCGCCACGTTGCCGCCGATCGAGCAGATCTGCTGGCTGGACGGGTCCGGCGCGTAGTAGTAGCCGAACGGCGTGGCGGACTTCGTCACCTGCAGGTTGATCACACCCGGCTGGACCACCGCGCGCTCGTCCTCCGGCCGCAGTTCCACGATCGTCCGCAGTTGCGACGTCACGATCAGCACGCCGTCCGCGTGCGGGAGCGCACCGCCACTGAGCCCCGTCCCGGAACCGCGCGCCACGAACGGGACGTGTGCCTCGGCGCAGGCCCGCACGGTCGCGACCACGTCCTTCTCGGAGCCGGCCAGGACGACGAGCGCGGGGATGACCTTGTAGTGGGCGAGCCCGTCGCACTCGTAGGTCCGCAGCTGCTGCCGGTCGGTGAGCACCCGGTCCGCACCGATCTCGGCCCGCAGGCGAGCGGCGAGCGCATCGATCACCGTGGTTGATCCCTGTGGCGGCATGGTGGGCCGTTGTGGCGGCATGGTGGGCCTCCTCGGCAGCGAGTCGCCAGTGACACCGCTATCCGTCACGCTATCCGTGATCCAGGCCCGGCGCGATGGGTGAGTTCGAGCCATGGGACAGCTCGCCGGTTGTGGTGGATCATTCACGCGTTGTCGAGCTTTTCCCTGGATCGGCCGGGTCTGTCAAGATGGCCCGATGTTCGCCCCCCGCCTTGCTGCCAGAGCCGTGTCGTTCGCTGCTGTCTGCGCGCTGGGCCTGGTCGCCGGCTGCGGTTCGTCGGACGAGCCGGATCCCGGGCCCGACGGCGGCCTGGTCAGCGTGACCACGATGCGCGGCGCGTTCCTGCAGGCCTCCGAGATCGGGCCGACCTGGGCGGCCCCCGACGAGAGCGCCGCACCTCCGCAGAAGCTCGTCAGCTTCTGCGGGGGCACGAGCACGCCGCCCGAGGTGCCGCCCGGCGCCGAGCTGGTCTCGTCCTCGCTCGCCGATGAGGGGCAGACCGGCGCGCAGACCCTGCACCAGACCGCCCTGGTCTACCCCGACGCAGCGTCCGCCCAGGCCGGGATCGCGCTGCTGCGGACCGTGGCCGGCCAATGCCCGCCGTCGGCCGAGGTGCCGGCCACCGTCACCGCGGACCGCAACGAGCCGGCCTTCACCGAGACCGCCGAGGTGCGCGAGCTCGACGAGGACGGCTGGACCGGTTTCGTGATCGTCCGGCACAAGAGGTACGAGGCCGCGCACCCGGGAACCGCCGACACCGCGGTAGCCGTGCTGACCAGCCGGAACGTGGTGATCGTCGATACCTACGCGATCTACCGCCTGGACAACGCGAGCGCCTCACCCAGCTTCGAGGCGGACTGGCAGCGGCTCGTCGGGTCCGTCGTCCAACGGGTTGGTTAGCCCGTCGTCCAACGGGTTGGTCAGAAGGGGCCGACCCGTGGGATGGACATCGCGGCCTCAGTAGTCTATTGTTCGCCATGCGCCGTTGCGAGTTCTTCCCCCGTGGAATTCGCAGCGGCGCCCTTATTTTCCGGCCGTCCTCTTCGGCCTCACCCGACTGTCCGATGCGGACTCCACCGTCTTGGTGAACTTTGTTGAGCGTTGTTCGGCGTTCCCCTAGGCTTCTGGTTGGCTCATCAACCTCAGTTTGTGGTCAGCCGGCATCGGGGGATGCGCATCGGCGTTCCTACTGCTCCTGGCGGCGTTCTTGCTGCTCCTGGGCACTGTCGCTGCTCATGGTGACCAGAGGTGGGTCACGGGTCCAGCAGAGGGCCGGCGGGGTGTGGCGCGGAGTGCCCGGTTCGTGAGGGGGGCATTTCCCGTTCGCCGGGAAGCTGGATCGGCTTCTCCGTGCCACCCAGGCGCCCCGGCTTCGAGCCGCCCGCTCTCCCGGCCGTCTCTCACCCGGCCGTCTTTCTCCCGGCCGTCTCTCGCCCGGCTGTCCCTCGTGCGTCGTCCGGTGATCGCCGTGACCACCCGACTGTTCAGCATCTGAGGGTTCCCCTTTTCCGGCCTCTGCGCATAACTGCGCGGAGAGAGCGTGATCCGATCAGGCTTCTTCGTGGCGGTGTGAAAAAGTCATCGGAGTGTTAACTATTCGCTTCTCACGTGCTTAGCCTTACGAATCCCGGGGCAGAAACCATCATCGGCCGCGGATTCTTAACCGGAGGTGGGTGCGGCATGAAGTTCGTCTACGACTTCCATGAGGGAAACAAGGACCTCAAAGATCTGCTCGGTGGCAAGGGCGCCAATCTCGCGGAGATGACGAACCTAGGCCTGCCCGTCCCGCCCGGATTCACGATCACCGCCGAGGCGTGCAAGGAATTCCTCAAGAACGGCACCCAGGTCGACGGGCTCGGCGCGGAGATCGACGAGCACCTCGCCACGCTGGAACGCGCCATGGGCCGGCGACTCGGCGACGCGGGTGACCCGCTGCTCGTGTCGGTCCGCTCCGGCGCCAAGTTCTCGATGCCGGGGATGATGGAGACCGTCCTCAACGTCGGGCTCAACGACGCGTCGGTGGACGGCCTGTCCCGGCAGGCCGGTGGCAACGACAGGTTCGCGTGGGACTCGTACCGGCGGCTCATCCAGATGTTCGGCAAGACCGTCTGCGATGTGCCGGGGCACGAGTTCGAGGACGCGCTGCACGAGGCGAAGGTGGCGAAGGGCGTCAAGGACGACGTCCAGCTCGACGCCGATGACCTGCGGGCGCTGGTCACCGCGTACAAGAAGGTGTTCGTCAAACACACCGGCCACGAGTTCCCGCAGGATCCGCGGGAGCAGCTCGACCTGGCGATCGCGGCCGTCTTCCGGTCGTGGAACGCGGACCGTGCCGTGCTCTACCGCCGTCAGGAGCGCATCCCGGCCGACCTGGGCACCGCTGTCAACGTGGTCGCGATGGTCTTCGGCAACCTGGGCTCCGACTCCGGCACCGGCGTCGCCTTCACCCGCGACCCGGCCACCGGTGAGCAGGGCGTCTACGGCGACTACCTCTCCAACGCGCAGGGCGAGGACGTGGTCGCCGGCATCCGCAACACGCTGTCCCTCGCGGACCTGGAGCGGCTAGATAAGAAGTCCTACGACGAGCTGATGCAGATCATGGCGACGCTGGAGGGGCACTACCGGGACCTCTGCGACATCGAGTTCACCATCGAGCGCGGCAAGCTCTGGATGCTGCAGACCCGGGTTGGAAAGCGCACCGCGGCCGCCGCGTTCACCATCGCCAGCCAGCTCGTCGACGAGGGCGTGATCGACCTCGACGAGGCGCTGGTCCGGGTCAGCGGCGCCCAGCTCGGGCAGCTGATGTTCCCCCGGTTCGACCTCTCGGGCTCGCCCGAGAGCATCACCCGGGGCGTCGGCGCGTCGCCGGGCGCCGCGTTCGGCGAGGTGGTCTTCACCGCGCAGCGGGCCGTCGAAGTGGCCGCCGAGGGGCGGCCGGTGATCCTGGTCCGGCGCGAGACCAACCCGGACGACCTGCCCGGCATGATCGCCGCGCAGGGCATCCTGACCAGCCGCGGCGGAAAGACCTCGCACGCCGCCGTGGTCGCCCGCGGCATGGGCAAGACCTGCGTCTGCGGTGCTGACGAGATGGAGGTCGGCCCCTCGTCGTTCACGGTCGGCTCGAATGCCGGCGGCGCGCGCACCGTGAACGAGGGCGACATCGTCTCGATCGACGGCACGACCGGCCGTGTCTACCTCGGTGAGGTGCCGGTCCGGCCGAGCGAGGTGGTGCAGTACTTCGAGGGTGACCTCGACCCGGCCCACGCCAACGATCCGCTGGTCCTGGCCGTGCACCGGATCATCACGCACGCCGACGAGAAGCGCCGTCTCACGGTCCGCACGAACGCCGACACCGGCGCCGACGCGGCCCGGGCACGGCGGTTCGGCGCCCAGGGCATCGGGCTGTGCCGCACCGAGCACATGTTCCTCGGCGACCGTCGTGAGCTGGTGGAACGCCTCATCCTGGCGCGTACCGACGCGGAACGCGACGACGCCCTCGCCACCCTGCTGCCGCTGCAGCGGGCCGACTTCCTGGACATCTTCCGGGAGATGAACGGCCTGCCCGTCACGGTCCGGCTGATCGACCCGCCGCTGCACGAGTTCCTGCCGTCGCTGGAGGAGCTGGCCGTCAAGGTGGCCGTCGCGCACGAGCACGGCCAGCGGGACGAGCACGACGAGCAGATGCTCGCCGCGGTGCGCCGGATGCACGAGCAGAACCCGATGCTCGGCCTTCGCGGCGTACGGCTGGGCCTGGTCATTCCCGGTCTTTTCGCGATGCAGGTGCGGGCGATCGTCGAGGCGGCGGCCGCGCTTGCCGCCGAGGGCGGCAAGCCGCGGCCGGAGATCATGGTCCCGCTGGTCGGTGCGGTTCAGGAGCTTGAGACGGTACGGGCGGAGGCCGAGAAGATCATCGCGGAGGTGCTCGGGTCGTCGGGCGCCGCGGGTTCTTCTGGCTCGTCCGGTGTCGAGGTTCTGATCGGCACGATGATCGAGGTGCCGCGGGCCGCGCTGACCGCCGGGCAGATCGCCGAGGCCGCCGAGTTCTTCTCGTTCGGCACCAACGACCTCACCCAGATGGCCTGGGGCTTCTCCCGTGACGACGTCGAGGGCGCGTTCTTCTGGCGTTACCTGGAACTCGGCATCTTCGGCATCTCGCCCTTCGAGTCGATCGACACCGACGGCGTGGGCCGGCTCGTGCGGATCGCCACGGAGGAGGGCCGGGCGGCCCGTCCCGGTCTGAAGCTGGGCGTCTGCGGCGAGCACGGCGGCGACCCGGACTCGGTGCACTTCTTCCACGAGGTGGGCCTGGACTACGTGTCGTGCTCACCGTTCCGGGTGCCGATCGCCCGTCTGGAGGCCGGCCGGGCGGCGGTCGAATCCGAGGGCTCGGATCACCGCTGATCCGGTCACCGTTGATCCGATAGCGGCGGGTGCGCGGCGATTCGCCGCGTACCCGCTTGCTTTGTCATTGACAGCCGTCTTATCGCACCCGACGACCTCCATTTACTCGGTTACCGGGCAAAATGATGATTTCCCGGGTCGGCGCGGTATCAGGCGCGGTATCAGGCGGGTGGACGTGCGTCGATCGCGCGAAAAGTGTCGGGGGGTCGGTCTAGCGTCCGGGGCATGACTTCTCGACTGAACCCCTACATCTCGTTCAACGGCAATGCTCGCGAGGCCATGGAGTTCTACCGCGGCGTCTTCGGCGGTGAGCTGACCGTCTCGACGTTCGGTGAGTTCGGCATGCCCGACCCCGCATTCCAAAACAAGATCATGCATGCCCAGCTGGAGACGCCGCAGGGCTACACGCTGATGGCGTCGGACTGTCCGCCGGGCGCGGCGTGGAACCCGGGCGACACCATCACGGTCAGCCTGAGCGGCGGCGGCGACGACGGCTTGCGCGAGGCGTGGGCCAAGCTCGCCGAGGGTGGCGCGGTGACGGTGCCCCTGGAGAAGCAGATGTGGGGTGACGAGTTCGGGCAGCTCGTCGACCGCTTCGGCGTGCCCTGGATGGTGAACGTGGCCCAGGCCGAGTGAGCAGCCCGAGTGGCCAGCTCGAGTAGGCAGCTCGAGTCAGCGGCCCGAGTCAGCGGCCCGAGTCAGCGGCCCGAGTCAGCGGCCCGAGTAAACGGACTCCCCGGTCCGGTGTGCTTCAGGCCGCGGCCTCCTCCAGGACCTCGCGGACCGGGCGGAGGGCGGTCAGCGCCTTCGGCAGGCCGTCCTCCCAGAGGTCGCGCCACTCCGAGTCGTCGCCGGCCACCCGGTCCAGGGCGCGCAACGCCAGGCCCGGGAGGTCGGCGGGGATCTCCAGGCTGCCACCCTCGGTCAGGAAGTCCGGGGCGTAAGCGGACGTGACCGGGGAGCCGCCGGGCAGCTGGGAGGCGACGACCGTGGCGGCCGCGACCGCCGCCGCGCCATCGTCGATGTCCAGGTACTCGCCCTCGTGCAGCACCTCGTTGAGGGTCGCCCGGATCAGCTCGACGCGGCGGGACGGCTCGGTGTCCTGCAGGTCGCCGCACCAGTCGGCGGCGCTGTCGTTGTCGAACGGCCCGAAGTCCCAGGTTCCCATTGGTGTCCTCCGCTGTGGTCGCTGTCCGGGTGCGCTGTCCGGGGTGCGCGCTGTCCGGGTGTGCTGTCCCGGGGTGCGCTGTCCCGGGTGTGTTGTCCCGGGGTGCGCTGTCCCGGGGTGTGCCGCTGCTCCCGAGGAATGATCACATGCCGGGCTCGCCGGGTCACCGGTGGCCGTGGAAGTTCACAGCGGACGGTGCCCGGCGCGCCGAGTAATCGTTGTGTAGTCGCGCATATTCGCAACGTGTCCAATTCTGTGAAGTTATTGCGAACCGTTCCGGTTGTCGAACGAGACGATCCTCACGTTTGCCTACGCTGCGTGGCCGACCGGGTCGCTGTCGAGCTTCCGACAAAACAGCGGGATCCGATTCCGCGATTGTCGGAGGTGACTGTCCTGATCAACGTTTCCGCAGCTCAAGGGCGTTATTGAGCACTGATATGTAACGTGACCAAATCGGACTAAAGCCGGGATCTTGGGCACCTCGGCAACTGTGTCGACCGACACGAAATGTATTCCTCGGGGGCGCGGTTTGATCAACCCGGAGCCTAGAATCGCGACAAATTCCGTGCTTCAAACGAGTTCAGTGGTTGCCGCGAGCTGGTGGGCTCGGGAGCCGCTGTGTCCGCGACCTGTCGACGAGATCTGTCGAGATGGCGCGAAGTTGCCGAGGGGGAGGGGCTACGTGAACGTCGACCGGCCGATCCGGGAGTGGAACGGCCTGATGATTCCGGATCCCGGTGTGTACACACTGGATGAGGCCCACAAAAGGATCGGGTTCGTCGCTCAGCACATGATGGTCAGCCCGATCCGCGGCGAGTTCGCGCAGGGCAACGCCTCGATCCTGGTGGCCGAGGACCCGCTCCAGTCGCAGGTCAGCGCGACCATCCGGGCGGACAGCATCAACACGCACAACCCGGAGCGGGACACGCACCTCTCCAGCGCGGACTTCCTCGACGTTGAGCGCTACAAGACGCTGGAGTTCCGCAGCACCGGCATCACCCGCGAGGCGGACAGCGACCCGATCTTCCAGTGGGCCCGGCTGCGCAACAACCCGCTCGCCCGCCGGGGGAGCCAGGCGGACCTGCCGCCGGCGGCCACCCGGGCGGCCGGGCGGTTCGTGGTGAGCGGCCTTCTGACGATCAAGGACGTGACCCGGCCGATCAACCTGCACATGGAGTTCGGCGGGGCGCGGCGGGACCCGTACGGGCGGGACATCTTCGGGTTCAGCGCGACGGCCGAATTCGAGCGGGAGGACTACGGGCTGGTCTGGAACGTGCTGCTGGAGAGCGGTGGCGTCCTGGTCGGCAAGAAGGTGCGCATCGAGATCGCCGGGGAGGCGATCCGCGAGAGTTGAGCCGGCCCCGTTCATCGGGAGGGCCGCCGTTGAGGGAGGGCCGCCGTTGATCGGGAGGGCCGCCGCGGTTTCCTGCGGCGGCCCCGGCTCATTCCTCGTGCCCCTCCGCGCCGGCGACCTCGCCAGCGACCGCACCGGCGACCTCGCTGACGACCTCCAGCACCTGCTCGCCGAACTTGGCCAGCTTGCTCTGGCCGACACCGGTCACCGTGCCCAGCTGCTCCAGGCTGGCCGGCGCCAGCGCGGCGATCGCCCGCAGCGTCGCGTCGTGGAAGATCACGTAAGCGGGAACGCCCTGCTCCTTCGCCACCGACCCGCGCCACGCGCGGAGCCGCTCGAACAGCGGGGCCGCCGACTCGGGAAAGTCCGCCGGCGCCGCGGCGGGCTGGCGCGAGGAGGACGACGAGGATGAGCGGGACGGCCGCGTCGCCACCTCCCGGCGCATCATCAGCTTGCGCTCGCCGCGCAGCACCTCGCCGCTGCGCTCGGTCAGGGCCAAGGTTCCGTACTCACCCTCGACCGCGAGGAAGCCACCGGCCAGCAACTGCCGCACCACACCGCGCCACTCCGCCTCGCGCAGGTCGGCGCCGATGCCGAACACGGTCAGCTCGTCGTGGCGGAACTGGCTGACCTTCTCGGTCCGCTTGCCGAGCAGGATGTCGATCGACTGCCCGGCGCCGAACTTCTGCCCGCGCTCCTTCTGCAGCCGGAAGACGGTGGAGAGCAGCTTCTGCGCCGGGACCGTGCCGTCCCACGACTCCGGCGGCGTCAGGCAGGTGTCACAGTTGTCGCACTTCTCGGCGATGTCCGTCTGTCCGAAGTACTCGAGCAGCTGGCCCCGCCGGCACGTCACGCTCTCGCAGAGAGCCAGCATCGCGTCCAGGTGACGGTTCGCGTTGCGGCGGAACGCCACGTCGCCGTCCGAGCCGTCGATCAGCTTGCGTTGCTGCACCACGTCCTGCAGCCCGTACGCCAGCCAGGCCGTGGAGGGCAGCCCGTCCCGTCCGGCCCGGCCGGTCTCCTGGTAGTACCCCTCCACCGATTTCGGCAGGTCCAGGTGCGCGACGAACCGTACATCAGGCTTGTCGATCCCCATCCCGAACGCGATCGTCGCGACCATCACGAGACCGTCCTCGCGCAGGAACCGGGCCTGGTTATCGAACCGGGTCCGCGCGTCCAGGCCGGCGTGGTAGGGCAGCGCCGGAATCCCGTTCTGGCTGAGGAACTGCGCGTGCTTCTCCACCGAGGCGCGGGACAGGCAGTAGACGATGCCGGAGTGCCCGGCGTGCTCCGTGCGCAACAGGTCGAGCAGCTGCTTGCTGGGCGAGTTCTTCGGCACGATCCGGTACTGGATGTTGGGCCGGTCGAAGCTCGCGGTGAAGTGCCGCGCCTCGGTGAGCCGCAGCCGGGTCGCGATCTCGTCGCGGGTGGCCGGCGTCGCGGTGGCGGTCAGCGCGATCCGGGGAACGTCCGGCCAGCGCTCGTGCAGCATCGACAGGTTCAGGTAGTCTGGCCGGAAGTCGTGGCCCCACTGCGCCACACAGTGCGCCTCGTCGATCGCGAACAGCGAGATCTTCCCCCGGTCGAGCAGGCGCTGCACCCCGGCCGTGCCGAGGCCTTCCGGAGCGACGTAGAGCAGGTCGAGCTCGCCGGCGACGAACTCGGCCTCGACGATGCGCCGCTCGTCGAGGTCCTGCGACGAGTTCAGGAAGTTCGCCCGGACCCCGAGCGTGCGCAGCGCGGTGACCTGGTCCTGCATGAGCGCGATCAGCGGCGAGATCACCACACCGGTGCCCGGCCGGACCAGCGCCGGAATCTGGTAGCAGAGCGACTTGCCGCCACCGGTCGGCATCAGCACCAGCGCGTCGCCACCGGCGATCACGTGCTCGACGACGGCGCCCTGCTCACCGCGGAACGACGGGTAGCCGAAGATCCGGTTGAGGGCGTCGGTGGCGCTGTCCGCGGGATCGGGGTTAACGGGCACTACGGGAGCCGAAGTCACTCCGCGATAGTAGAGAGCGGGACCGACATCAACGAGGGCCTGTGGACAACTATGGCTCTCTCACAACTATGGGGTGACTCCCGAGAGCCCGACCATCTCCAAGATCTGTCGCGCCGGGCTGCCCGGCACCGCGACGAGCGTGAGCGGCGCATCGTCCCGGTGGATCTCGGCGACCATGTGCAGGGCGGACACGCCGGCGCTGGCCAGATGCGTCACCCCGGAGAGGTCCACGGTCATCGGGACGGTCCCGCCCCGGCTGCGGCGCAGCAGTTCCTGACGGGCGAGCGCGGCGGAGGCGGCGTCGATCGGACCGGCCAGCCGGACCCGGGCCTCGTCGCCGCCGGCCAGCTCGGTGATCATCAGCTCGCCGGGGTTCTCCGGGACGACCAGCGGCTCGTCGAAACTGGTCAGCAGCCGGGCCGGCCGGCTCAGCGGGTGCCGCACGGTCGCCACGGTCCCGTCCGGCCCGGGCTCCACCCGCAGGCTCTGCACCAGCTGGGCGGTGAGCGCGAGACCGCGGCCGCGGGTCGGTTGCCGTTCCGGGATCCGCCAGCCACCGTGATCCGTTACGGTCGCCTCCACCTGCCCGGTCGGGGTGAGCGTAGCCCGTACCCGAATGGTGTCTTTGCCGAAGGCGCCGCCGAAAGCGTGCTCGATGGCATTGGTGGCAAGCTCGCCCAGAGCGTGCTGCAGCACGAAGACGTCATGCTCCGCGGCGCCCTGAGCAGCCAGCCAACCCCCGATCCGGGCGCGCGCTCCGCGTAACGCCGCCGGCTCAGCCGGCAGATCGACAACCAGATCGGGTACGAGTGGAGTGCGTTGCGCCGCGAGAAGGGTGATGTCGTCGGCATGCCCGCCGGCCCGCACCAGCAGCTCGACCGTCTGGGTGCAGACGCGTTCGGCGGCGGTCGCGACCGGATCGTGCAGGGCCCGCCCGGCCGCCGCGTCCGAGGCGACCGACGCGAGATCGTCGGCGCTGTCCGCCGCACCCGGGCGCTCCACGATCCCGTCGCTGTAGAGAAGCAGCAGGTCACCGACGTCGAGGCGCGCGGCGCGGACCGGGAACGCGCCACCGGTGCCGAGCGGCATCCCACCGGTTCCGGGCAGATGGCGGGCCGTCCCCGTACCCGGAATGAGCAGTGGCGGCGGGTGACCTGCGGTGCAGTACGTCAGCTCGCCCGTCCCCGGATCCAGCAGGGCGAGACACACCGTGGCCGCATAGGCGGCCCGCACCCGCTGGGCGAGCCGATCGGCGGCGGCCAGGGCCTCGGCGATGCCGGCGCCGGCGTCGAGGCGTTCCTGCAGCACCGCCCGGAGCTGCCCCATCACGCCGGACGCGGTGACGCCGTGCCCCACCACGTCGCCGACGACCAGGGCGACAGTGCCGTCCGGCCGGGACACCGCGTCGAACCAGTCGCCACCCGCCGCGGTCTCCGCCTCGGCGAGCAGGTAACTCGCCGCCACCTGCAGGCCGGGAAGCACCGGCAGACCGGACGGGAGCAACTCCCGCTGCAACGTCGTGATCACATCGCGGCTCTGCTCGTAGCGGCGGCGCAGCCGGTCCGCCTCCGCCTCCGCGGCCTGCCGGGTACGGGCCAGTTCGGTGACGTCGAACGCCGCCCCGATCACCCCGCGCAGTCCGCCGTCGTCGTCACGCCAGGGCACGATCGTGAAGGTCGCGAACATCTCGTGGACCGACCCGTCCGGCTGCCTGATGTGCGCCCGCCACTGCCGGCCGGCGATCGGCTCGCCGGTCCGGTACACCTCGTAGTACGCGTCGACGAACTGCTGCCCCGAGAGATCGCTGATCACCTCCCGGATCGGCCGGCCGATCACCTCCCGGCCGGGCAGGACCGCGCGGGTCGCCGCGTTGCACGCGACCAGCAGCAGGTCCGGCCCCGCGCAGACGACGACGATGAAGGGCAGCTGATCGACAGCGTCGAGCATCGCGCCGAGTTCGCCCGTTCCCGGAAGGTTCACGCCCGTCACCCTCCTATCCTGACGGAGCGAGCGCCGGAAGGCGCTGAAGGTCACCCGCCCAGGGTCTTCGGCTGTGTGCTTCCTGGTCCGCTCACTCCGCTAGGGGCAGCTCGATCGTGTGTGCCGTGTGTGAGGCTTTGACGCTGAGATAGCGCACGTTGGCCGCGGACAGGTGCACGCCGGTCGGGATCCGCTGGGTCACGTCGATGCCGAGCGCGTCCAGCTGAGCGGCCTTGTCCGGGTTGTTGCTGAGCAGCCGCACCCGCTCCACACCGAGCGCGAGGAGCATCTGCGCCGCCGGCGTGTAGTCACGCTCGTCCTCGCCCCGGCCCAGCGCCACGTTCGCCTGGTACGTGTCGAGGCCCTCGTCCTGCAACGCGTAGGCGTCCAGCTTGGCGTAGAGCCCGATGCCCCGGCCCTCCTGGCGCAGGTAGAGCAGGAACCCGCCCTGCTCGGCGATCCGCTCGACGGCCTCACGCAGCTGCGGCCCGCAGTCGCAGCGCTGGCTGCCGAAGACGTCGCCGGTCAGGCACTCGCTGTGCGGGCGCACCAGTGGCGCTCGCCCGCCGGCGGCCGACTTGGTCAGGGACCGCTGCCAGTCGCCCAGGCCGAGCGCGAGGTGCTCCTTACCGTCGACCAGGCCGTCGAAGGTCATCACCCGCGCGCTCGTGGCGTACCCGTCCGGGAATCGCAGCGGCACGGTGACCTGCCGCCGGATGGTCGCCTTCTCCCAAGCTGCCGGGGCTTCGAACATCGGTCCTCCTCGTTGGTTCCCGCCGTGCCTGGTACTTCGATGAATCAGCCCCTCCATCTGCCCTGAGATCGTCCGCGGCATGCCCCGGATTATCGTGAGGAACATCTTCGACCTAGGGTGACGATGGTGGCTGAACGTCCTTACACCTTGCTGAGCTGTGGCATGTCGATCGACGGCTACCTGGACGACGCCTCCGACAAGCGGCTGCTCCTCTCGAACGACGCGGACTTCGACCGGGTCGACGAGGTCCGCGCCGGCTGTGACGCGATCCTGGTCGGCGCCTCGACGATCCGCCAGGACAACCCGCGCCTGCTGGTGCGTTCGGCGGAACGCCGGGCCGCCCGGATCGCTCGCGGCGAGGATCCCAACCCGGTCAAGGTCACCGTAACCAGCACCTGCCACATCGATCCACAGGCATCGTTCTTCACGGCGGGTGATGCGAGGAAGCTGGTGTACTGCGCGACGCCGGCGCTGGCCCAGGCCAGGGCGTTGTTCGGCGGGCCGGGCGGCGGCGCTGCCGGTCGGGACGCTTGTGCCTCTGTCTCCGGGTCCGCTACCGCGTCTGCGTCCGCCACCGCGTCTGCTTCTGGCTCTGCGCCCGCCGCCGTTTCGGACCCTGCTTCTCCCGCCGCCGCTGCTTCTCCCGCCGCTTTTTCTGCAGCTGTCGCGGCCTCTCCCGCCGCCTCCGGGGGAGGGCTTGCCCGCGGTGGGTTGACGACCGTTGTGGACGGCGGTGACCCGGTTGACGTCCGCCGGATCGTGGACGACCTCGGCGAGCGCGGGATCAGGCGGCTGATGGTCGAGGGCGGCGGCCGCATGCACACCCAGTTCCTCACGGCCGGCCTTGCCGACGAGCTCCAGCTGGTCATCGCCCCGTTCTTCGTGGGCGATTCCCGAGCACCCCGTTTCGTGCACGACGGGGCTTTCCCCTGGGGGCCGGACAACCGCGCCGGTCTCGCGGAGGTCCGCCAGATCGGCGACGTGGTGCTGCTGCGATACGCGCTTTCCGACCGCTTCGACAAGCAGTAGCGGGCGAGCTCCGAACGGGCCGCTGGCCGGGTGCGGGTCGCCGTCCGGGTCCAGTTTGCTGGCCGGGTCCGGTTTGCTGGCCGGGTCCGGTTTGCTGGCCGGGTTCGGGCCGCTGGCCGGGTGTGGGCCGCTGGCCAGTTCGGGAACGCTGGCCGGTTTCCGCTTGAACGGGGCTGGCGCGGGGGACCGGGTCGTGGCCGGCCAGGTCGTGGCGAGCCCGCGGTCCACCGGTTCGAGGGTGGCGCCTCGCGGGGGGACGTGCCCTAACGGGAGGATCAAGCGGCCACACCGCCGGAGTAGGCCGGCTGCCGCACAACGGTTCGCCGGGGCACGGGAAGCTGAGCAACCGGATGCGGCGCTGCCGCAACCGGGCCATCCGCGAGCCGAGCGTCCTGGAGCTGGGTGACGGGAAGCAGCGCCGGGACGATGACCGGTCGTGAGGCCATGACCGGAGCGGGCGAGACCGGGGCGACAAACCGTACCGAAGAGGTCGTGACTGTCGGCTGCGCTTTGGGGCGGGCCACCACCCGGAGCAGCACGATGGCCGCGCCCGGTGCCGCCGCCACGAAGGCCAGGATGCCGTAGGCGACCGCGATCGTCAGACCCTGCGCCGCGCTCAGGCCCGCCGCGCCGAACGCCCACGCCATCACGCCCTCGCGCGGGCCCCAGCCGCCCATGTTCACCGGCAGGCCCATCGCGATCAGCGCCAGCAGCAGCAGCGGCGCCAGCTGCAGGAGCGAGGCAGCGCTCCCGGCGGCCCGCGCCGCCACCATGAAGGTGGCGAGGTGCCCGGCGAGCACCGCGGCCGACGCGATCAGCACGCCGGGACCGTTGCGCCGGGACAGCAGGCCCACGCGGATCTCCGAGACCCCGATCCGCGCCGCCGTCGCCGCGCGAGACGCGCCGCGCCGCAGCCGCCGCAACGCGAGAAGGGCGATTCCGCCGGCCAGGATTACGGTGACGCTCACCGCGGCGACGCCCGCTGCGTGCTCCTTCAGCAGGGACAGGACCGGCGACGGTACGAACACCAGCACGAGTCCGCCGACGAGCAGCAGAACCAGCTGTCCGGCGGTCCGCTCGAGCACCACCGCACGAACCCCGCGGCCCACGTCGCCTTCCGCACGGCCGTGCTGCACCGCGCGTCCGACGTCGCCGAGCACCCCGCCCGGCAGCGCCGCGTTCAGGAAGAGCGCCTGGTAGTAGTCGGCGGTCGCGGCCCGCAGCGAGAGCTTCAGGCCGAGGCCCCGGGCGACCAGGCACCAGCGCCATGCGCTGAGCAGCGTGGTCGCGGCGCCGATGACGAGCGCTGCGGCAAGGGCGCCCGCGTCGAGCACGCGCAGCCCGTCCAGGAACGCGCCGGTGCCCAGCCGCCACAGCACCAGAGCCAGAATGCCGGCGCCGCCCAGCAGTCGCGCCCAGGCCCAGATCGATCGCGTCACGTCCTCGTCCCCTCGTCGCTCTCGAGGACTAGTACGCCGGATCGCCGCGCCCCGGTTCAGATGAAGATCGCTAAAACATCCTGATGCCCTACCGAGACGTGCGGGACGGCGGCCAGCCGTCGATCCAGATAGGGGCTCAGCGGCAGCTCGGGATGCTGCTCGGCAGCGGCTCCGGTCCAGCCCCGCAGCCACTCGGCGGTCAGCGCGGCACGGGCCGGGCCGAGTCGCCACGGGCTCGCTCCGGCGAGAACCCGGGCGCCCGCCTTCTCGAACGCGGCGGCCGCGAACGCAGCCGCATCCGGGCCGAGCAGCCGACGCCCGCCGACCTCGCGGCGCTGGTGCGCGTTGAAGGCAGCCTCCACCTCACCATCCAGCGGATCCTCGGGGACGATGCGCACCTCGCCCGTCACCGAAAGAGTGAACAATGCGCTGACCCGGGCCTCGGCGCACGTCTTCACGAGGCCGTCGACCTCGTCGGCGGTGAGCACGTCGAGCAGCGCGGAACAGGTGACGAGGTCGACGCCGTCCAGGTCAGCAGCGGTCAGCTCGGTGACGTCACGCAGGTGAGTGCTGACCGTGACCTGCGGCGGCATCCCATCGGCCGCGAGCTGCAGCAGCACCGGGTCGCGGTCCGTCATGATCCAGTGCTGAGGCATCGGAAGGCGGGGCGCCAGCCAGCGGCCCATCGAGCCGGTGCCACAGCCCAGGTCGCGGATGACGCGTATGCCGGCCGGCAGCGCCTGCAGCAGGTTGCCGTCACGTGCCTCGGCGTCGGCGGGCTCGCGCAGGGCGAGCCAGTCGGAGCTGAACTCTCCGGTCATGGGTATCTCCGTCCGTCGTTGCCGGTTCGAGCGCTTGTCAGTTTGCCCCTGGCGGCCTAACAGGGCCGTGTCAGTTCTTGTTAGGCCGGTGTTAGGACGCGCTGGATAGCGTTCGTCGTGTGTCAGGGCAGGTCTGCGGCGGCGCCGACCATGCTGGCTCTTTGCGGTGGCTGGCTCTTTGCGGTGGCTGGCTCATTGGGTGGCTGGCTCATTGCGGTGGCTGGGTGATCAGTGAAGTGCGGCGTGTCAGTGGGTGCGGAGGATCTCGGCCAGGTGTGCGGCCGTGTCGTCCCAGCCCGTGAGGCCGGCGCGGCGGGCCAGAGCGGTGGCGCGCCAGTGGGCTCTGAGCGCGGGGTCGGTGAGCCACTCGCGGAGGGCGGTGGACAAGGCATCCGGATCGTCGGGCGGCACGAGGCGACCGGGCACGAGGCGGTCAGGTTGGAGGCGGTCGAGTTGGAGGTGGTCGGGTTGGACGTGGTCGGGTTGGACGTGGTCGGGCTGGAGGTGGGATACCGCGTCTCTCCGGGTGCCAGATGCCGGGGCTGCGGAAGCGGCGGTCGCTGCGGCTGCGGTCCCTGCGGCTGCGGGGCCGG
The DNA here is from genome assembly GCF_040639325.1 of Actinoplanes sp. NPDC023936. NCBI lineage: Bacteria > Bacillati > Actinomycetota > Actinomycetes > Micromonosporales > Micromonosporaceae > Actinoplanes > Actinoplanes sp. NPDC023936. The sequence continues at coordinate 27,515 of NZ_JBEZZR010000033.1, read as the reverse complement.
CGGTCCCTAGGTCTGTGGGAGCGACGGTTCCCAGGGCTTCGGGTATGCCGCCGACGGCGCTTGCGATTACCGGGAGGCCGCGGGCGAGCGCCTCGGTGACGACCATGCCGTAGGTCTCGGCGCGGGAAGGGAGGACGAAGAGGTCGGCGTTCGCGTAGGCGGCGTCGAGGGCCGTTCCGGTCAGCGGGCCGGCGAGATGGACGTTCGGGAGGAGCTCCGGGACGGTGGGGCCCGCGCCGACCAGGGTGCAGGTCCATTCCAGGTCGGTGAGCTGCCTCAGGGCCGCGATCAGGACGTCCTGTCCTTTGCGGTGGGTCAGCGACGCCACTGTGAGCAGACGTGCGCCCGACCGAGCTGGCTCGGCGAGCGGGGCGGGGTCGACGCCGGGTGGGGCCACGTGCACGGCGAACGGCTTGTTCGCGTAGGCGGCCTCTCCGGTTTGCTCAGGGCCGGTTTGTTCAGGGCCGGTTTGCTCAGGACCGGTTCGCTTGGTGCCTGTTTGCCCGGTGCCTGTTTGCCGGGTGCCGTTCCTGGCGGTGAGGCCGTGCATCCGCTCCAGGCGGCGGGCGGCTTCGGTGCTGGTGGCTATCACTGTCGCGGCCAGGTGCAGGGAGCGTTTCTCGAGGGCTTGCAGTTCGGCTGCCTCCGGTGCGGAGAGGCCGGTTTCGTCGGAGAGGGGTAGGTGAACCAGGATGGCCAGACGCAGGCGGGTGGCGTGCGGCTCCAAGACGTCGGGGATCCCGCAGGCCACGAGACCGTCCAGGAGAACGGTCTCGCCGTCGGGGACCTTGGTCAGGGTCTCGGCGACGGCCTGGCGGGCGGGCGGCTCGGGACGGGGCCAGGTTCCGGGGACGGCTGTTTCCCGTACCGTGAAAGGGCCCTTCGCCAGGCGATTGAGCACCTCGCGGTCGTATCGGTTGCCGCCACTCGGCGCTGCCGGGTCGTCGATTCCCCCCGGCAGCACCGCGTGCAGAATCACAGGTCGCGCTCGTAGCTTGCCCAGGCGATGTGCGACTCGTGCAAGGTCACCGTGAGGCCGGTCAGGCCGGTTGCTCCGGGGCCTAGCTCGCCGGCCTGGACGCGGACCGCGAGACGGTCGGCGATCACCTTCGCCAGGAACTCGGTGGAGGTGTTGACGCCGGAGAATTCCGGGTCGTCGTCGAGGTTGCGGTAGCTGAGCGTGGAACAGATGGTGTGCAGCTGCTCGCTGGCGCGCCCGATGTCCACCACGATGTTGTCGTCGTCCAGCTCGGGGCGGCGGAACGTCGCGTCCACCACGAAGGTGGCTCCATGCAGGCGCTGTGCCGGTCCGAAGACCTCGCCGGAGAAACTGTGCGCGATCATGATGTGGTCGCGGACGGTGACGCTGAACAAGTGATCGTCTCCTCGGGGTTGCTGGTTGTCGTGGCGGGACGCCGCATTGTGGGCCCGAGCCGCGGGCTTTGGAGGGCGTCGCGGCCTTTCGGGACGGTGCTGTTTCGGGACGGTGCTGGTTCGGGACGGTGCTGGTTCGGGACGGTGCTGGTTCGGGACGGTGCTGGTTCGGGACGGCGCTGGTTCGGGACGGTGCTGGTTCGGGTGGGAGGTGCTGGTTTTCGGGACTACGGTTACCCGTACCGGAAAGATCAATTCGTGGTTGCGTAGTCGATCACGTGGCAGAGGGCGGGGAGGGAGCCGTCGGCCAGGCGGGGGAGGGTCTTCGGGAGGTCGTCGAAGGGTGACCGTCCGGTGATCAACGCTGCGAAGCGGGAGTCCTCCAGCAGGGACAGGGCCAGCGCGAGGCGGTCGGCGTAGGTTCGGTGGCGGTCGGGGCGGATCGCGCCGACCTGGCTGCTGCGGATCGTCAGCCGGCGCGAGTGGAAGAACTCGCCCAGGGGCACGCTCACCGGCTGGTCGCCGTGCCAGCTGAGCTCGACCACGGTGCCCTCGGGACGCAGCAGTTCCAGGGACCGCGTCAAGCCGGCTGATGTCGCGCTCGCGTGAATCACCAGGTCACGGTCCTCGGTGGCGTTCTCCGGGGTGGCGAAGCCGATCTTCAGGGATCGCGCGATGTCGTTCCGGCTCACGTCGGTGTCGACCAGCTGGACGTCGGTTCCGGGGAAACCGGCCAGGACCGCCGCGACGGACAGGCCCACCATGCCGCCGCCGACCACGGTGATCCGGTCACCGAGCTGGGGACGCGCGTCCCAGACGGCGTTCACCGCGGTCTCGACAGTGCCGGCGAGCACGGCGCGGTCCGGTGGCACGCTGTCCGGCACCACTGTCACGTTCGCGGCCGGCACCACGTACCGGGTCTGGTGCGGGAAGAGGCAGAAGACGGTCTTGCCGACGAGTTCGGGGACACCGGCTTCCACCACGCCGACATTGAGGTAGCCGTACTTCACCGGCGCCGGGAAGTCGCCGGCCTGGAACGGCGCTCGCATCGTCGCCCACTGGCTCTCCGGCACCCGTCCCTGGAAGACGAGCGTCTCGGTGCCGCGGCTCACTCCGGAGTGCAGGGTCCGGACGAGAACCTCACCCGGACCGGGATCGGGTACCTCCTCGGTGCGTATCTCGCCCGATCCCGGGCAAGCCAACCAGAAAGCACGGGCCGATGAAGCACGGGCCGATACAGCACGAGCCGATGTCGACAAAGGGGGCGTCCTCTCAGAGGGTCCGCACTCTCAGCCGCTCTGCTCTGTCAGATGTCCTGCTCTGCCAGAGGTTGTGCTCTACCAGATGTTGCCCAGAGCGGCTTCGAAGAACGGATCGGGCTTTTCGTGAACCGAACATCCCCGGAGAGCGTGTCAATCGGGGACAGCGGCTAAACCCTACGTCCAGGAGGAACGGTGACCATCAGTACCGCCACGACCACGACGAGTCCGTCCCGGGCTCCGCTGGCCGGGTTCGCCGCCCAGCTGCTCCTGCTGACCGGCCTCGCGGTTACCTCCGGCCTGAGCAGCTGGGGATGGGTCGCGGGGGTCGTGTTCGGAACCGTTCTGTGCGGGCTCCTGCACCGCGCCGGGCTGCCGTCCCTGGGATGGGCGAATCTGATCACTTTCGGGCGCGCGATCCTCACCGGCGGCGTGACCGCGCTGGTTGCCTCGACCGCGTCCGGGGTGGCCGTGCCGGCCGTGCTCCTGGTCACGATCGCGGTGGTCGCGCTCGCCATGGACGGCGTGGACGGGCAGGTGGCCCGCCGTACCGGAACGAGCACGGCGTTCGGCGCGCGGTTCGACATGGAGGTCGACGCGTTCCTCATCCTGGTGCTGAGCGTGTCGGCAGCGATCGAGTACGGCTGGTGGGCGATCGCCATCGGCGCGTTCCGGTACGTGTTCGTGGCCGCGTCCTGGGCGCTGCCCTGGCTGAACGCGCCGCTGCCGCCCCGGTTCGGCCGCAAGGTCGTCGCCGCGCAGCAGGGCGTCATGCTGGCGGTCGTGGTGAGCGGTCTGCTGCCGGGGTGGCTCGCGGTCGCCGCCCTGGCCGTGGCGCTCGGGTCGCTGGCGTGGTCGTTCGGGCGTGATGTGATCTGGCTCCGCCAGGCGTCCCGGGTGCGGCACACCGCCCGTAGCCGCTGGTCCGCGACCTTGGTGACGCAGTAGGCCCTCGGCAAAGGAGGCCGGGCAGCGGGCAGGCCCGAGAAGCAGCGGGCACGGGCACGGCTGAGGAGCAGCGGCGCGGGCGGAGAAGACGTCTGCGGATCGTGGGTCAGGCGACTCGGGCCACGGAACCGGTGGGGGCGGGCGGGACGGCGCCGGGGTGCAGGATCGCGGCCATCGCCTCGACGCCGTCGATCAGCCGAGGGCCCGGCCGGACCACCAGGCCGTCGCCGTCCATCGCCCATACCTGCGCGTTCGGGAAGTGCGGCGCCACCGCCTCGGCCTGCCGGATCGCGCCGTCCAGGTGGTACCCGCACGGCGTGACCAGCACGATCTCCGGCTCCGGCGCGGTCAGCTCGGCCCAGGACACCTGCACCGAGCGCTGACCCGGCCGGGCCGCCACCGGCTCACCGCCCGCCGCGGCGACCAGGTCCGGCACCCAGTGCCCCGCGCCGAACGGCGGATCCACCCACTCGACCACTGTCACCTTCGGACGCTGGCGGCCTCCGACCGCCGCCGCCACCCGGTCCAGGCGTTGCTTCAGCCGGGCGGTCAGGTCACGGCCCTCATCCGGTACGCCCACCGCGCTCGCCACCTCCTCGAACGAGGCCAGCACCTCGGGGAGGGTGTGCGGGTCCAGTGACAACACGTCCGCCCGGCAGCCGAGGTGGGCGAGGGCGTCCTCGACGTGACCCGACGGCAGCGCGCACACCCGGCAGAGGTCCTGCGTCAGGATCAGATCGGGGGCCAGGTTCGCCAGCGCGTCCGCGTGCAGCGTGTAGAGGTCGCCACCGGCCGCCATCTGCGTGCGGACGTAGTCGTCGATCTCCGCGGGTGTCATCGCCTTCGTGTCCCGGCCGCCGACCACGACGGTCTTCGTGGAGCGGGCAGCCGGTGGCTCGTCACACTCGAACGTCACGCCGACCAGGTCGTCGCCCAAGCCGAGGGCGTACACGATCTCGGTGGCGGAGGGCAGCAGGGAAACCAGGCGCATGCTCCCATCCTGCCCCTTCCGAGCCCGGCTCGCCGCCGTGCGTGCGCCTGGCACCATGTGCCGGTGCCGATCATCGTCGCGGCTCTGCTCCTGTTTCACCGGGCAGTGCCGAACGCCAGCCTCCTCGAGACGTTCCTGCCGTGGCTGGGGCTGGCGATTCCAGTTCTGCTCGTACGGGCCTGGTTCCGCTCGCTGCGCGCGGTGTTCGTCGCCGTCCTGCCGCTCGTCGTCTGGCTCGGCGTCTTCGGGGAACGGCTGCTGCCGCCGTCAGGCGGCACCCACCAGTTCGTCGTCGTGCAGCACAACGTCAGCGACGAGAACACGGATCCGGCCGGAACCGTGCGCACACTGCTCGAGTCGCGGCCGGACTTCGTCGGGCTCGAAGAAGTGACACCGGAGGCGTTGCCCCTCTATGCGGCTGCGTTCGGGGCGGCTGGGTTGGGGGCGGCTGGGTTGGGGGCGGCTGGGTTGGGGGCGGCCGGGTCCGGGGTGGCTGGGTCCGGAGCGGCTGCGTCCGGGCGTGACTATCCGTACGTCACCGTGCAGGGGACGGTGGCGCTCTGGTCGCGGTATCCGCTCACCGAGGCGCGGCTGCTGGACATCCGGCCGAGCACCCAGGGGCCCGACTGGAACCGGGGGCTGCGGGCCGTGGCGCACACGCCGTACGGAGACGTCGCGGTCTACGTGGCGCATCTGTCGTCCGTGCGGCTCGGGCTGGGCGGATTCGACTCGGCGAACCGGGACGAGAGCGCCCGCAAGCTGTCCGCGGCCATCGTGGCCGAGCCTCTCGACCGGGTGCTGCTGCTCGGTGACCTGAACAGCACCGTCGACGATCGGGCGCTCGAGCCGGTCCTGGGACGGCTGCACACCGCGGAGGCCGGGTTCGCGTTCAGCTGGCCGGTGCGCCTGCCGGTGGCCCGGATCGATCATGTGCTGGCCGACGGGATGACTGTCGTCGATGTGCGGACGTTGCCGCGCACCGGCAGCGATCACCTCCCGGTGATGGCGCGGCTGCGCCTCTAGGAGTCCGTTGTTCCTGTGCGGTCCGGTGCGCGTTTGACGGGCTCACCCAGGTGCTGGCGACCCAGGTCAGGGCTGGCCCGGTGAGTGGACCGAGCGGTCCCGGGCGTTTTCAGGGGCGTTTCAGGCCGGCCAGGAGGGCCAGGCCGGCGGTGACCGAGCCGGCGCAGGCGCCCAGGTAGAGGATCAGGAGGGCCAGGCCGCCGGCGAAGCCGGCCAGCACCAGCGCGGCCAGCAGTGCGCCTGCGGCTGAGCCGGTGGTGAGGATCCAGGCTGCCGCTTTCTGCATCGGGGTCCAGCTCGGGGAGCCGGTGGCGATCAGCATGCCGGCGCCGGGGGCGAGGACCGGCAGGACGAAGCCGCCGGCTATCAGCAGGGCCACCGCGGTGTGGTCGGCGCCGCCGCTGGCCGGTGCGGCCCTCTGCGGGGCCGGGGCGGGGCTGGGCAGGCGCAGGTGGGTCGCCATGCCGCCGCGGCGGACGGCGTCGGCGAGCTGCTCGGGGGGACCCAGGCGGGTGAGCACCCGGGCCGGGTCGTCGGCGAGGTCACGGCGCAAGGCGATGTAGCCGGTGACGGTGCTCATCAGATCATCCCGGGCCTCGGGGGAGAGGTCGTCGCCGGCCGCCCAGAGCGCGGCCAGGTAGTCCAGGACAAGGGTGTCGGCGTGGGCCAGCGGAGCCGCGGTCATCGTGATCCTCCAGCGTGGGATGCCAGGTCGGCGATGCCTGTCAGCATCTCGCTCGAGGGCCGGCCCGCGCATCGGACCATGGTGGTATCCGCAGGGGCCGAAGTAGGACTTTCGGCCTACGACGGAAGACGCATGCGGGGTGGAAATGCTGCTCCTCGCCGGGCGGCTGCTCGTCGGGCGACTGCTCGTCAGGCAACCTGGAGGATCTCGTCCAGGACTTTGTCCCATACGGCTCGGGGCGGCAGTTCGTGGCCTACGCCGTCCAGCCAGACCAGGCGGGCCTTCGGGATCGCGTCGGCCAGCTCCCGGGGGTGCTCGGCGGGAAAGCGCTGGTCCAGGGTTCCGTGCAGGATCACGGTGGGCGCCACGATGGTCGCGAGGCGGTCGCGGACGGGCGGGCCGTACCCGGCCATGCGGTGATTGCGGCGGCCTGCCGCCAGGTCGGCGCTGCGGTCGAAGATGCGTTCGGCCAGGCGTCGCAGGTGGGGCTCGGCCGCGGTGAACGGGCCGCCTCGGTCGCGGATCTCGGTGATCAGCCTGGTCACGGCGGCCTTACGGTCGGACCAGTCGATCTCCGGGAGCGAGCGGGTCGCCACGGCCAGCGGCGTCGAGGCCGGGGGCGGCGGTGCGGGGAGGTCGGGGTCGGCGTCGCCGGAGCCTGCGCTTGTGGAGATCAGGGCGAGGGACAGGACGCGGCCGGGATGGTTGACCGCTATCCGCTGGGCTATGCCGCCGCCCAGGGAGAAGCCGACCAGGTGGGCTGACGGGAGGCCGAGGACGTCGAGCACGCCCAGGGCGTCGTTCATCAGGTCCACCCCGGAATAGGCCGGGGAACCCACCGGGAAACACGTGGAACGGCCGGTGTCCCGGTGGTCGTAGCGCACCACCAGCCGGCCGCCGGCGGCCAGGCGCCGGCAGAACTCGTCGTCCCACCAATCCATCGAGCCGCCGTCCCCGGAGAGGAGCAGCAGCGGGGGATCGGCCGGCTCGCCGAACGTCTCGACACACACCTGGATGCCGTTGACCGGCATCATCGTCTCGGTCACCACGAGAACATTGTGGCGAGACTCACTTGCGGGCACGTTAAATGGACATCACATCGCAGGTCCACTTGACGTGCTCGATCGGGCCGGCTGGGGCCGGCGTGACCGGGAGAGCAGCAGAGACGGCCAGGCCGTTGCCGGCCTGGCCGTTCCGGTCGCCTGGCTAGCGGCGACTGGGTGCGGGTACGGCGGTAGCCCGTGCCTGGCTACGGACCACCCGCAAGCTGACGGCCGTGAGGCCGAGGGCGACGGCGAACAGGGTCAGGTGCAGGTACGGGTCGACGATCGGCACGAATCCGATGATCGCGACGGGGACCTGGACCACGGCGATGAGCGCGGCCAGCAGCCAGCGGCGGCCGCCACTCCAGAGCAGGGCGGTCCAGACCGGCGCCGAGGCGACCAGCAGGGTCAGGCCGTCGAGCAGGGCATGCAGGGCCGGGCTGTGCACTCTGTTGTGCGCGAACGCGTTAGCGGGCGCGGCGATCCAGAGGCCGGCGAGGACGAGGGCGAGAACGACAGCGGCACGACGCATGGGTTCCTCCAGCGTTACTAGACCGTTGCTCCGAGTAATCAAGCTATCGAATCCCGGTGGGGCAGGTAAAGGCTCACGTGGATTCATTCGTCTCGGCGGTGATGTCACTCTCCGTGGTACAGCGGGTTGGTGATCTCGACCGAACGGTCGGTTGGATACTTTCCGTGACGGTCGCTAGGCTGCTGGCATGCGCTTGATGGAGACGGTGGTGACGGTGGCGCTCACGGTGAGTGTTGCTGGTGCTTCTTACGCTGCGTTCATCCCGGAGAAGCTGGAGGGTGACGTCCGGGCGGTTGCGGCCGCTGCCACGTGCCGGACGGTGGACACGGCGATCGTGGGGTACATGAGCGTGAACGGGGTGGCGCCGACGTCGACCACGCAGCTGACCGACTGGGTTAAGGGCGATATTTCCGCCTATAGCATCGAAGATGGTGTGGCGGCCGGTCCGGGCTGTTGATCTAGTTAATCGACACGCAACACTGTATCGATCGCTGTAAACAAAGCGGGCCGAGAATCGCGGGACTTTACTTCCACGTGGAAGGAACCCCGATGTCTGAATCGGCACCCCCCGAATCGGCGCCCTCTGGATCGGCACCCCCCGAATCGGCGCCCTCTGGATCGGCGCCCTCTGGATCGGCGCCCTCCGGATCGGCGCCCTCCGGATCGGCGCCCTCCGGATCGGCGCCCCCTGCCGAGGGCAGGCACCCCGTCGACCAGCGCCTGCCGTACGGCCGCCTGGCGGTGCTCGGCTTTCAGCACGTGCTCGTCATGTACGCCGGCTGCGTGGCCGTCCCGCTGATCGTCGGCGGCGCCCTGAAGCTCGACCCGAGCACCATCGCGATCCTGGTCAACGCCGACCTCTTCGTCGCCGGGCTGATCACGATCGTGCAGAGCCTGGGGGTCGGCCGGATCCTCGGCGTGCGGCTGCCGGTCGTGGCCGGCGCGACCTTCGCGGCGCTCACGCCGATGATCCTGATCGGGAGCAAGTACGGGATGCCGGCGATCTACGGCGCGTTCCTGGTCTCCGGCCTCTTCGGGCTGCTCATCGCCAAGCCGTTCGCGAAGATCATCCACCTGTTCCCGCCGCTTGTCACCGGCACGGTCATCACCGTCATCGGCCTCTCGCTGATCGACGCGGGCGCCGGCCTGATCGCCGGCAACGACGAGGAGGCCCCCGGGTACGGTGACCTCGGCAACCTGGCCCTGGCCGGCGCGATCATCCTGATGATCGTGCTGATCAACCGGTTCGCGCGGGGTTTCCTGGTTTCCCTCTCGGTGCTGATCGGCCTGGTCTTCGGCGTGATCGTGGCGTCGTTCATGGGTCTGGTGGACTTCTCCGGCGTCGGTGCGGCGAGCTGGTTCGGGCTGGCCCGGCCGTTCTACTTCGGGCCGCCCGAGTTCCAGGCCGCCGCGATCGTCTCGATGTGCATCGTCATGCTGATCATCTTTGTCGAGTCGACGGCCGACATGATCGCTGTCGGGCAGGCGGTCGGGCGGGAGCCCAGCGAGAACGACATCGCCCGCGGTCTCGCCGCCGACGGCCTCTCCGGCATCCTCGCCGGCGCGTTCAACTCGTTCCTCGACACGGCGTTCGCCCAGAACGTCGGCCTCGTCCAGGTGACCCGGGTGAAGAGCCGGTACGTCGTGACGGCGGCCGGTGTCATCCTGGTCCTTCTCGGCCTGGTCCCGAAGCTCGGCGAGATCATCGCCGCGGTGCCCGGCCCGGTCATCGGGGCCGCCGCGCTCGTCATGTTCGCCACCGTCACGGCGGTCGGCATCCGGAGCCTGCGGCGGGTCGAGTTCGACGGCACCAACAACCTGTTGATCATCGCGGTGTCGATCGGCGTCGGGATGATCCCGGTGGTCGCGCCGAACTTCTACGGCCGGATGCCGGACGAGCTGCAGATCATCTTCGGTAGCTCGATCACCACCACGGTCATCGTGGTCTTCCTGCTGAACCTGCTTTTCAACGGGGCGAGCCGCGGGGTGAGGGTGCACCGGTAGCCGTCGGCCGCGCAGCGGCCGGGACGGCGCAGGGAGATCGCGCGGACTCTCGGGGAGAGAATCGTGCGGTTGGGGGCTGGTTAGCCGTACCGGAAAGGGTGTCGGGTTTCGGAACGTCATACGATCGGCCTGGAGTACCCACGGATATGACGGAAACGGGTGACGATGGAGACGTTGGAGTTCCAAGCAGAGGCGCGCCAGCTGCTGCAGCTGATGGTCCACTCGATCTATTCGAACAAGGACATCTTCCTGCGTGAGCTGATCTCCAATGCGTCCGATGCGCTGGACAAACTGCGCCTCGCCAAGCTGCAGGACGGCCTGGAAGCGGACACCTCCGACCTGCACATCGAGATCGAGGCAGGCGGTGCCGGATCGGACGGGGGGGCGCGCACGCTGACCGTGCGGGACAACGGCATCGGGATGACCCGCGAAGAGGTCGTCGAGCTGATCGGCACGATCGCGAAGTCCGGCACCGCGGAGCTGCTGACCAAGCTCAAGGAAGCACAACTCGCGGCGGCCACCGAAAGTCCGGAACTGATCGGTCAGTTCGGTGTCGGGTTCTACTCGACGTTCATGGTCGCCGACAAGGTCACGCTGGTGACCCGCAAGGCCGGCACCGACGGGCACGGCACGCGCTGGGAGTCGGCGGGCGAGGGCACCTACTCGATCGACGACGCGCCGGACGCGCCGGTCGGGACGACTGTGACGCTGCACCTGCGGCCGAAGGACGAGGAGGACGCCCTCTACGACTACGCCGAAGAGTGGAAGATCAAGGAGATCGTCAAGAAGTACTCCGACTTCATCGCGTTCCCGATCCGGCTGGTCTCCGCTCCGGGCGAGGAGGGCGAGACGCTCAACTCGATGAAGGCGCTCTGGGCGCGGCCGCGCAGCGAGGTCACCGACGAGGAGTACCACCAGTTCTACCGGCACATCAGCCACGACTGGACCGACCCGCTCGAGATCATCAACATGAAGGCGGAGGGCACCTTCGAGTACGAGGCGCTGCTCTTCATCCCGGCCCGCGCGCCGTTCGACCTGTTCCAGCGGGATGCCCGCCGGGGCCTGCAGCTCTATGTCAAGCGCGTCTTCATCATGGACGACAGCAAGGAGCTGATCCCCGACTACCTGCGGTTCGTCAAGGGTGTCGTGGACGCGGCCGACCTGTCGCTGAACATCTCCCGGGAGATCCTGCAGCAGGACCGGCACATCCAGATGATCCGGCGCCGGCTCACCAAGAAGGTCCTCTCCACCATCAAGGACCTGATGACCGGCAACCCGGAGAAGTACGCGACGTTCTGGCGCGAGTTCGGCCGGGCGATCAAGGAAGGCCTGCTCAGCGAGCCGGACAACCACAAGCCGATCCTGGAGATCTCCTCGTTCGCGACGACCGCCTCGGAGGAGCCCACCACGCTCGCCGCCTACGTCGAGCGGATGAAGGAGGGCCAGGAGGAGATCTACTACCTGACCGGCGAGAGCCGCTCCCAGGTGGAGAACTCGCCGCACATGGAAGCCTTCCGCGAGCAGGGCTACGAGGTGCTGATCCTCACCGACCCGGTCGACGAGATCTGGGTCGACGCGGTGACCGAATTCGACGGCAAGAAGCTGCGGTCGATCGCGCGCGGCTCGGTCGACCTGAAGAAGGACGAGGAGTCGCCCGCGGCGGAGGGCGACTTCGGGCCGCTGCTCGGCTTCCTCAAGGAGAAGCTGGACGACCAGGTGAAGGAGGTCCGGCTGTCGCACCGGCTGACCACCTCGGCGGCCTGCCTGGTCAGCGACGCTGACGACATCACGCCGGCGCTGGAGAAGATGTACCGGGCGATGGGGCAGGAAGGGCCGCGGGTCAAGCGGATCCTCGAGCTCAACCCCGGCCACCCCCTGGTCTCCGGGCTGCGGGCGGCGTACGAGCGTGGCGCCGACGACACGACCCTGCCGGACACCGCTGAGCTCCTGTACGGGACGGCGCTGCTCGCTGAGGGTGGCGACCTGGAGGATCCGGCGCGGTTCGCGAAGCTGCTGGCGGATCGGCTGGCTCGGACGGTCTGAGGCCGGCCGGTTCTTGGATTGGTGTCGCTTGGATCGGTGTCGCTTGGATTGGTGTCGCTTGGATTGGTGTTCGCTTCATAGGTGATGGAGCCACGATCTCGGGCCGGCGTGCGCTACGCGTACGCCGGCCACGGCGATGGCCTGCCGGATGGCGGTGTCGAGCGGTTCGCCGCGGATCAGGCTCACCGCCAGGGCGCCGTGGAAGGCGTCGCCGGCGCCGGCGGTGTCGACGGCCCGGACCGGGGGGACCGCGATCTCGACGTGACGGGGGCCGCTGAACCAGTGGACCGGGTCGGGTCCGTGCGTGACGATCACGTGCGGCGCGAGGTGGCGGAGCGGGCTTTCCGGGTGGCGGGGCGGGCTTTCGGGGTGGCGGAAGTCGGCTGAGCAGGCCACCACCTCGGCGTGCGGGAAGATGTCGGCGAAGACCGGGCGCCAGCTTCCGGCATCGACCAGCAGCCGGCGTGCGGCCCGGGCGGCGGCCACGGCCAAGGCCGGATGGTGACCGTCGACCAGGGTCAGGTCCCCGTCGGGAAGGCCGCCGGCGGGGACGGGCACCGTGTGGTTCCCGGCGTTGCGGCTCACGATCGTGCGTTCGCCGGTACCGGACAGGACGGTGACCGCGGAGACCGGTGGCGGATCGGTGCTGGTGGGCGCCGCGTCGATCAAGGTGACCCCGTGGGTGGCGAGATCCGTGCGGATCAGATCGCCGAGCGGGTGCGCGCCGACCGCGCTGACCAGCATGACCTCGATGCCCAGCGGGGCGCCGAGGGCGGCCGCGGTGACGGCGGCGTTCGCGGCCGGGCCGCCGGCGGCTACCTCGACCGACTCGGACTGGACCTTCTCGTCGGGGCCGGGGAGGCGCGCGACGCGTTGCACGATGTCGACGGTTGCCAGTCCGGCGCAGAGGATTCGCATCTGTGGTGGGCGGGCGGCTCAGTCGTCAGCTCAGTCGTTCGTCAGCTCAGTCGTTCTCCAGCTCAGCCGTTCGTCAGCTCAGCCGTTCGCGAGCTCTGAGAAGAACGTGCCGATGTTGCGGAAGATCTGGGCTATCCCGTCGCCGATGCTGCGGGCCACGTCGGCGGCCGGGCTCGGGTTCGTGCCGATCCAGAAGACCAGCAGGAACAGCAGGATCCAGCCGATGACCTTCTTCATCGTGCCCTCCGCTTTCCCCGGGAATCGCCAGGCGAGATCGTGACACACCCTCGCAACGGGACGCTGGCGGCGCGCCGTCAGCTGAGTGGCATCTCGGAAACGACTGTCGCCATCTTTTGAGAGTTACTCTCAAAAGATGGCTACTATCACGAAGCGCTGGTATGCGCTCGCCGCCCTCGCTCTCTGCACCCTCGCCGTCGGGCTCGACGGCACCGTGCTCAGCGTCGCCCTGCCGACGCTCGCCGGTGATCTCGGCGCCTCGACCGGCGACCTGCAGTGGTTCACCACCTCCTACCTGCTGGTTCTCGCCGCGGCTCTGCTGCCCGCCGGGATGCTCGGGGACCGGTTCGGCCGTCAGGGTTGCTGCTCGGCGGGGTGGCTGCTCGATCACTTCCACTGGGGCTCGGTCTTCCTGATCAACCTGCCGCTGGTGGTGTTCGGGCTGATCGCCGTCGCCGCCTGGGTGCCCGAGTCGCACGGCGACCGGGGACGCCGCTTCGACCCGGCCGGGACCGCGCTGTCGGCGGCGGGACTCGTCGCGGTGACGTACGGGATCATCGAAGCCGGTGAACGCGGCTGGGGTGACCCGCGCACCCAGGTCCTCATCGCCTCCGGCGTGCTGTCCCTGGTCGTGCTGGTGCTGTGGCAGCGGCGCGCCGCGGCGCCACTCATCGATCTCGGGCTGTTCCGGAACCGGGCGTTCACCGGTGGCACGCTCTTCGCCACGATCGCCGGATTCGCGTTCTTCGGGCTGCTCTTCGCGCTGCCGCAGCTCTTTCAGGCGGTCGGCGGGCAGGACGCGTTCGGCACTGGGCTGCGCCTGCTCCCGGTGATCGGGGGACTGGTCGCCGGCGCCCGGCTCGCCGGGGCGCTCACCGGCCGGCTCGGCACCCGAGTGATCATCGCGGCCGGGCTGGCGCTGATGGCGGCGGGCTTGTTCGCCGGTGCGGGGACTTCTTCCACGTCGACTTCCAACCCGACTTCCTTTTCGACGGAGGGCTACGTGCCCTACTGGGTCACCGCCTTCTGGATCACGCTGGCCGGGATCGGGGTCGGGTTCACCATGCCGTCGTCGATGAACGCCGCGCTCGGCGCGCTCACCCCGGAACGCAGCGGCGCCGGCAACGGCCTGATCCAGGCGCTGCGGCAGGTCGGCAGCGCGATCGGGGTGGCGGTGCTCGGCATGCTGCTCAACTCCGGATACCGGGAGGCGGTCGACACGACCGGACTGCCCGCACCGATGGCGGACGCCGTCCGGGACAGCGCCACCTCCGGCGCCGCGGTCGCCGGGCAGCTCGGCGACCCGGCACTGCTCGCGTCGGTGCGCGCCGCGTTCGTCTCCGGCATGGACCTCGCGCTGCTGGTCGCGGGCGGGGTGGCGGCGGCGGGCGCGGTGCTGGCGCTGATCGTCATGCCGGCGCGCGGAACCGAGACGGAGCCGGTGGTGCTGGCAGAATCGGGAGTATGACAGCCCCTCCCACCGGATTGCGTGAGCGCAAGAAGGCGAAGACCCGGGCCGCGATCCGCGAACACGCGATGCGGTTGTTCGAGGAGCAGGGTTACGCGGCGACCACCGTGGACCAGATCGCCGAAGCGGCCGAGGTCTCGCCCAGCACGTTCTTCCGCTACTTCCCGGCCAAGGAGGACGTCGTGCTGGCCGACGACGTCGACGCGGTGCTCCTCGACGCGATTCGTGCCCAGCCCGCCGCCGTCCCGCCGGTCGAGGCGATCCTGCGCGGGATCCGCGGCGTGTTCGACGGGATGAGGCCGCAGACGTGGGAGTTCGAGCGGCGTCGCCAGCGGCTGGTGCTCGGTGTGCCGGAGTTGCGGGCGCGGATGCTGCACCAGATGACCGAGGCGATCGACATGGTGGCCGGGGTGATCGCCGAGCGAGCCGGCCTGCCGGCGGACGACTTCTCGGCGCGGGTCACCGCGGGTGCGGCGGTCGGGGCGATGCTCGCGGTGCTGCCGCCGGGGGACTCCGGTCAGGCCGACGGGGTCACGCCTGCGGACTATCACCGGTTGGAGAAGGCGCTGGTGTTGTTGCAGGAAGGGCTCCCGCTGGGCTGATTCTTCCCGGCGGTTTTGCTTCTTGAAGGCTGTTCTACTTTCTGAGGACTGTTGTTTCCTCGAGAGCACTGCGGGCTTCGGCCAGGATGCGGTCGGACAGGTCGGTGCCCGCAGTGGCGCGCGCCAGGATGAGGGCGCCGACCATCGTGCTGAGCGTGGCCAGATCCGGTTCGCCGTGGTCACCCAGGCGGCTGGCGAACGCTTCAACCCCTTGGGCGTACGCCCGGCGGGTCCCGTCGCCACCGGCGGCGCGCGCGATGTCGCCGCCGAAACCCGCGGACGGGCAGCCTGTGCCGGGGTGGTCGCGGTGATCGGGGGAGAGGTAGGCGTCGAGTAGCCCGCCCAGGGATTCCGGCTTTTCCGGCGTCTCCGGCTTTTCCGGCGTCTCCGGGTCGGGACCGCCTGCGCGATCTTGGAATGTTGCTGCCTGCTCGATGAAGGCCTCGGTCACCGCCTCGGCGACCAGGGCGTCCTTCGAGGCGAAGTGCTTGTAGAAACCGCCGTGGGTGAGCCCGGCCTCGGCCATCACGTGGGCGACGCTCACCCCGGCGATGCCGCGCTCGCGGAACAACCGGGCGGCCGTCGCCACGATGTGCGCCCGGTTCTGTTGTGCCTGCGCCTGAGATACCCGTCCCATGGAGCCAACTATAGATGATGTGTGTCATCTATTACCTTGCCGCTATTAGATGATGGTCATAATCTAACGGCATGGACCTCACCACTGCCGTCGCCGTCGTCACCGGAGCCAACCGCGGGTTCGGCCGCCACCTCGCCGCCCAGTTGCTCGAACGCGGCGCCACCGTGTACGCCGCCGCCCGCGACCCGCGCAGCATCGACCTGCCTGGCGCTGTCCCGCTCCCGCTCGACGTGACCGACCCCGCCTCCGTCGCCCGCGCCGCGGCCCGGGCCTCCGACGCCACCCTGCTGATCAACAACGCCGGTGTCTCGGCCGGGCAGCCCGTCATCGGCGGTGAGCTGGACGGGATCCGGCTCGACATGGAGACCAACTACTTCGGCACGCTCGCGGTGACCCGGGCCTTCGCGCCGGTGATCGAGGCGAACGGCGGGGGAGCGATCCTCAACGTGCTGTCCGTGCTGTCCTGGGTGCATCCGGGAGCGCTGGGGTCGTACTCGGCGGCCAAGGCGGCGGCCTGGGCGCTGACCAACGCCACCCGGGAACTGCTCGCGCCGGCCGGGATCAGCGTGACCGGGCTGCACGTCGCGTACATGGACACCGACATGGCCGCGGGCGTGCCGACGGAGCAGAAGACCGACCCGGCCGTGGTCGCGAAGCTCGCGCTGGACGCGGTGGAGCGCGGGGACCGTGAGGTCCTCGGCGACGACCTCACCCGGCAGGCTAAGGCCGGGCTGGCAGCCTAGAGATGGAATCAGCCTGGAGATTGAATGAGGTTTGAGGTGGGTAACGCGGGCGCATGACGCCCCTTGCCGCCGAGGCCATCACCGATGCCGGTACCGGCCAGCTCATCCTGGCAGCGGTGCTCGGCATCGCCGCCGTCGTCCTGCTGATCGCCTGGGCGAAATGGCATCCGTTCCTCGCCCTGATCACCGGCTCCGGGGTGCTCGGCCTCGTCGCGGGTGCCGCGCCGGGAGCAGCCATCGACTCGTTCACCACGGGGCTGGGCACCACGGTCGGCAACGTGGGCGTGCTGATCGCGCTCGGCTCGATGATCGGCGCGCTGCTGGCCGAGTCCGGCGGAGCCGACGGCATCGTCAACCGGATCGTCAACGGGGTCTCCGGGGCGGCGCTGCCCTGGGCCATGGCCGGTGTCGCCGCGCTGATCGGACTGCCGCTGTTCTTCGAGGTCGGCGTCGTGCTGCTGGTGCCGATCGTCCTGCTGGTCGCCCGGCGGACCGACGTGGGACTGCTGAAACTCGGCATCCCCGCCCTCGCCGGACTCTCCGTGCTGCACGGTCTCGTGCCGCCGCACCCCGGGCCGCTCGTCGCGATCTCCAGCCTGAACGCGGACCTCGGCCTGACCCTGATGCTCGGCCTGCTCTGCGCGATCCCGACCGTGATCATCGCGGGGCCGGTGTTCGGGAACTTCATCGCCAAGCGGGTGCCGTTGCCCGTACCCGCGCTGCTGGCCACCGCCGACCGGCCCGGCAGCGGGCCGGCCGGCGGTCAGGACTTCGTCGACCGCACCGACCTGGCCAACCCGAGCGAACCCGGTGAGCTCGTCGACTCGTCGGTCAGCGGGCGCCGCAACCCCGGCTTCTGGGCGGCCGTGCTCACCGTGCTGCTGCCCGTCATCCTGATGCTCGCCCGGGGCGTCGCGGAACTCGTCCTGCCCGAGGGTGACGCGGTGCGCAACGCCCTCGAGGTCATCGGCGAGCCGGTCGTGGCGCTGCTCGCCGGCGTGTTCGTGGCGATGTGGGCGCTCGGCTACCGCGCCGGATTCGACCGCAAGGAGACCTCCGCCGTGATCGGTGGCGCGCTCCCGCCGATCGCCGGCATCCTGCTGATCGTCGCGGCAGGTGGCGGGTTCAAGCAGGTCCTGGTCGACGCCGGGGTGGGCAACGTGATCGCCGACGCGGCCACCGACGCGAACATGAACGCGCTCCTGCTGGGCTGGCTGGTCGCGGTCGGCATCCGAGTCGCCACCGGGTCGGCCACCGTCGCCACGATCACCGCGGCGGGCATCGTGGCGCCGCTCGCCACCAGCCTGGACTCGCCCACGGTGGCGCTGCTGGCGCTGGCCATCGGGGCCGGGTCGCTGTTCTTCTCGCACGTCAACGACGCCGGATTCTGGATGGTCAAGGAGTACTTCGGCATGACGGTGGGGCAGACCATCAAAACGTGGTCGGTGATGGAGACGATCATCTCGGTGGTGGGGTTCGCCTGCGTGATGCTGCTGAGTCTCGTCGTCTGACGTGCTGGTGTGCTGGTGTGCTGGTGTGCTGGTGGTCCGCGGGTGGTCGGTGACCACCCGCGGATTGCTGCTTGTTGACGTCGTCGCTGCTTGTTGACCTCGTTGCTGCTTGTTGACGTCGTTGCTACTTGTTGACGTCGTCGCGCCAGGCGATCCAGTCGCGGAGCCGGGAGAGGTCGGTGCTGTTCGAGCCGACCGTGAAGAGCGACGCGCCCAGTTCCCGCAGCCGCGGGCCGATCGCGGCGGGGTCGTCCTCACCGCCCACCTCGACCGAGACCTCGATCTCGGAGGGGTCGCGGCCGACCGCCGAGCAATGCTCCCGCAGGACGCCGAGCTTGTGCTCCAGCGTCGCGGCGTCGGCGAAGCTGTGCCAGATGTCGGCGTGCTTCGCCACCAGGCGCAAGGTCTTCTTCTCGCCGCCGCCACCGATCAGCACCGGGATCTTCCGGGTCGGCGGCGGATTGAGCTTGCCCCAGCGGGACTCGATCCGGGGAAGCGCCTCGGCCAGGTCGTCTAGGCGGCCGCCGGCGGTGCCGAATTCGTAGCCGTACTCGGTGTAGTCGCGTTCGAACCAGCCGGAGCCGATGCCGAGGATCAGCCGGCCGTCGCTGATGTGGTCGACGGTGCGGGCCATGTCGGCGAGCAGGTCCGGATTGCGGTAGCTGTTGCAGGTGACCAGGGCGCCGATCTCCACCCGGGAAGTGGACTCGGCCCACGCGGCGAGCATTGTCCAGCACTCGAAGTGCAGGCCGTCCTTCTCGCCGTACAGGGGGAAGAAGTGGTCCCAGTTGAACAATATGTCGGCGCCCAGTTCCTCGGCCTGGGACGCGGTGCGGCGGATGGTGGCGTAATCCATGTGCTGCGGCTGCAACTGCAGCCCGATCCGAACCGGCCTATTGATCATGCGATCCAGATTACGGGCAGGTGCCGTCCAGTTTCTGCCCGATGGTCGCGAACTCGCCGTCCAGGAAGGCCTGCGGATCCTCCGCCTTCGCGGCCTGTTCCAGCTCGGTGGCGATCGCCGTGACCTGCTCGCGCTGTGCCGCGTCGGTGCCCGCCGCGCCGGCGGCTCGTAGCTCCTGCGACATCGCGGCGAACGTGTCCCGCAAGCCTTGCTCGCCACCGCCGGTCGCGTTACCGGCCAGCCGCACCGCGCCGTCGGTGAGGATCTTGTAGACGGCCGTGCAGACGTACGCCGGCTGCCCCACCGAGGCCGAGGGCGCCGGCGCCACGCTGAACGGCGCCGGGATCGCATCGGGCGCGATGTCCACTTCGCATCCGCTGAGGGAGGCGGTCACGGCGGCGCCGGCGGCCAGTGCCGCGATCAACGCGGTGGGCGCGGGGGTGCGGCGACGGTGCGGCACGAGATTCCTCTTCATCGATTGAGGGTACGGCCGGAGCATAGCCGTTGTCCGGCGGTGCCACTCGGGTGGCGGACGAGTGGTCCGCCACCTTTGGTGTGGTGGGAAGTTAGCCACCAACGTGGCCAATAAGCTGAAAAAAGGTAAATCGGTGGTCGGGCGGGCCATGCTCGGTGGGATCAGGCGCGGTGGGGTCCAGCTCGGTGGGGTCAAGCTCGGTGGAGCCGGGCGCGGGCGGGGCAAGCTTGGTCTGGTCGAACTCGCGCGGTGGCCCGTGCCGTTTCGGCGGGTGCTGACCATGGGGCTGGCGACGGTGCTCGTCGCCGCCGGTGGCACGGCGTTCGCCGAGATCGTCTCTCCCGATCCGGTGACCACACCGTCCTTCAACGGCTCCGTCTACGCGGTCGCCTACCGTGGCGACACCGTCTACGTCGGGGGCAGCTTCACCAGCGCCATCGTCAACGGGCGGAGCACCCCGCGGACCCGGCTCGCCGCTTTCCACGCGCGGACCGGCACCCTGCTCGACTGGAACCCCGTCGTGGACGCCAACGTGCGGGCCCTTGCCGTCGAAGGGGACACCGTCTATGCCGCCGGTGACTTCGACACCGTCAACGGGGAGGCGCGGGACGCCGTCGCGGGGATCGGAGCGACCACCGGCGCGCTGACCCCGCTGCAGCACACCGTCGTGGGACAGCCGAACGCGCTGGCCGCCGGTAACGGGCGGCTCTACATCGGCGGCCGGATCACCTCGGTCGACGGCATGCCGCGCGGGAACCTGGCCGCCTTCAACCTCGCCACCGGGGCCGTCGACCCGTGGGCGCCGACCACCGACGACATGGTCAACGCGCTCGCCGTCACGGACGACCGGGTCTACATCGGCGGGCGTTTCCACCGGACCAACAACGTGAGCACCACCCTGCGGCTCACCGCGGTCGATCCGGCCACCGGCGTGCTCGACCGGACGTTCCGGGCCAAGCCGGTGTCGCAGGTGTTCGCGCTGGCCGCGCACCCGGACGGCGTGTTCGCGGCACTGGGCGGCCAGGGTGGACGGGCTGTCTCGTACACCCGGACCGGGGAGACCCGCTGGACCCGGGTGTTCGACGGTGACGCGCAGGCGATCGCCCTGCTCGGCGACGTGATCTACGTCGGCGGGCACTTCGACAAGGCCTGCACCACGACCAACAACGGGGCTAAGGGGATCTGCACCGACGGCGCGGTGGTGCGGGGCAAGCTGGCCGCGGCCGACAAGGAGGGCAACCTGCTCGAATGGTCGCCGCAGGCCAACGGCGTCGCCGGGACGCGACAGCTGGTGGCGAGCGAGCCGCTCGGCGCGATCAGTGCGGTCGGGGACTTCACCGTGATCGGCGGGGCGACCCGGAAACGGTACGCGGAGTTCGCCGGCACCTCCCCGTCGGCGTTCATCGAGACCACTCCGGCGCTGACCTCCTCGGCTTCCTCACCCGCAGACGCCTCCTCACCCGCGGACGCCTCCTCACCTGCGGTCGCCTCACCCGCGGCCTCTTCACCCACGGCGTCCTCGTCCTCGGCCTCCGCCCCCTCTCCCGCTCTGCCCTCGTTGGCTTCCTCGGCCGCTTCGCCGGTGGCGGTTGCGGCCTCGTCGGGGCACGTCGCGTCGTACAACTTCGACACCACCATCGCAGACGGGACGTTCGACGACGGGTCGGGCCACGGGAATCTGCTGCGTGCCGTCCTCCGCAACGGCGCCGCGGTGAAGCTGGTGCCGCACGGCAGCGGGCAGGCGCTGAACTTCCCGGCCAAGTGCGGCGGCGACACGTGCCCGCGGCTCATCCTGCAGGCCGGCGACACCGACGACCTGAACCCGGGTGCCCGTCCGTTGCGGTACGGCGCAGGCGTGCTGCTCTCCCCGGCCGAGACCGGCAGCGGTGAGAACATCCTGCAGAAGGGCTACTCGACCGGGGGCGGGCAGTACAAGCTGCAGGTCGACGGGCTCTCCGGGAAACCGAGCTGCGGGATCAGCGACAAGGTGGGCACGACGATGTACGTGGCGCGTAGCCGTACCTCGGTGGCCGACGGTGGCTGGCACTCCCTGGAGTGCCGACGCACCGGCCCGACGCTGGCGATCCTGGTGGACGATCGGCTCGAGGCCAGCGTGGCCGTGCCGGCCGAGCTGGCGGTGGAGTCCGAGCACCCGTTCACGATCGGCGGTAAGGGCGTGGGGCCGAACAACGACCAGTTCCACGGGACCCTCGACGACGTGTGGGTGCAGATCGGCTGAGTCGCCGCCCAGCGCCTCCGGACAACATGTGCTCGCTGCGGGGAGGCCACGGACGAGGACGGCGACGCGATGGCGATGGCGACGGCGGCGGCGACGGCGACGGTGGAGGGCGCGTCGAGGAGGTCAGTGACCAGGCGACCGGGTGCTGTCCCGAGCCGTCATGCTGGCCGGCCGTCGCGGCGGCGGTCGAGCGGCTCGGTGTGTGGCATCCCGGCGGTTTCACGGTTGTGTTCGAGTTCCGGCGGTGTGGAGTGCGGTTCGGTCACCGTGGTGAAGGAGAGCGACTTCGCGTGTGCGGTGTGCGAGAGCGCGTTGCCGGCGGAGTGGAATCTGGCTGATCGCTGAAGTGAAGCCCCGGCAGCCAGTGCGGACGGCGGCAGACCGCCGGGGCGAAATGTGTGTGCCGGTCGGAGGTCCGGCACACACGGCTTCTCGCACCACCGGCGGCGGGCCGGCGGCCTGATTCCGTGGCCGCTGGGGAACGGAGGCACCGCGAGACGGGATCGACCGGTGAGGACGTGGCCGGTTTCTCGTGGTGACCCGACAGCTCGGAATTGAAGGTCATCGTTGCAGCCATGTTGCGGAAGTGCAACAGGCCGGGTGCGTTCCGTTCATCGATGTTTCGTGGCCCGCCGATCGGGAGGGCGGGGGCACAGCGCCCGGCCGGGCACCCCGCCCTCCGCTCCGGCGCGGGAGGAACGCCGCCTCAGGCCCGCCGTGGGAGGAACGCCGCTGCCACGGCGCCGGCCGCGATGACGGCCGCACCGGTCAGGACGGCTGGGACCGCGCCGTCGACGAAGGCCTGGTGACTGGTGAAACCGCCGTACGTGCTGAAGATCGACGACAGCACGGCCACGCCGGTGGCGACGCCGAACTCCCGGATCGTGTTGTTCGTGCCGGACGCCACGCCGCGCTGCTGCTCGCCGACGCTGGCCAGGGTCATCGTGCTGACCGGCGCGAACGTCAGACCCATCCCGATGCCGGCCAGGGCGAACGCCACGACCAGCCGCCCGTACGTGACGTCCGTCGACGTGGCGAGTCCGATCCAGAGGATGCCGGCGGCCAGGAAGATCTGGCCCGCGATGATCAGGTTGCGAAGGCCGAGGCGGGCGCCGAAGATGCCGGCCAGGGGCGCGACCACCATCGGCGCCGCGGTCCACGGCAAGGTGCGCAGGCCGGATTCGAGAGGGCTGAGCCCCTGGACCACCTGGAAGAACTGAGCGAGCAGGAAGACGGCCCCGAACGCTCCGGCCGAGAACGTCAGGGTGACGACGTTGACGACGCTGAAGCCGCGTGACCGGAACAGGGAGAGCGGCAGCATCGGCGTACTGTTGCGGGCCTGCCAGAACAGGAACCCGGCGATCAGCGCGACGCCCCCGCCCAGCATGAGCGGCACCCGGCCGGTGGTCCACCCGTGTTCCGGGCCGTCGACGATGCCCCAGATCAGCAGCAGCATCCCGCTCGCCGACAGCACCAGTCCCAGCGGGTCGAGCCGGCGGGCGCCGCCGCGGGACTCGTCGAGGACCGTGGCCGCGAGGATCAGGGCCACGACGCCGATCGGGACGTTGACCCAGAAGATCCAGTTCCAGGTCAGGCCGTCGACCACCGCGCCACCGATGACCGGGCCGAGCGCGACGCCCAGGCCGGTGATGCCACCCCAGATCCCGACCGCGGCGTTCCGCCGATGATCAGGCACGGCCTGGGCGAGCAACGTCAGTGACAACGGCGTGACGGCCGCGCCGCCGATGCCCTGCAGGGCGCGAGCCGCGGTGAGCTGCCACGGCTCGGAGGCCAGAGCGGCACCGGCGGACGCGAGGGTGAACAGGGCGATGCCGGCCAGGAACATCCGCCGGCGGCCGAGCCGGTCGCCGAGTGCGGCGGCGGTGAGCAGGAACGCCGCGAACGGCAGCGTGTAGGCGTTGACGAACCACTGCAGGTCCGTGATCGACGCGCCCAGCTCGGTGCGGATGACCGGGAGCGCGGTGCTGACGACCAGGTTGTCGAGCGAGCCCATGAACGTCGGGATGCCGACGGCTGCAAGCACGAGGCCGAGCGGCCGGGTTCGGGGCCGGGCGGCCGGTCGTTCGGGTGCGAGTGTGGTCACTTTCTACGTCCCCCTGTAGTTGTTATTCACTGATAACTAACGACGGTATGCATTGACTGATAACCTGTCAACATGGCTCGCACCCGTCTCACCGCCCAGGACCGTCACGCCCAACTCGTCGCGGCGGCCCTGCAGGCCTTCGCCGAGGGTGGATACGCGGGCACCACGACTGACCAGGTGGCGCGCATCGCGGGCGTGTCGCAGCCGTACGTGATCCGGCTCTTCGGCTCGAAGCAGGAGCTCTTCCTCGCCACCCTGCGCTACGCCGGCGACCGGATCGAAGCGACATGGCGCGCGGCCGCCGAGCAGGACCCGACGCTGCACGGGCTCGGCCACGCCTACAAGCAGCTGCTCGCGGAACGGGAACTGCTGATCGTGCTGCTGCACGGGTACGGCGCGGCGGCCGAGACGACGATCGGCGACGCGGTCCGGGCCTGCTACGGCAACCTCTACACGGTGGTGCGCGAACTGACCGGCGCCTCACCGGACGAGATGCGTGACTTCTTCGCGATGGGCATGCTGATCACCGTGCTCGGTGCGATGCGGGTCCTCGGCCCGGACGCCGTCCCGCCGCAACCGTGGATGACGGACCTGCTGGGCAGCATGCCGCATGCCGGCGAGAAGTGATCGAGGAACGATCGCGGAGAAGTAGCCCTCAGTCCATGTTGTGGCGCAGGTAGGCCGGTTCCCGCCAGCCCAGCATCGCCTCGGTCATCCGCACCGCGTCGACCGCCGCACGCACGTCGTGCACGCGCATGATCCGGGCGCCGTGCAGAATGCAGAACACCACCGTGGCCAGGGTGCCGGCCAGCCGCTCGTGCTGCGGGCGGCCGAGGGTCTCGCCGATGAAGTCCTTGTTGCTCAGCGCCGCGAGCGTCGGGTACCCGATGGAGGTGATCTCCTCGAGGCGCTGGGTGAGCGCTAGGGAGTGCAGGGTGTTCTTGTTGAGGTCGTGACCCGGGTCGATGATGATCTGGTCCGGGCGTACCCCGCGGGACAGTGCCAGCTCGACCCGGGCCCGCAGAAACGCCGCGACCTCAGCGGTGACGTCGCCGTACTGCGGGCGCGGGTGCAGGGTGCGCGGAGCGGCGAGGCTGTGGGTGATGACCAGCTGGGCGTCGGTGCCGGCGACCGCGTCAGCCATCGCCGGGTCACGCAGGCCGGAGGTGTCGTTGATGACCCCGGCGCCTGCCTTGATCACCTCGCTGGCCACCTCGGGGCGGAACGTGTCCACCGAGACCACGGCCCGGTCGCGGGCCGCGTCGACGACTGGGAGGACCCGGTCCAGTTCCTCCGCGGCGGTCACCTCCGGGCCCGGGGCGAACGGAACCCCGCCGATGTCGATCCAGTCGGCGCCGTTCTCGGCAGCGGCCTGGACGGCCTCGGTGGCCTTCTCCAGCGCGAAGGTCCGGCCCCGGTCGTGGAAGGAATCCGGTGTGCGGTTCACGATCGCCATCACGACGACGCGGCGGGAGAAGTCGTAGGTCCGGCCGCCGATCACGCGCACGCCGCTGGTTTCGCTCACGGTTGGCGACCTTAACAGGAGGAGGGGAGCCGGTCCCCGTACCCCTGATCTGGGGTTTTATCTGTCTCGGTATTCGCGCTATTCATCACAAAGGAAGATGAGTCGACTCCGGCTGCGCGGGTAGTCCTATGCACAGACGCACAGATTGCAGATGCAGAGACTGCAGACACAAGAACTGCACAGATGCAAGGACCGACCGACCCCCCATCGGAGGAACCATGAGTGACATCTCCCCGGGCAGCCGTCTGCCGGCCGACCCGGCATACCCCGCCGACGTTCCGCCCGAGACGACCGCGACCCAGGCCGTTCCGGCTTACTCGGCCCCGGAATACGAGACCACGACCACCTACCAGGGCGTCGGCACGACCTCGGAGAACGACGAGTCGTCGAAGCCGCGGCAGGTTGCTCAGCAGGCGCGCGAGTCCGCCGGGCAGGCCGCTGCCGACGTGACCCAGACCGCCAAGGAGCAGGCACAGCGGGTGGGGCAGGAGGCTCGGGCGCAGGCCCGCGGCGTCGCCTCGGAGATCCGCGGCAAGCTGGACGAGCAGGCCCGTACCCAGAACAGCCGGCTCGTCGGCAGCATCCGGCAGACCGCCGACCACCTCGACGAGATGCGCGGAGCGCGGGAGGACTCGCCGGCCGCCGCTGTCGTGGCGCGCGTCGCCGACGGCGGCCGTCAATTCGCCGACTACCTGGACCGCAACGGTCCCGACGGCGTGCTGCGCGAGGTCGAGGACTTCGCCCGGCGCCGGCCCGGTGCCTTCCTGGCCACCGCGCTCGCCGCCGGCTTCGTCGTCGGCCGGCTCGGCAAGAGCGTCGCGAAGGCGGACAGCGACGCCGGCAAGCCGAGCACCGACACGTTCCGCCCGGAGTACGAGACGTCCGGAACCGCGGGATACACCACCCCGCCGGCGACGCAGCCGACCACCGGGTACGCCGCGACGACCGAGTACACCGCGACCGGCACCGGCACCCCGGCCGTCGTGCGGGAAACCTACGTGCAGGAGCCCGTCACGCCGGCGGCCACCACGCCGCCGACGACCACCACGCCGACGACCACCACGCCGACGACCACCACGCCGGAGACTTACGTTCCGGGTGAGCGGTCATGACCTCCCCGTACCGTCACGACTCCGCCGACCCGGTTGCCGACCCGGTCGCGGAGACCTCGATCGGCGAGATCATCGGCAACATCAGCAACGACCTGTCGCAGTTGTTCCGGCAGGAGGTGGAGCTCGCCAAGGCGGAGATCCGCCAGGAGGCGACCAAGGCGGGCAAGGCCGCCGGGATGCTCGGCGGCGCCGGATTCGCCGGCTACCTGGCCGTGCTGCTGCTCAGCTTCGCGGTGGTCTTCGGCCTCGGCAACGTCATCGACTACGGCTGGGCGTTCCTGATCGTCGGGATCGTCTGGGCCGCCATCGGCGCCGTCCTCTTCGTGAACGGCCGCAAGAAGCTCAAGACCGTCGACCCGGTGCCGCGCCGCACCGCGGAAACGCTGAAGGAGGACGCCCAATGGCTGAAGAACCCGACCGGTTGAGGCGTGACATCGAGAACACCCGGGCGACGTTGACCCGCGACGTCGACCTGCTGGCCGAGAAGACGAGCCCGCGCCAGGTCGCCCGCCGACGCTGGACCGCGGTGAAGGAGAAGGTCATGGGCACCACCGAAGACACCCGGCACGCCGCTCACGACCAGGCGTCCCGGCTGAGCGACAAGGCCTCCGACCTGGGTGACAAGGCCTCCGACCTAGGTAACAAGGCGTCGGAGACGGCTTCCCACCTCGGCGAGAAGGCGCAGGACAAGGCACACGACGCGGCCCAGGCGGTGCGCACCGCTCCGCGCACTGTGGCCGCGCAGACCCAGGGCAACCCGCTCGCCGCCGGCATCATCGCCTTCGGCGTCGGCATGCTCACCGCCTCCCTCGTGCCGGTCACCGACGCCGAGCGCCGGGCCGGTCAGCAGCTCAAGGATCACAGCGGCGACCTGACCGATCGGGTCAAGGACGTGGCCAGCGATCTCAAGGACGAGCTGGGCGGCACCGTGCAGGAGGCCGCCGGACAGGTTCGTGACACGGCACGCCACGCGGCGGAGACGACGAAGGACACCGCGCGCGCCGACGCGCGGGACGTCCGGGACGAGACGCGCAACGCGGCGACCTCCTGAACGATCACGAAGCGGCGGGCCGGCACGTGCCGGCCCGCCGCGGTGGCGGGGGCGCGGGGCGGGGCGGGCGGCGGCGGCCCCGCGGGG